>NZ_JACJOU010000004.1 GCF_014695725.1 Microcoleus sp. FACHB-672 | reverse complement strand
CTTTCTCTCTACTGTTTTATTAACTTTTGAATGAAGCTTTTGGCTACACAAAATCGTTTCGCCAATTCCCGTTGCGATATTTCTTCATTCTCATACACTTGGATTATTTTTTCCCGCAAGTCCAGTGAGTAGGCTTTCATCTTTACACCCTCAACAGCTCCCCATTACTGTACCTCTGTTATTCGAGAAACGCTATAATACAGTCGTCTATACCCATCAACTTATATATAATACCTCGCTTGCTACAAGCAGTGATTACTTCAGCTTGCATGGTAGGGATATATATACTTGCCAAACAACTGTTAGGGCGACCTGCGGCTCTAGCTGCCATTAGCTTACTTATACTAGAACCGTTCTTTTTAGGCTATCAGCGCTTCATCACAACTGATGCCTTACAAGCTGACTTTAGTGTGTTGGCATTGCTCCTTCTTCTGCTTTACTTACGGGGAGATGGCGATCGCAAATGGCTTGTAGCTTCAGGTGCACTAATGGGATTGGCAACGGCTGCTAAAATACCGACTCTTTGCCTTGTGCCTGCAGTTATTATCTGGATTGTTCTAATTGAGTTAGGACTCTGGCGGACAAATTTTCCTCCAAGAGGCTGGAAGCGACAAATTATAGATCTGATGTTGTGGAGCATGAGCTTAGGTGCGGTCATCTTTCTGATTTGGCCCGCATTGTGGGTGGCACCTCGACAAACATTTGACGCCCTCAAAGAAGGTCTTGAAAAAGAAGCTGATAGGGGTGGTCATTTCTTTCTAGGACAGATAAGCACTTCGCCAGGGCTTGCTTTCTATCCGTTAGTCCTAGCCTATCGTCTTTCACCCGCCATGCAAGCTGGGTTACTAGCTTGTTTAGCCATACTGGTCATTCCCAAGTTGCGTCGTGGTTGTAAGAAAACCCCTGAGCTAATTGCCCTGTTCTTAATCCCCTTGTGTGTCCTAGTCTTTTTATCTACTATCAATAGCAAGTTTGATCGCTACTTCCTTCTCGCTTGGCCAGAGCTAGCCTTGTTGGCTGGGGTTGGGTGGAGAACAATTGGAGCTTGGGTTAAACACTGGGGGGTATCACTACAACCTCGCTTGTCTAATAACTGGGTTGCTAGATGGAAGACTAACCGAGGAATAAAGACTGGAGTCTTGCTTGCACTCGCTCAAATTGTCATCCTTTTACCCCATTATCCCTACTATTTAACTTACTACAATCCTTTATTGGGGGGTCCACGCACCGTTCAAAACTTGTTAACGATAGGTCAAGGAGAGGGTCTAGATCAAGCTGCTCACTGGTTAAACCAGTCACCCAATACTCAAGAAATTACCGCAGCTGTATTGCACCCCACAGTGTTTGCCCCCTATTTTCAAGGTCGTACTGTAGAACTAGACAAGTGGACATCAGTTAATCGTGTGGTGTATTACATCAATGCGATACAGCGCCAGAAGCCAGAACCGGCTGTATTCGCTTACTTTACAGCACAGCAACCGTTGCACACTGTACAGCTACACGGAGTTGACTATGTGCGAGTCTATCCAGGCCCTGTGCCTCTACCTGAGGATTTAAAAAACATCCAGGTTCCCCTCTCTTTATCTTTTGGTAAACAGATACGCTTGCTAGGATATGACCTGAGTCGATCTGAGCTAAAACCAGGTGAGGAGATTCTAGTTACGTTCTACTGGAAATTTCTGGAGCCACTACCGCCAGATTTCAACATAAGCGTCAGCCTGCGTAATCAAGATGGAAATTCTCAGAACCGTTCCGATGCTCCTTTGGTAGCTGGCTATTTGCCTCTCGATCAAATCGTGCCAGGTACAGTTGTGCGAGATGTTCATAAGTTAACAACTGTGCCTAATGTACGACCTGGGCATTACCGCCTTGAAGTAGGATGGTTTTCGGCTAATAAGGGGCAAGCACTGGAAACCCGCGATGCCGCAGGGAAAGCTCAAGGCTCTCAGACAGCTATTGGCGAGGTTAAGGTGGTACGGCAAGCTACATAACCTGAGTTCGGGATAAGGAAGGGACAAGCGAGTAAGCTAAAAGTCATCACACAACAGCAATACTTGCTCGTCCCATGCTTAGTCAAGAAGAACTTTTTTGCTCTATCGATGATTTGCGGCCTTCTTTTTGAACCTTTGTGGCATAAACAACTGATAGGGGATAAACTCAAACATCGCCACTGCCATCGTCAACTGTGCCCTAGTGAAATCATGACCATCGAGATTGCATTCCATCAATCTCATTACCCGAGTTTTAAAGCATTTTACCAGCAGAAGGTACGTGGACAGTGGAGTTGCGCCTTTGCCGGCGTTGGTGAGTTATTAACGCTTTGTTGAATGGATGCCTTCCACAAGTCTTGCCTTTAAGTATCAATGTACTTCGCCTTTCTATGTCACTACACTTGAGAAAAATGAAGAATTAAGAGACCCGATTTTCAATGCTTAATTCTTCATTTTTACCTGACTTCTAAGTACAATCAGTTTTTCAGTTCTTGCAGCATTTTATCAACTTTTTCCACCCATTTAGTGTTGCCCTGCTTTTTATAGAGTTTGCGGGCTTCCTCAAAGGCTTCTTTTGCTTCTGGCCGGCGATCTCGACCTTTAAATGCTAGACCTAGGTTGTAGTAGGCTCCAGCATTTTCAGGAGCGAGTTTAATGACCTCTTTGTAAGCCACAATCGCTGCTAAATAATCCTGCTCTTGCAAGCGAACATCGCCAATTGCCGCTTGCGCTTCTACAGATTTGGGATTAATGGCTATGGCTTGTTTATAAGCCACGACAGCACGAGCAAAATCATTCTGCGCTTGGAATATTTTGCCAACTTGGAAGTGAATGTCAGGATTACGCGGCTCTAGTTGGGCAGCTCGTTCTAACTCCACTCTCGCAGCGTTTAAGTTGCCTTCCGCCAAGTAAGCCGTGCCTAAACCCAGCTTCACACTTGCTTGCTTGGGAGCCATTCCAGCGGCTCGTTTTAGCACCTCTATCGCTTCCTGATGCCGGCCTTGCCGCACGAGCGATAATCCCATCGACTCATAAGCCTTCCAGTATTTGCCGTCAAGGTCAATCGCTTTTTGAAATGCATTCTGAGCGCCTTTGTAGTCTTCTTGGCGCATCAGCACAACGCCTAGTCCCAAATGAGCATTCATGTTTTTTGGATCAATTTGGGCGGCGCGACGATAGGCACCGGCAGCCCCGGCATTATCGCCGGCCTGAGCTAAACTGAATGCCAGCGCGTATTGAAAATCTCCATTATTGGGTTCAATGGCAACGGCTTGCTGGTAGGCTGATGCAGCGGCTTCGTAGTTTGCCTGGCGCGCCTGCACGTAGCCTATACCAGAGAAAATTCGGGCGTTTTTGCGGTCTAAGTTGGCTGCTTGTTCGTAAAGTGTTAAGGCGGTGGGAAAATCTCCTTTGTTTACTAATTCACGGGCTTGCTGGAGAAGTTTGCCCAGCTGTTGGTTGTTGTTGTTTTGCGCCACAAGTGCTTGAGCTTGGGCGACAGGTGGCTGGGTGGCGGGGAGCGATCCCAACAACCAGAAACTGATGACGAACAGAGTTTGCTTTTGCACGGCCTAAGATATTCCTGCCAAATCTAATATGCTACTGTTGCTTCAATATTCAATCAGCAATGATTGATATTGATATCCGGACTTGTGCGATTTTTTTCACATTGCGAGGACAATCAATGATTGTAACAACAACTGACGTTCTTCAAGGGATGGTCATTCAAGATTATTTGGGGATTGTAACAGCCGAAGTCGTTTACGGCACCAACGCCGTGCGAGATTTTTTTGCCGGCATTCGCGATATCATCGGTGGGCGCACCGGCAGCTATGAACAGGTGTTTGAACGGGGGCAACGGGACGCACTTGCAGAACTGGAACAACGCGCTCAGCGCCTGGGTGCAGATGCGGTGATTGGCGTCGAAATTAACACCGGCACAATTAACATTGACGGAGCCGGTAGTCTCTTGCTCATTACTGCTACCGGCACCGCTGTGAGGTTAATACAGGACTAAGATTTTCGGGTGTAATGTCCTACGAGTTCTGCTGTGGCCAAAATGTGGCTTTCCATCGCTCTCAGCACATCGGCTTTTTCGATCCCCGGTTCGAGTTCCAGGTTGTGATTCAATGCGTAGAGTTTGAAAAAGTAACGGTGAGTGCCGCCTGGGGGACAAGGGCCGCCATAATCGAATGTGTCAAAATCGTTTTTGCCAGGAACGCCGCCTGTATCGCTTGCAGCCTCTGGTATTTGGCGAGTTTCTGCCGGCAAGTTAAAAAGAACCCAGTGGGTAAATGTCCCTCCTGGTGCATCGGGATCGTCAACGATCAGGGCGAAGCTTTGAGTTTCTGCCGGCGCTTCATCCCAACTCAGCGGTGGAGAAATATTTTGCCCATCGCAGGTGTATTTAGCGGGGATCGACTCATTCGCAGCAAAAGCGGTACTTTTCAGTTTCATAGGCTCAATCAGCGTTTTTGTTTGTGTTGGACTCGGATTGATTGTAGAGACAGATTTTAACGTATCTTGAAAAAAGTCGAGAAATCCGATCCCCATCAACTCTGTCAAACCCGCATTTTGCTAAATAAAAATTTGCCGATTTATTTCAGCGGCAAATTGATAATTTTGAGCGAATGAGGAGATTCTGAAGAAGTTTTGCTGAGTAAAACTTATGGAATCAAAAGAATATGATGATTGGCTTTATGGAGATGAATCTTGAAAATCAAATTTAATTAATAAAAGCAACAATATTAAAAATTGAATTTGAATTAGCACAAATAATTATGAAATTTCTAGAGAAAATCTAAATTAGAGGTAAAATCAATTCAGCTCTCTCAACACACTTTTAGTTACATAAGCCAAAGCGGATTCACAATTCCTGAAATTGAAAATGCTATTCGTAGGAGCGCGTGGCAAACCGCTGAACAAAATCGCCTTGAATCCCGTAAAGATTTTTCCTACAATACGCTCAAGGTATTAGGTCAACCGCATCCTGACTAAAAGATTGCGGCTCTAGATATTAACAGACTTTACCCAAAAGCCATCACCAATACGGCAAAGTTTGGCTTAACCAATGTAACCAGTGCATATTGATCTGGCTTGAGTGCCTATAGGAACCTAGGTCAGTTTTTGCTCTGGGATAACATTCCTAAAGGCAACAGCAACCCATAGAATTTTAGGAGAAACTGCCTTTTCAGTGCTTCAAGTAGAAGGGAATGGTCAACTCTCTGTTGGGGGTGTTTCTTTAAACCACTCTAAGGCTTTCAGAGCAATCGGCCCAGGAACGGTATGAGGCCCGTCAAATTCCTCATATACCACCTCATAACCGGCTCGCTGCATCACGGGTACAATTCGACGGCTACATCGATCAATTTGTAGCACCTCGTCTCGTTGGCCGTGAGAGATGAACAATTGGGGTTTGCCAACTTGGGCTGCCGGTGCCATGAATCCGGGTGAGAAGGCAACGACATGGGTAAACAGGTCGCCATTGGTGACGCCAACCGAGAGAGCATAGGAAGCGCCATCAGAGAAGCCGGCAATTGCCAACCGGCTTGGATCTACGGCATAACGGCTGAAGGTCTGTGCCAGCGCCCGATCCATGAAGGCAATGTCGGGTCCATACTGGCCCATAATCATATCCCAGGTCTGCCGGCGCGAGTCTACAGCTAGCAAAATCGTCTCGTATGGATCTGCTAGCTTTTGAACGATGTTCAGTGCGCCCTCAGCGTCGCCTGCTGCACCGTGTAGCATCAAGACGAGGGGGGCGGGGCGTTCAGGGCGATAGCCCTTAGGCACGTAGAGGAAGCCATCTCGCTTACCATCCAACTTCAACGGATGCAGTCCGGGAGTTCCGGCTTCTGTGGGCTGGCTTGGACGAGAACGCAATTGTCCTTCAGTCGCAGCTGAACCAGCTTGTTTTGAGCTTCTCATAATCGATAAGTCCTGTTTCACACAACTGGATATTTGAGAGACAGCGAGGGGTAAGACAACACCGGCAACCCCAAATCGAAGGAGTTGTCGTCGTGTCCAGCGAGGGGGAAAGCGATTATATTGCCTCATAGCGTTTGTCCTATTAGGCATTTCTTGAGCCTACACCGGGGGATCTAAGCGTCCCGGTGCTGGAAAGTGGGGAACCGGCATTTGTCCGGGGGAAGCCGGTGTCGGCAGTTTAGGCGGATGAGGCAGTTGCCGGTGTGGCGTTGTCGGGATCGGACGTTGAATCGGTTTGTTGTTGATTGGAAACCATAGAAACCTTCTACAATTGTGTGTTTAACAATCTCAAAGACTTTCTCAAATTCGTGAGAATTATGCCTCCACACTAAGACGCTTGATGGTTGTTTAACCTCGTTCTTTTGAAAGATTCAGACTCATTAAAATGTTAAATGTTTAAGTGATAATCCACACTAAAAGTGGCGGTTTCTCCCTAAGATTTTTCACCTAGAGCATTGCTGTGCGATTTATCAAGGCTCATCAGCCTGAAAACCTTAGAGTGCGGGTCTCTTGACCGCTAGAACTCTGACAACCAATTTAAAATTGCTATAGTTTATTCCAGTTAAAATGATGGGGATTTGCAACTTTGAAACTAAAAATTGAAAGTATTTATTAATACAGACGTGAAACCTATTCGGCTTTCCAACACGCTTATCGTCCCCTGCCTAAAACCAGCATCATCCATTTCATTGCCTACCCTGCGGATAAGCTCTACATCCTGGTAGAGAACCAAGATACAACGATGTCTCAGCTTTTGGATTTGGGCAAAAAGTGGCGAGCTGGCTTGGTAGGCGTGTATGATGGCACGAATGAGGACTACACTTGGCGGCTCAAACATCGGCTGAGAGCTAGATTGGAAGCCGGTTATGTGGTGAGAATGTTGGGCATGAGCGCGATGCCGTTGTTATTTCTTAATGGTGGGATTGAATCTGAATCGTTGGTCATTTGATGGGATCACTCCTTTGTAGGAAAGGCGAGCGACGAGGTTGGTTCCATTTCTGGAAGAACACCGGGCTGAGCTAAAGGGACATCGGCTGGTGTGGCGCAAAAATGCTGGCCTGTAGCGGGTGAAGCTGGTGCGATGAGCCATTAGATGAAGGCAAGTAGAGTGGAAAGGCGAGGAATAATAATGCTTGACTTAATCGAGATATTGCCAAAGTTGAACTCTTGAGTCAAAATAATCGGGATCACTTTTCCTTCCTCAGCATAATTACTATGCCCCTAACGGATGACATAGCTTCGCTTAGGCAGTTCCGCCAAGGATTAGAACCTCACGGCATAGAAATTTGGAGTTCTTCAGAGTCGTTGCCTGAAGAGGTTTTACAGCAGTTCATTCGTAGCGATGAGGATACAACAATACCAGCAGATGCCCATGCTGAAGAGCTTCATCCACAGCAGCGCATCGACGAGTTATCGGCGGACACCCCAGAAACTCAGATTTCACATTTTATTGACGGTTCGCCTCGAACAGTCAATGTTGGCTTTCTGTTAGGTGCCAATGGTGTTTCGTATCCTGTTGGGCTATCTCATGTGGGTGCTGTTGCTGTTTCCTTTGATAACGGACGATGGCAAGAAACAGGCTTTAACAATAGGCACATGATTTTAGCCTCCGTTCAGCAAGGCATGGGCATTAATCTTCAAGTTAGTGGCACATTTAAGCTTGAAGATCCTACAGATAAATTATCTGGCAATAGGCAAATCGATCCTACGGATATGGTCGAGATGCGAAATGCAGCTATCCGAAGGGCGCGACGAAGGATGCGAATTTGCGAAAGAGAGTTAGTTCGAGAACTTTCTAACAGCTATCCAGACAATTGGACTGCGGCAGACGGTACGCTGTTTGACATAGATGCTTATAACAATAATATGCGTGATATTCAGGTTGTAGGAATCAGTAAATCTTTTACTCTCAACCCAATTGTTGAACGAAACAGTACGCGAGAACGAATAGGCTACCTTGTAGGCATACTGACAAACTTACCTGTAGGTTGGCGCAGCCCTGTGTACAAACTCACACCAGAGATCAACCGTTTAGATAAATACACTTATATGTGGTTCATTAGGCTGCACAATGCTCGTCAGAGTCCTGTAAGCGGCATTATCAAAGTTGAGCTACCACCGTCTAATGTTTACCTAGATTCGACTCTCAGATTAAAAACTGTTAATGCTCTCAGTCATAAGCTTTTCAGACTGCGAACTCCGTATCTGTATGACAACAGACGCGGTGAGTCTTTCCTGTATCCAATTTATGTCGCTGAGACTTTGATTAAGAGCAAGCTAAAGTCTGTAGATAAACTTAGAGGCATCTGGGAATCTAGTCAGTATTAGATGGAGTAATAATCACATGGTCGGTCAACTTCCTCAACCGAATCAAAATCAGGCTCAGGAATATAATCAGGAACAAACTCAAGAGTCTAATCCGAGCCAAAACACTATTGGGCGTGTTGCGGCAACCAAAATGCAGGGCAACAATAGCCGCGAATTCTACTTTTGGATTGATCCAAGTACAAACATTAATCCACTGGATTTAATAGTGGTCAGAGAGCAACAAACGCATCGTCAAGTGTATGCACAGGTGCTAGACATTACGAGCTACACGGATGCGGAAAGTTTTTTAGAAATTTTTGCATCAACAAACTTTGGTGATGTTCAACTCACTAGCGAGATTGACCGCATAGCCTTCAATGTTGCAAAAGCACAAGTTCTTGGAACATCTGATAATGTGCGAATGCCTGTTCAGTTTAATAGCCCTGTCTATCTTGCAGATGCTGAAGCAATTCAAGCTTTGTTGAGAGCAAATGACATTCGAGAAGAATACAGGATACCGATTGGATACATTGAGCAATCCAATAATGTGAAAGTTCCTGTTTGCATGGAAGCATCCTGGTTGACGGGTCCTGAAGGAGCGCACCTCAATGTTTCAGGTAAGTCTCGATTGGCGGCAAAGACATCTTATATCCTTTTCCTTATTTCTGCAATTCTCCAAACACAAAAAGATACAGCTTTCGTCATCTTCAACGTCAAGGGAAGTGATCTCCTACAAATTCATCGTCCTAATAGATTGCTTTCCGCAGCCAATAACCCAGCACAATTTGAACAATTGGAGGAGGATCAGCGCGAACGACTACGAAACTTACAAGAATCTTGGCAGTCTATGGGGTTAGAAGCGCGACCATTTGATGAAAATAGCGTATTCTATTTTCTGCCCTCGTCAAAGAATGACTCGAATCGAATCAATGCCGATTTGAGAAATTTACCTCTGGCAGGAGATGGGCTAATTACTAACCAACCAAATAATTACTTCATCTATCGATATACATTACAGGATGTACAAGGTAAGCTTCGTCTTCTCTTAGCTAGTCAACCCCTCACAGATCCTCAAGAGCAACTTATTGATGCTCTGGATAATGACAACACCTCATACGCTTGGACACAGAGAACTTTCTCTGACCTGTCAAGTCAATTGCAAACCCATGTAGCAAAAAAAAGCTCGTACCTCAATGCAACCGATTCTACAGTTAGAGTCGTAATGAAAAGTCTAAATACTGCAACAAATAATAGAACAACTGGTGTATTTGACTATGAGCGCCAGGATTTTGCAAGCAATCGTTTTCGCTTGCCTTCTACTTTCATTAAAGACTCTTTAACTGCTGGTCAAACTGTAGTTGTGGATATTGGTAGCGTAAATGATCTTGAGAAGCAGTGGGTGTTTGGAGATGTTTTAAAAGCTGTTGAAGACAAAATGGCTTTTGGAGATACAGGAGAACTGAAGAAAATAGTCATTTTTGTAGATGAACTGAATAAGTATGCACCTTCTGGTTTATCTTCGCCATTAACAACCGACATTGTTGACATTACTGCTAGAGGTGGTTCTCTTGGGGTAATTCTTTTTGGTGCAGAGCAGTTTGCATCACGTATCAATCCTCAAGTATATGGTAACTGTGCAAACAAAGCTTTCGGACTGACGGATGCAACGGAGACAAGCACAGACCCCTACCGTGCATTTCCCAAAGAGATCAAGGATAGACTCTCTGAGCTACAAAAGGGAGAGTTGATCCTCAATGTTGATTTCTTCGGGCAGCCTCTCCGGGTCAAGTTTCCACCGCCAGCCTGTAGGAAGCAAGAAGATGCCAGCTAGAGGAAGTAGTTTCGCTGCCTGTATTCTCTCTTTAGACAGTATTATTCAAGTAGAGAGTCTTATAGTAAGGCAGAGCACACTATGTCAAATATTGAAGAAAGGCTCGAAGCTCGATATTTTGATAAGTTTCTCCCGCTTATATACTCAAAATCTTTCGGGCAGCGTCTAATCGACTCTTCTCC
Organism: Microcoleus sp. FACHB-672; assembly: GCF_014695725.1. Lineage (NCBI taxonomy): Bacteria > Bacillati > Cyanobacteriota > Cyanophyceae > Oscillatoriales > Microcoleaceae > Microcoleus > Microcoleus sp. FACHB-672. The sequence goes on along the minus strand of NZ_JACJOU010000004.1, from coordinate 315,137 downwards.
TCATCAACTCCGAACATGGGAAAGCCGCACTGGCAAAGTGGCTATCTTCCATCGTCCTCCACCCACAATTAAGGAAGATGCCTTCGCTAAACCTGAGCGTCTTGGCAGAGTAATCAAGCAACTTGCTGTTTGCTACCGTAAAGATTTGAGGGGTAAAGTTGCTCTCGCTCGTGAAGTGCTACGAACTCTCTTTGAAGCTACAGACAATGTAGCTGTGGCTTTTAGTGGTGGACGTGATAGCTTAGTCGCTCTTGACATCGCCCGTAAGATCAGACCCGATATTCCTGTAATGATCGTAAACACGGGTATCGAATTTCCTGAATCAATTAAGTACGTTCGTCAACTGGCACAAGATTGGAACCTCAATTTTTATGAAGTTAAGCCAAAAGTTGATTTCTGGAAGTTAACCGGGGAACAAGGTATTCCTGTTGCTGGCCGGGGGAATACAACCTTCATGCGTGATTTATCAAACAAGGCAGATGTTAAGCTGTCTAATTCATGCTGTAGGCGAATGAAGGAGACACCCGCCCGTCAATTTTATCGAGAACACAAGATTGAAGGTGTAATTACAGGCTTGCGTGTATCTGAAAGTTTGATGCGAAAGTTAAACTTTGCAGACTATGGAGCCTTGCGCTATAGCAAAACATACAACACACTCATCGCCTGGTGCCTTTATGCTTGGAAAGACCAAGATATTGCTGACTACATCCAAAAGTATAAACTTCCATTGAATCCACTTTACAATATGGGCTATCAGCGCGTTGGATGCTGGTCATGTTTACAAGATATGCTATATAAAGACTCCCGTCTATTTACTCTTCAAAAACAACACCCTAAGCTTTATGACGTGCTAATCAAAAATCTTGGTGATGAAATGATGCGCCTCTACAGCGTATGGGCAGATATAGAAGATTTTGAGTTGGATACAAAAGAGCTAGAAGGATTATATAGACCTTGTGACTTTGTAATGTTGGAACAATATCGAAAAGAAAATAAGAAGGATTCAAGGACTGATTTATTAGACTTAGAAATTGAGAATCCTTCTTAAAAGCTGCTTACCCTATAAAGAAATAAAAAAGATGCCGATATAAACAACCGGCATCTTTTCCTCTATTCAATTTCCAGTTTTAAAATTCCCCAGCCAATGCCGGCTCGCATCGTTCACAAATTAAAGGATGCTCGGTTGATTTACCCACGAGAGTTGAGTAATTCCAGCAACGATCACATTTCTCACCCTCTGCTTTAACAACGCCAATTCCCAGCGCTTCAGATTGGGATTTATATTGTACTCCTTCCAGAGATGCCGGTGAATCTAGCAATTCCACCTCAGAGGAAATAAACAGGTAGCGCAGTTCATCAACGCCGTTTCCGTCTAAGCTATCTGGGTTGATAATTTCCATCTGCCGGCGCAATTCTGCATCGGCAACATAGAGCAGCACTTTCGCTTCTAAAGATGAGCCAATCGTTTTATCTTTACGGGCTTCTTCTAGAACTTGGTTAACTTCCCCACGAATTTGCCGCAATTGTTGCCAAACTTGCGATAATTCCGGTTTTTTCCAGCTATCTTCTACTTTTACCCAGCCGGCTTCAAAAACCGATTTGTCAGCAGTTGAATAAGGAATATATTGCCAGATATCTTCTGCCATGTGACAGAGAATCGGTGCAATGGCTTTGGCTAAATTTTCCAGAGCAATGACTAGCACAGTTTGGCAACTGCGACGCCGGAAAGCATCGGGGGCGCTGATATAAAGCCGGTCTTTGGCAATATCTAAGTAGAAGTTAGACAAATCGACGACACAGAAATTCTGTACAGCTTGGAAAACTCGGTCAAATTCAAAATTTTCGTAGGCTGCTTTAACTTCTGCAAAAACTTCTGTCATCCGGTGCAACATATACCGATCAAGCTGCGGCAGTTGTTCGTAAGGCACAGCATTTTGAGTTGGGTCAAAATCATGCACATTCCCCAACAAAAATCGCGCGGTATTGCGAATTTTTCGGTAAACATCCGACATTTGTTTCAAGATGTTTTTGCCGAGAGGAACATCGGAAGAATAATCGACCGATGACACCCACAACCGCAGAATATCTGCCCCGTAAGGTGGTTCTGTTTGTTGATTTTTGCCGCCTTCAATGACAATCTTGGGATCAACAACATTGCCCATCGATTTGCTCATCTTACGGCCTTTTTCATCGAGAACAAAGCCGTGAGTTAAGACCGTTTTATAGGGCGCACAGCCGTTATTTGCCACGCTGGTGAGCAAACTGGACTGGAACCAACCGCGATGCTGATCGGAACCTTCCAGATACATATCAACTGGATAGTTCAATTCTTCGCGCTGTCTGGCGACTGCTGCCCAAGATGAGCCTGAGTCGAACCAAACATCCATTGTGTCGCTGCCTTTGCGGTAGCTTTTGCCATTGTTGCGATAGGATGCCGGCAGCAATTCCTCAACCGGCAGTTCCCACCAAGCATCTGAACCTTTTTCTGCCACAACTGCCTGAACGTGGGAGATGGTTTCTTCATTCAACAGAGGTTCGCCGGTTTCTTCGTCATAGAAAACGGGAATCGGAACACCCCAATTGCGCTGACGGGAGATACACCAGTCAGAACGTTCTGAAACCATTGATTTAATCCGGTTTTCCCCTTGGGTGGGAATCCATTTCACTTCCGCGATGGCTTTCATCGCTTCTTCCCGAAATCCTTCAACGGAAGCAAACCACTGTTCCGTTGCCCGAAAAATAGTCGGTTTTTTGGTACGCCAGTCGTAGGGATATTTGTGAACGTAGGGTTCTTCTTTCAGTAAGGAACCGGCTTCTGCAAGAGCTTCAACCACAGCGCCGTTGCCTTCTCCCAGCACATTCATACCGGCAAACTGACCGGCTTCTGCGGTAAAGTTGCCATCTTCATCCACCGGCGCAAGCACCTGCAACCCGTAACGCTGCCCAACTTGATAGTCTTCTAAACCATGTCCCGGTGCGGTGTGTACCAAGCCGGTGCCGGATTCAGTAGTAACATAATCGCCACCGATGACAATTTCACTCTGCCGGTCAAATAATGGATGCCGGTAGCTGGAATGTTCTAGCGCCGCGCCTTTGACTGTGCCTTTGACGGTTAAATTTACGCCCAGTGTTGCTGAAAGACGTTCAACTAAATCAGCAGCCACAATTAGATATTTGTATTTAACCGAATCTTCAGCCGTTTCTACTACAGCGTAAGTAAGTTCAGGGTTGACGCTGACGGCGAGGTTAGCGGGGATTGTCCAAGGGGTTGTTGTCCAGATGGCGACGCCGAGAGCCGGTAAATAACTCTGCCATTCTGCCGGCACGCTTGACGCCAAACCTGTCATCTGGAAGGCAGCATAGAGGCTGCGCGAAGTGTGCCCTTCAGGATATTCCAGTTCGGCTTCAGCAAGGGCTGTTTTTGAACTCGGACTCCAGTGCACCGGCTTGCGTCCCCGGTAGATATAGCCCTTCAAGACCATTTTGCCAAAAACGCCGATTTGTGCAGCTTCGTATTCAGGTTTTAAAGTCAGGTAAGGGTGTGCCCAGTCGCCCCAAACGCCGTAGCGCTGGAAGTCCTGGCTTTGCTGTTCCACAGTTTTAACCGCAAAGTCACGGGCTTTGTGGCGCAATTGCAAGGGCGTGAGTTGTTTGCGCTCCTCTTGCTTCATTTCTTGCAAGACTTTCAGCTCAATCGGCAAGCCGTGACAGTCCCAGCCAGGGACATAGCGAACCTTGCGCCCTTGTAGTAGTTGGTAGCGGTTGATGATGTCTTTGAGAATTTTATTTAAGGCGTGCCCAATGTGGAGTGCGCCATTGGCGTAGGGTGGGCCATCGTGCAAAATAAACAACTCGCCGGGATTTTCCTGCGACAGCCGCTCATAAATCTGTTGCTCTGCCCAAAATTTTTGCAATTCCGGTTCCCGTTTGACAGCGCTAGCTCGCATATCAAACTTAGTCTGGGGCAAGTTGACGGTATCTTTGTAAGTTTTCGCTTCTGTCACAATCGAACCCCGAACGATAGTAGAAGGGTAATTAAACCCTCATTCTATCGCTTTGAGTTCAGTTAGGAGTATTGGCAATTGGGCATGGGGGATGGGGGATTGGGCATTGGAAGAGTAGAGTGCTCAGTTTTAAGTTTTGAGTTTAGAGCTTTGAGTTCTGAGTGAAACAGTATGGAGATTACGCTTCGCTCGCCTCCTTTCACCTCCGCCTACCGCAGCCGCTCAAGTTGAGTGCTGAGTGCTGAGTCCGATGCCCAATCCCCTATGCCCATGCCCAATCCCCTATGCCCCTTTTCCCTCGTCGGCATTAGGATTGCTCTTAGATTTGGCTTCGGCGGAGCGTTTAGCTGGTTCTACGAGGGCGGGATCTTGTCTACCGGCTCGCATTACTTTGGCTACGTTATCCTTTTGAGCAGCTTGGGGTGGGGTTCCCGGTGCCGACGGGGTGGGTGCTGATGCAGATGGGGTTGCCGATGCCGGCGGAGTGGGTTCTAATTCTACTGGGGTTGCTTCCAGGGGAGGAATATCAATCGCTTCTGCCGGCTCAGGTTCCGCCTCAACACTTACTTCCAAGTTTTCCTCGTCAAAACCTTCTGCCGGCGGTGCGAGTTCGACTTCAGGCGCAATTTCCTCAATCGGGATTTGAGATTGTGAGGAATCGGTGACTTCGTTGGCGGATTCTTGGGCTGCTTCTACGAGTTCGGGACTGGGAGGATTGGGGGGAATGGCTTCCAGCCGGCTTTCTGATTCAGAGGTTTCTGTCTTTGGCGCGGTGGGTTGAATTGGGATCTCAATACTTGGCGTCGGGAATTGTGCTTCTGATGCAGATGGGGTTGTTAGTGCCGATGAGGTGGGTTCTAATTCTAACGGGGTTGCTTCCAGGGGAGGAATATCAAGCGCTTCTGCCGGCTCAGGTTCTGCCTCAGCGCTCACTTCCAGGTTTTCCTCGTCAGAACCTTCTGCCGGCGGTGCGAGTTCGACTTCAGGCGCAATTTCCTCAATCGGGATTTGAGATTGTGAGGAATCGGTGACTTCGTTCGCAGATTCTTGGGCGGCTTCTACGAGTTCGGGACTTGGAGGGTTGGGGGGAATTGCTTCCAGCCGGCTTGTCGTCTCTGTGCTGCTATCAGTAGAGGTTGCCGGCTCGGTTAGAATCGTTAATTCTTCAACAACAACAGTAACGGGCGCATCGGGATTATTTGCGTCTGTGATAATTGTTGTTGATTCTGAGACGATTTCTGCGTCGGTAATTACTGTGTCAACCACAGATACCTCAAGCACTGCATCCACTTGCAGGGGTGACTGTTCTTCTACCCGCTTGGAAACGCTTGCCGATGAAGGTGTTTTCCTTTCCGGCTGAGTTTTCGGTTTTTTAACTTTATTCAGCAACCCTTGAATGCCGTTTTGCAGGGTGGAGATCAAACCTGCGACTGGCGCAAGCAGTTGATTTGCCCCACCATCGGCTGCTGCCGTCGGTTTAGTCGGGCGTGACTCTTGAGGGCGCTTAACTGCGGTTGGCTTCTGGGGCGGTTTTGCCGATGTTGGGGGTGCCGGCTCAAACACCTCATCGTCAAATTCGTCGTCCTCTAATGTGTCAGATTCGCCGGTTGCACCTTCTAGTGCGGCGGCGGCGGGCATATTTTCAATATTTGTTGTTACCGGCTGGGTATCTCCGCTTGCCGGTTCTACTTGTTCGAGTGCTTCCGCATTTGTTGTGATCGGCTGGGTATCTCCGCTTGCCGGCTCAATTTGTTCGGGCGCTGAAAGCACTTCCTCTCTTGCGGAGATAAACGCTTCTTTAACCGAAGGGATTTCCGGATTCAGCACTTCTTCTAGAGGCGCATCTAAAGCATCAGGCGCAGGCGTTGGGCGCAGGCTTTCCGGATTCAGCACTTCTTCTGGAGGTGCAGCTAAGGCTTCAGGCGCAGGCGTTGCGTTTGGGCGTGCCTCTGGGGGCAAGATTTCTTCAAAGGCGACTGACTTGGCTGCCTGCTCGATTTCCTCGTAAAGCGTTTCTGCCATTGTGACGGCAATGGCTTCTTCTGAGACAGGCGTTTCTTGCCTAATCGTTTCCTGAGAAGCCGGTGTTTGTAGCTCAGTTGCCGTTTCAACCAACTGATTAACAGAGGAACCATCAACTTCAGCGATAGGCTGGGGTATCTGAGCCGGCTGGGGAATATCTGCTGTCGGCACCACTGTATTTTCAACGGGGACAGGAGCCGATTTAGACTTGCGTTTGAAGAGGTTTGTCAGCCCTCCGCCTACCTGAGATACACCCGCTGTTAACTTCTCTGGTTCAGCGATTTGAGTGCGCTCTTGGGAGGGAGTGACTTCCCTTCTTAATTTCAGAGTTTGCCAACCCAACCAACCGAGTAAGCTAATGCTGGCGGTTTCTCCCAACAGCACAGCGCCGGTAATTCGTCCGGCACAAAACCATAACACCAAGGCATAAAACAGTCCTACGCCACTCCAGATAAAGTCCCCTTTACGATGGACTTCAGGAAAAAAGAAAGCAGCCATGTAAAGGGCGAAGCTACCAAGAGCGACTGTCAACGCCAGAATGTATGAAAGCATCTTGCCGGTATCTCCCGCTGTGAACTATTTAGACAAACCGCCGATTCGTCTTATCAGGCTCATTCTATCGTTCCTATAGCCTCTTGATCTCTATCTTTTGGGACAATGCTGTGATCTCGGCTTGCCGACGGTGGTTGCGGGCAAAGGATTTTATCTAGCTTGCCGGTGACGGAACCGGGCGTAACTGTTAACATCGTCTTGCTGTACAAAGTCTGACAATTTTTGCAATTTGGGCGCTACCACGGGAAAGCTACGATCAACGGGAGAGTTGTGATGAGAGTCAATGGTTCGCTTTCTGCTGTAATGCTTGTTTGTGCCGGCCTGTTTATAGAGCCGGTTTTCGCTCAAACGCCTCTGCAAGTCCTAGCACGCGCTGCTATCTCTGAAAGTTCTTCTGAATCTGCCAAGGCGATTACAGCGCTACGCGCCCAAGGAGCAAAGGGAATTGAGGCGTTTTTAGAAGTTTATGGCAGTGAGTTGCAGCGCAGCCAACTTCAAGGCAACCGTCCCCAGATGCAACGACTCAGTAGCGCACTGGATGCGATTTGCCAGCAGCGAGACTGCTACGCCTCACGCTTGTACTGGCACACGGATTTAGAACAAGCCAAAGCTGTTGCAAAAGCCACCGGCAAACCGATTCTGTCGTTGCGTTTGTTAGGCCGGCTCGATGAAGAGTTGAGTTGTGCTAATAGCCGGTTTTTCCGCATCGCGCTGTATCCAAATGCTGAAGTTTCTAATATTCTGCGTGATCGCTTTGTTCTGCACTGGGAATCTGTACGACCGGCACCTAGAGTCACGATTGATTTTGGGGATGGACGCCGGTTAGAGCGCACCCTCACCGGCAATAGTATTCATTACATTCTTGATACTGATGGACGCCCCGTTGATGCTTTGCCCGGATTGTATGGCCCTCAAGCCTTTGTGAAACATCTATCAAAAATAGAAGAACTTGTCAAGCAATCATCTCAGCTTGCCGGCAGCCAGCGCCAAGCATTTCTAAGCCAGTATCACAGCGCCCGCCTTGCGGATATTGAAGTAGCTTGGACAGCAGATTTATCGAAGCTAGGGATCTCCTTACCCTTGCCGGGAAGCGTGAATAATCTTCAGCCGGGAAGCAATCCCCCCACCGCTTTAGAAGCCGGTGAATTGGCAATGACCAAATCGAGGGTCGAACTGCCCATTGTGCGAGCGATTTCGCCCACTCTCCAGACACTACCAACCGTCATGGATGACGCCAAATGGGCACAACTCGCCGAACTCCACGCCGCAGACGCCCGTCTCGATGCCAATAGCCAAGCGTTGATGCGAAGTAAGAATCCGCAAGCCTATGCCGGCAAAGGTGAAAATGCTTTAGTGCCGGTTTTGCCTAATTTTGAGCAAGCGATCGCTTTAGATACCGTTCGCAACGAATACTTGTTTCACACGCAGATTCACGAATGGTTTGTGCGCGGAGAAAGTACCGACGATGTAGCAACCTTAAACGAGCGCGTCTATGCCGAACTCTTTCTTACACCCAGTTCCGATCCTTGGTTAGGACTGTTCCCCGCCGGCACCTACACCGGCATTGAGAATGACGGAATCAAGTGAAAGAGTGCCCCCTGCCGTCTCCCCCTCTCACTACCTTTGACCTGTTTCCGATGCCGGCGCGTTCGCTTCCTCGGTTAAGTTGGCATATTTCCACCGTTGATTAAATGCCTTATTGTCAAACCAAAGTTCGTGAATTTTGCCATCTTCGCCCCGGTAGACGACGTGCTGGCTTCCCAGGACATATCCCGATGGATCTCCGGCTGCCGGTGGTGCTTTGGCTTCCTCGGTTAAATTTGTGTACTCCCAATCCTGATTAAATCCTTTGTTATCGAACCAAAGTTCGTGGATTTGGTTATCGTTTCCCCGATAAACGACGTGCAGGCTTCCCAGAGAATAGCCGGTGGGATCTCCTGCCGCTAGAGGTGCCTTCGCCGCTTCAGTTAAATTGCTGTGACGCCATTTTTTATTAAACGCTTTAGTGTCGAACCAAAGCTCATGGATCTGACCATCTGTCCCTCGATAGAGGACGTGCAGGCTTTTGAGGACGTAACCCACAGGTTCTCCGGCTGCTAAAGGGGCTTTTGTTGCCTCTGTTAAGTCTTCATGACGCCACTTGTTATTGAGGGCATCTGGGGCGAACCAAAGTTCGTGGATGTGGCCATCTGTGCCTCGATAGACGACGTGCAGGCTTCCCAGAGAGTAGCCAGATGGATCACCGGCAGCTAGCGGTGCTTGGGCTTCCTGAGTTAAATTGGTGTGCTTCCACTGATCCGCGTCAAACCAAAGTTCATGAATGTGGCCATCTGAACTCCGGTAGAGAACGTGCTGGCTTTCCAGAACATATCCCACAGGTTCTCCGGCTGCTAGAGGTGCTTGGGCTTCTTGGGTTAAGTCAGTATGCTTCCACTGATCGTCGTCAAACCAAAGTTCGTGGATGTGGCCATCTTCGCCCCGGTAGACAACGTGCAAGCTTCCCAACGAGTAGCCGCTGGGGTTTCCGGCTGCAAGAGGTGCGTTAGCTTCTTTCGTTAAGTTGACCTGTTTCCATTCGTTACGGTCAAACCAAAGTTCGTAGATATGGCCATCTTCGCCCCGGTAGACGACGTGCTGTCCATTGAGAGAATAGCCTACGGGATCGCCAAGTAATTGAGCTTGACTGCTTGCCCGTTGAGGGCCGGCGGAGTTTTCAGAACTCGACTGGACTGTGTGAGGTTTCGGTGGATGAGGTGCCGGTATTGCTTGAGCTACAGGGGTGAGGGTGTTTAGTACGATGGCAATTCCCAAGCCGGCACCAGCGCAAATTTTGCCAAACTTGATTCTGGGAATGAGATGCATAAGACGAGAACTGTTGTGGACTGAAATAATTTTGTCTGGCACGATGAGCTTGCCGCTACACCCAGTCAGGTTAACCAAGTGGGCGAGCGCACACATCTGTTTTACTGAATTGCCGAGCTAAAATTATTGCTGTGTCAGCCTTCTCCCCCACGCATAACTCAGTTTCATTGTGTAAAAAAGGGCTAGCCGGCACTCACACGTAGCAGGGAACAACTGCAATTATTTTTGAACGAACCAAGCCGACTGACAGATGCTTACATTGTCAGTGCTTAATGACAATGAACCGTGAATTATCCCGAACAGACACAAGATACTTGAGTCTTAAGGTCTTCTTTACGGGAAAACCCCAAATATCGGGCTACCCTGAGTAAAAGAACCGACGGTTCCTAAAGTGCAGAGTTAGCAAAGAGTCTTATGACACAGCAGAGCTTTGGTGTGATTGGTTTAGCCGTCATGGGGGAAAACTTGGCGCTGAACGTTGAGCGTAACGGTTTCCCTATTTCGGTTTATAACCGAACTGCCGAAAAAACTGATGCCTTTATGGCAACACGGGCGCAGGGAAAGAATGTTAAAGCCGCCTATACCATAGAGGAATTTGTCGAATCCCTAGAACGTCCCCGCAAAATCCTGATCATGGTGAAAGCCGGCGCGCCGGTGGATGCAGTCATTGACCAGCTTCAACCGCTGCTGGATCAAGGTGACATCATCATCGACGGGGGCAACTCCCTCTATGACGATACCGCTCGCCGTACCCGTGAGCTAGAGCCACAGGGATTTAGATTTATCGGCATGGGCGTTAGCGGCGGTGAAGAAGGAGCGCTAAATGGCCCTAGCTTGATGCCCGGAGGCACAAAAAGCTCCTACGAATATCTAGAGCCAATTTTGACGAAGATTGCGGCTCAGGTGGATGATGGGCCTTGTGTGACCTACATTGGCCCTGCGGGTGCCGGCCACTATGTCAAAATGGTGCACAACGGCATTGAGTATGGCGATATGCAGCTCATTGCAGAAGCCTATGACTTGCTCAAAAATGCTTTGGGCCTTGATCATAAGCAGTTGCACGAAATTTTTGCCGAGTGGAATACCACCGACGAACTCAATTCCTATTTAATTGAGATTACGGCAGATATCTTCAAGTGCATTGATCCAGATACCCAATTGCCTTTGGTTGATGTGATTCTGGATGCTGCCGGCCAAAAAGGTACAGGGCGCTGGACAGTACAGAGTGCTCTAGAAATGGGGATATCTATTCCTACCATGACGGCGGCTGTTAATGCTCGAATCATGTCGTCCTTTAAGAAAGAGCGAGTCGCTGCTTCAGAGCTTTTAACCGGCCCGACTGGCAAGTATGAGGGAGATCCGAAAACCTTCATTAACCAGATCCGCGATGCCCTTTATTGCTCGAAGATTTGCTCCTACGCACAAGGGATGGCTTTACTCAGTGCCGCGTCGCAAGCTTATTCCTACGATCTCAACTTGAGTGAAACGGCTCGTATTTGGAAGGGTGGCTGTATTATTCGGGCTGGGTTCTTGAATAAGATTAAATCAGCTTTCAAGGAAAACCCAACGCTGCCTAACTTGCTGCTTGCACCTGAGTTTAAGCAAACAATTCTCGACCGGCAAGACGCTTGGCGGGAAGTCCTATCACAATCAGCCAAGCTGGGCATTCCCGTGCCGGCGTTTAGCGCCTCACTGGATTATTTTGACAGCTACCGGCGCAACCGTTTGCCGCAAAACCTCACTCAAGCTCAGCGCGACTACTTCGGTGCTCATACTTATGAGCGCACGGATAAGGCTGGATTCTTCCATACCGAATGGACGAAAATTGATGAAGAGACTCTGCAAACCTCTACGCCTGAGCCGCTTCAAGCCCAAGAGCCTGCGGAAGTTTTACACCAGTACGGCAGTACAGATTAGCAAAGTCGGGTGGGCATCACCCACCTTACTTTGGCTTTCCCAAGTTGATTTTAAGCGCTAGGGTTGGGAGGCTCCTGCCTCCCCAAACCTCAGAGCTTTATGAGAGCCGGTTTTCCTTCTGAAAAAGTTATTACAAAATACATATAAAAAATAAAACCTTGTCAGGCATCTATTAAAATCTAGCAACCTGCCATAAGTTCTCGTTTAAAAAGAATTGGCAACGTTAAGTAAAAAAGCTTATAAATTTCTGGTTATCCGCCCTGCTCCCTGAAAATTTACCCACTTCTTTAACAAAATATCAAATAGGCTTCAGTAAATTTTTGATAGCTCAGCTTAGGGAGTTTTTGCTATTCAGGCCGCTTGATAGAGCAAAATAATTGGAGGAATTGGCGGACTTGGCAAGTTTCGATTGAGCAAACAGAAACTTGTTTTGGATTGGGTTAAATCCCTCCAAAATCTCAAATCCGCACATCTACAATTAAATTCTCAATCCTGTTGATTTTGATAACTGACTGTAGCTGTTCTGAGATTACCTTGGTGCTTAGCGAGCAACTCATTGCCGGCTTCACGTTCCAAACCTGTCCAGTGCATCAGCAGCGCTAACTTCACAGAACGACCACTGCGCTCTAATAAATAACCGGCATCGTCGCGGTTAAGATCTGTCAAGTCTTGCAGCATTCGCAAAGCGCGATCATGGAGCTTTTTATTCGTAACCGCAACATCCACCATGCGATTGCCGTAGACTTTGCCCAACTTCACCATAATGCCGGTGGAGAGGATATTTAACGCCATCTTCGTAACTGTACCGGCTTTCAGTCGGGTTGAACCGGCCAGTATTTCTGGGCCAACAATCAGCCGAATATCCAAGTCAGCCTCTGCACTCACTTGTTCAGCCGGCACACACGCGATCAAAATCGCCGTTGCACCCCGTGCTTTCGCCGCTTGCAAGGCACCATGAACAAATGGAGTCGTCCCGCCGGCAGTAATTCCCACCACCACATCTAGTTTCGTTACGTGCCGGTGAGAGATCGCTTCCGATCCATCCTCAGCCTTGTCTTCCAAATCTTCAGAACTGCGGATTAAAGCGCCTGCACCCCCAGCAATAATTCCCTGCACCAGTTCCGGCGCCGTGCAGAAAGTAGGCGGACACTCTGCCGCATCCAGCACTCCCAAACGACCACTCGTGCCGGCACCCACATAAAACAGACGTCCGCCGCTACGCAGTTTCTCTGCCGTCAGGTCAATTGCCTTTGCCAGTTCTTCCCGCGCCGCTGCAATTGCCGCAAGCGTCTGAGCATCTTCCCGATTGAACAAATCTACAAATTCCAGCGAACTCAACTGGTCTAAATTTCGACTGTTGGGATTGATTTGCTCAGTCAGCAGATGACCGCGTTCCTCCAAAGTCTTCACCTTTTATCCTTTATAAAAGACCTTCAAATTGCCGGCGAATGCGATCAAGTTCAGATTGAGTCATCTCTTCTTCTTCAACACTGTCGGCTTGCCATTCTGTTTCTTCCACATTGCTTTCTGGGGGAAGTGCCAGCTCACCTGCCGGCACCAATTCCCAGTCATAGTCTGCACTGCGGCAAAATTCCATAACTTCGTCGTCGTCTACCGTTTCCACCGAGGGAGCTGGAAAATCTTGAGCTTCTAAACGCAATGCATAGCGCGTGGCGTCGTCTTCGGACTCGAACATAAGAACTTTATTGCGTTGCGATCGCAGATCCTTAAGCGTATGAATTCCCTCATTCTCGGTTCGGGCGTTAAAGATTAAGACGAACACTCGCATGGCCTCAAACGACTTGCTAAACTCTTTGCCTCATATTTTCACATCCTACCATCCGCTCAACACTGCCGTATTGCCAGAAACAATCTTTCTAAAATTGCCGGCAATCTTGCATTCCCTAATCTATTTAAATAACTAGCGGAGTGAAAGCAGCCGTATTTATGGTGCCGGTGTTCGCACCCTGGATGATTGCCAAGACGAGATTCGTGCCTTGGGCTTGATCGGGGTCTTGAATTTGAATAATCACGTTGCCATTCTGAGCCTCTGTGCCGGCAGAAATTCGTAAATCTGCAAACGTCAGATCGTCTGCTAACACAATTACATCTTGACCATTGACAAAATCAACAATGAGGTCTGCACCAGTAAGGGATGAACCGCCGGTTCCTTTACCGATCACAAACCTGTCTAGCCCATCCCCACCAGTTAACGTATCAGGACCCAGATCGCCAAACAGCGAATCATTGCCGGCCTCTCCTAGAAGGCTATCAGCCTCTTGCCCGCCGCGCACCGTATCATCCCCGATGCCACCATAAACCGTATCACTATCTCGGTTGCCATTAACATAGTCATTGCCGGCTTCACCAAAGAGTTGATCACCACTTTGTCCGCCCAGAATCGTGTCGGCACCCTCGCCGCCTAAAAGTGAGTCTAAATCTCGGTTTCCGAAAATTTGGTCATTGCCGGCATTTCCCAGGATTGTGTCATCGCCATCACTGCCCAAAAGTGTATCGTTCCCGCCATTGCCAAGAAGACTGTCATCCCCCAAATCGCCTTGAAGCGTATCGGCACCAGCGCTGCCGGTGAGGGTATCATCGCCGGTTGTACCCTGTCCTGCTGTATTCCCGCTAGTTGTGCCAAGGGTTACAGCACCATCAGGAATCTCGATAATTCCCTTATAAAAACCTTCCAGCAACTCTTTATCTTGCACGAACTCTGGGAGAACAGCAGTTGGCATGGCTTTACCTCACTGGAAACTTAATCAATGCCTTAGATTCTTTTTACTACATTATCTCAAACTCTGGGATTAAAGCACTTTCACCTTATGTCGCCCGATTTGCCGGCTGTTACTTTTTTCTTCGGGTGAACAGTGAAACAAATTGATCGGTTTTCAGTTCTGTGTTTACCGGCAGCCTCAGAAAAACGGATCAATTCGGTTGAAACGATCTTCCTGAGGCAGAGTCTTCGTTAACATAGCTTTGGCACGTTTTCCAGACTCTGCAATAGCTTTCCGTTCCGATTGCCTGAATAGGTGACAAAAATTACGGGACAGATTCGGAAAGCCTCCTTATGAGGTAACGATGAGATGACCAACTCTCCAAATTCAGGCAACCAACCAGAACCCACTTCTAATCGGCGTCGCTGGCCGATCGTATTGAAGCGAGCCGGCATCACCTTGGGTCTTACCTTGGGCGTTGGAGCGGTGGCTGGGGGCGGCTATGTGTGGTATTTTGTCAACAATAAATTGGCTCCACTCGTCGAAAAAGAACTCACTGAAACCCTACAGCGACCCGTCCAGCTAGGGCAGGTAAACCGCTTTACCCCCGCCGGCTTGCGGTTTGGCCCCTCACGGCTTCCCCCGACTGGCACCGATCCTGATCGTGCTTCCGTGGAAGCAGTGGAAATCGGGTTTAACATCCTGCAACTGTTGGCCACTAGAAACTTAATTTTAGATATCACCCTGGTTAAGCCGGATATATATATCGAGCAAGATCCGGATGGGGAGTGGATTACAGTTCCCAAACTTGTTGAAAGACAGGCTTCCGGGCCTATCAGAACCGAAATTGACACGATTCGGGTGCGAAATGCTAACGTCGTGCTGCTGCCGAGTGGGGGCAGAGAAGTTAAAGGTCAGGCAATTCCAGGCGGTGTTCCTGTGCAGCCTCCAGCACCAGGGCAACCGAACCCAGCACAAGGTCAGCCGACGAATAATTTACCCCCCACTCCCAATACTCCGATTACATTGACGCCGGTTAATGGCTCATTGCAACTGCGGGATCGAAATCAACGATTTATCTATGACGTAACCGGCCAGCCTACTACCGGCGGCAGTTTCAACGTGGCCGGCAATACGGTGCTGCCGAGTCTAGCAACGAATTTAAACATCCAAGCACGGGATTTTTTGGCAGTTGACTTGGATCGGTTACTAAAACGGACGGTCACACTTCCCATTGCCTTATATGCCGGCAGATTAGACGGAAGCTTAGAAGTTCAAGTGCGACGGGATGAACAGGCCGATTTAAGGGGAACCGCACAAGTTAAAGGCGTAACGGCTAAGATCGATCCCCTGCCACAACCGCTGTTTGAAACAAATGGCCAGCTGCAATTTGCCGGCCAAAATGTGGGCGTGCAGAATGTCACCACAATTTACGGAAAAGTGCCGGCGCAAGCTCAAGGCTTCATTTCACTCAAGGAAGATTCTAATCTAGCGATCCAAGTTCCACCCGTCAACGTGAAAGACGCCTTAGAAGCACTGACGGTGGAAACTCCATTTACAACAGAGGGAATTGTCAAAGCCAGCATCCTGGTGAGAGGCAAAATTAGTGAGCCAGTCGTGACTGGAACCGTGACAACCCCTGAAGGCGCGCAGTCGGACAAGCCACCGTTACTAATTGACAAAGTGAATTTAGACCGGCTGAGTGCCGGCTTTAAGTTCACGCCGGGACTGCTTGCTTTAGATAATATTCGCGCGACTCCAACCGTTGGCGGCCAAGTCACCGGCGAGGGCACCATTCGCTTGGGTTTAGACCAAGCGCCCCCTGTTTTAAATATCGTATTTCAAGGTGAAAAGCTGCCGGGGGATGCTCTCGCGCAGCTTTATAACATCCCTGCACCGATTAATATTGGGCAGGTTGCGGCTGCCGGCGAAATTGTTGGCCCTAATAGCAAACTCCAAACAACGGTGCGATGGCAAGCTCCACAAGCGGCTTACCCGGCGAAGGGGACAGCGATTGTAGTGGGGGAAAGTGTTTTGTTTCGGGATACTATTGCTACGGTTGCCGGTGGCACTGTTGCAGCCCAAGGACAGTTGGTGATTGGCAAGGGGTGGGAAGCAACGGTTGAGCCTTTGGGGCTAGCTTTGAGCGAACTGCCAGAGGTGGTAGCAAGCGTCTCACCCGATATTGAGGTGTCAGACCTCCAGAGGTTCAAAAACTTGCCTGGACGCGTCCTCAGGGGTCGAATTCGTTTGTCTGGCCCTGCAGAGAATGCCTCAGCAGAAACCGTGGAAGCCAGTGGTTCGGCAATTGTGAGTATTGCCGGCGGTTCGGCAGAGGTGAGTGGGGAGTTAAATCAGGGGCAATGGCAGGCGTCGGTTGCGCCTTCAGGGCTGGAAGTAGACCAACTATCACAAATTGCTGCCTCTGTCTCAGGGGAGGGCAAATCTCCCTTATCCCAGGAAAATCTCGCATCGTTGCAGGGTCAGGTGACGGGCGGAGAAATCACTTTTTCCGGGCCGGTTGCTGAATTGACACCGGCAACCATTGATGCTGAGGGAAATCTGAGCTTGAGGGTTGCCGGCGGTACGGCTAACGTCGCCGGCCAACTCGACGGCGGTCAGTGGCAAGCGTCGGTTGAAGGTTCGGAAGTTCAAATTAGCCGATTCTTGCCTAATAATTTGTCGCGCGTTGGCCCAGTGAGCGGACAGGTGAATTTGTCAGGGACAACGGATAGCTTGACAGTTGAATCCATTAATGCAACTGGAGGGGGCAATCTGACGGTAGCCGGCGGCACCCTCAGCATCGAGAATGTGCGGGTGGCTGAGGGTCGCTGGCAGGCGTCGGTGGACGCAAATCAGCTCGCACTCAATCCCTTCTTGCCAGAGTCTGTAGGGACTTATGGCCGAAACTTGGGCCGGTTCACCGGCTCGTTTGATTTAGCCGGCAGCACCAGTTCTTTTGCCGCCAATACCGTGAGTGTAAATGGTTCCGGCAGTCTGGCCGTTGCTGATGGGTCTGCCAATGTGACAGTCGCAACCAATGCTGGACAGTGGCGGGCAACAGTTGCCGCTGACCAAGTGCCGCTGACGCCTTTTTTACCCAATCAAGCGGCAGCAGTGGCCGGTCAGTTGGGCCGGTTTAATGGCACCTTCAATTTATCTGGAAATACAGAATCTTTTGCTGCTGAAAAGATTCGCGTCAATGGGTCTGGAAGCCTTGATGTAGCAGGAGGTTCGGCTGATCTGAGCGTGGCAACCACGAATGGCCGATGGCAGGCAACCGTTGCAGCCGCAGCTGTGCCGGTGGCTCCCTTTTTGCCAGCACAAGCAGCAGGAATTGCGGATGAGCTAGGACAACTAACCGGCACGTTTAATTTATCAGGGCGTACCGATTCCTTGACTGTAGCTGCCATCAATGCAACCGGCTCCGGGCGTCTGGGGGTTGCCGGTGGTACGGTTGAAGCTAAAAATGTACGCGTCGCCAATGGTCAATGGCAGGCAAATGTAGAACCAACCGGCGTTCAACTGAGCCGGTTTAATCCAGATTTACGGGGGTTATTTAGTGGTGACTTAAATGTATCGGGTAGTTTAACGCAGTTGACACCGGCAGCGATTCGCGCTCAAGGCGATGTGCGTTTTTCTGAGGGCGTGGCGATCGTCACCGATCCGCTGACGGCTGCGATTGTCTGGGATGGTGAAAAGGTGCAAATTAACCAGGCAACGGCTACCGGCTTAAACGCCAGAGGCTTTCTCTATGCCCAGTTAGAAGGTGCCGGTGCGCCTCAACTGACTGGTCTCGATTTAAATGTACAAGCGAGTAAGTTCAATCTTAAAAACCTGCCTTTGGAACAACTTCCCGATGCGGTGGCGTTTACCGGCCTGAGTGATTTTACCGGACGCATCACCGGCACGCCCAGTGCGCCCCAAGTGGTTGGAGATGTGCGGGTATATGACTTGGTGTTGAATCAAGTTGCATTCGAGCCGGTTCTTACTGGCAGTGTAAATTATGCTGCCGGCAAACAAGTTAACTTGCAACTCACTGGCACACAAGATCAAATTGCGTTCAATTTAGATGAAAATAACCTGCCCACGAATTTTCTGGTTCGTCGCGCGGAAGCCTTTGCCAGAGGGACTCGCACCGGCAATCAGTTGCAACTCAGTGTCGAACAGTTTCCTTTAACCGCATTAAAGCTACCTGCGCCGGCAGTTGCAGGGCCGGGATTTGTCACTGGCAACGTTTCTGGCAACTTTGATGTGAATTTGGGCAATTTCATTGCAACACGAGATGTCACGTCTCTACAGTTGGCTGGAGCCGTTAAGATTGACGATCCTCGTGTGGGCTATATCAAAGCGGATAGTTTCGAGGGTCAACTCAGCTTCGTCAATGGCGCGGCAAGCCTAACCGGCGGCGAGTTACAGATTGGAGAAAGTCAGTATTTGCTAGCCGGCAGCGTCACAGCCGGCCCGAACCCGCAATACCAAGCTCAGGTGAGCGTGGTGCAAGGCAAATTGCAGCAAATTCTGACATCGCTGCAAGTGTTTAGGCTACAGGATCTCACACGAGGTCTAGAGCCACCGGACTACGCTAGTGGCGCTGAAGTAGCCCCTGTGGGAGTGGGTTTGCCGAATGCGGATCTGCTGACTCAATTGCGCCGGTTTTCGGAAATTCAGGCGTTGTTAGACCAGCAAAGGACGGCGCGAGAAGAGTCTTCGCCGTTGCCAGATTTAGCTGAGCTGGATGGCACATTTGGGGCGGAAATTAACGTGGCCGGTTCCTTGCAGACTGGGGTGGAGGAAGCAAGATTTCAGGTCTTAGGCCAAGATTGGAATTGGGGGCGCTACACCGTAGATCGCGTCGTTGTGGATGGCAGTTTTGATGGCGGGGTGCTGACACTGCTACCCCTGCGCTTTGAACGGGGAGAGACGCTGGTGGCTTTCTCTGGAAAAATTGGTGGTGAAAATCAATCGGGACAGTTGCAGGTACAAAATTTCCCTGTAGAACCGTTGCAGGAGTTTGCAGCGCAGTTTGGGCAGGTGCCGGTGGATGTCACCGGCAAGCTAAATGCGAAGGCGACTTTGGGCGGCAGTTTATTGAATCCGCAAGCAATCGGGGAAATCCGGCTAGAAGAGGGAACCCTGAACCGGACGCCCATTGAAACGGCACAGGCAAGTTTCTCTTATTCACAGGCTCGTTTGGAGTTTGGGGCGACGGCGGTGGTTTCCGGTCCCGATCCGATTCAAGTGGTTGGCAGTGTGCCTTTTCCGGCGTTGCCTGGGAACGACCAGATCAATGTGGCTGTGAATGTGCAAAATGACGGTCTAGCGCTGTTAAATGTGCTAAGCGGCCAAGAGATCAGATGGGTTGATGGTCAGGGACAGGTGCAGGTGCGTGTGGAGGGGACTTTAACTGCGCCGACTATCACGGGGGTCGCTCAGGTTCAGAATGCAACGCTGGAGGCGAGGCTGCTGCCGGAACCTTTAACTGCTGTGACAGGAAGAGTTTTGTTTAACCGTGACCGCATTGTGGTAGAAGGCATTCAAGGTCAGTTTAGTGATGGCCAAGTTATGGCTCAGGGTGTGTTGCCGATTGCGGCTGAACTTGCACCCGATGATCCAGGCCGGCAGAATCCTTTGCGAATCAGTTTAGATCGGCTGGCGGTGAATCTCAAAGGGTTATATCGCGGCGGTGTCACCGGCTTAGTTGGAATTGGTAACACTGCGCTACAACCTGTAGTGAGCGGGCGTATTCAGCTCAATGACGGTCAGGTTTTGCTGGCTGAAGCGGCGGCGAGGGGTGCAGGCGGCGGTGGCGGCGGGGGTGGCGGTGGTGGTGGGCCAGAGGTGAGCTTTAACCAACTGGTGTTGGTTCTGGGCGATAATCTCAGAATTACCCGCCAGCCGGTGTTGAATTTCCAAGCGACCGGCAATCTCACGATTAATGGCCCTCTCTATGACCTGCAACCGAGAGGAACGATTAGTCTAGAGCGCGGCGAAGTAAATTTGTTTACCACTCAGTTCAGGCTGGATGGTGGCTACCCACAGACGGCGACATTTAACCCTGGGGGTGGTTTAGACCCTTATCTGGATGTCCGGTTGGCGGCGTCTGTTGCTGAGGTGAGGGGAAGCCTGCAGCCTATCACGGCTGGGTCGTCTGAGATTAATGATGCTCTCACTGGTTTGGGAGAGGCGCAAACCGTTCGGATTATTGCCAAAGTAGAAGGGCCGGCAAGCCAACTGTTTGATAATCTGGAGCTGACGAGTTCTCCTGGGCGCAGCGAATCTGAGATTGTGGGTTTGCTGGGTGGCGGCTTTGTGAATACTTTGGGACGAGGAGACACGACGCTGGCAATTGCTAACTTGGCCGGTTCCGCTTTGCTGAGTCCGATTGAATCAGTGCTGGGTCGAGCTTTGGGACTTAGTGAGTTTCGTCTATTCCCGACGATCACGACGAAGGACGGAACGAGTTCTTCAAGTTTGGATTTGGCGGCTGAAGCCGGCTTTGATATCACTCGCAATATCTCAGCTTCGATTTTAAGGGTTCTCACTGACGATCAACCTACGGATTTCAGTCTCCGCTACCGGCTCAACGAGCAACTTCTATTGCGCGGCTCAACTGATTTCTCTGGGGAAAGTCGCGCAACCGTTGAGTATGATGTTCGTTTTTAAGGAAATCTAAATTGTTGTTAATAGAGGGTAATTTAAAATTAAACTTTCATAGTTAATTTTAAATTACCCTTTTTCTTGCAATCTCTAACTTTGGTGTATTAGATAAATTTCTAATACCTTCTAAATTTTTAGCAACTGATAGATTAGACTTCTCACAACGGCCAGTAAAAACGCACCTAGTAAAGCGCTCCAAAAACCATAGCGCAGTCTAAAGCCGGTGACTAAATAAGCGGCTAATCCAAAGATAATCGCGTTGAGAATAATCGAGAATAAGCCTAAAGTCAGCAAGGTAAAGGGGAAAGCAAAAAACGCCAGAATCGGACGCACAAAAGCATTCAAAAGTCCAAAAACGGCTGCGGAAAGTAATGCTTTATTAAATCCGTCAATTTCTACCCCGATAGGTAGGTATGAAATGGCGAACAAACTAACAGCAGTAATTAGCCAAGTAATTAGAAGTGAAACCAGATCCATAACTTGCTATCCTCACAAAAATCTTAGCCAACTGATGGGCACAGGCCATACTCCTAGAGGCTAGCAGACTCTTCACGGTTTCTTGATAATTTTTGTTTTTTTTAATAAATCCTTTAAGAAAAGGTAAAAGAAACAGCTTTTGCTTTATCCTTCTACCTTTTAGCTTCTAAAAGCCTAAATCTGCTCTAGCCGCTTCGGCAGCTTTTAAAACTGTAGCAGTAGGCATTTCTTCCCAGGCAACCTCCCCAATTTCCTTGTAAAAGGTTTCGTCATAGGGACGAGTCTGCACAACCACCGGCATCGGCACGGCATGACCTAAAATAAGTGCTTGTTGCTTGGAATCCAACTTAGACAAAACTGAGCGTAAACTTTGTCCGCCAGAGACGCCGGTGAAAATTGCATCAATATCTTTGTCATCATTTAGCAAAGCAGTGATGCGGGTGCCAACTTGAGACATTACCTCATTATCAATTCCCGAAGGACGCTGATCGACAATCAGTAGAGTGACAAAATATTTCCGCATTTCTCGTGCAATGGTGCCAAAAATCGTTGAACGCACAATCGCAGGATCAAGAAAACGGTGCGCTTCTTCAATGGTAATTACCAGTTGGCGGGGGCGATCAATGGGATTTTTCGACTGTAAAAACCGCTCAGATTTTTGAACATAACTGGCGTGGATGCGGCGAGAAATCATATTCGTCGCCAGCATATAAGACAGCATATCCGATTGAGATCCAAATTCAATGACGATGTGTTTACCGGCAGTGATCGATTCTAAAATCTGACCGATATAATCCTTCGGGCTGCTGTTCCGCATATACTTGAGTTCATCCAAACGCATGAGTTTGCGTTGCAGCGCCATAATCGAAGACTTATTACCCCGCTTCTCCTCACAAAACATCTGTATTTCTTCATTACTCATCGCCAACAACTGAGTAATCCAAGATTTGCCAAACTCGTTGCGGAGAATGATCGCATTTTCGATGCTGGCTTCTGAAAGATTTAACTCTCTCTGTACGAGGCTAATATCTTCAACTTCAATTTGATCGTAGCTGAGATAAAGTTCTTGAGCATCTCGCACCCCACGCCGTTTTGTTGAGGTGGGATCGAGGGTGTAAATTTCAACTTGGCTGGGGAATAACTGTCGCAAACCTTTAACCGTGCTAAATTGTTTGCCTTCAGTTGCAGCTTCCCAACCGTACTCGGAGTGCATATCAAAAATTAGATTCACCGCTGCTTGCTTGCGGATCACCCCAGATAACAACAAGCGAGTTAAAAAGGATTTGCCGGTGCCGGATTTGCCAAATACTCCGTTGCTGCGTTCGACAAACCGATCTAAGTCAATACAAACCGGCACGTCCATATCAAGCGGTTTACCAATCGCAAAATTGCGTCGGTGGGGGTCATCTTCCCAACCAAAAACGCTGCGGAAATCCCGTTCACTGGCGTCAAAAACTTGAGAGAAATGGCTGGGAATTGTCTTCACCGGCAGCAATTCGATCTGCCTGCCACTTTGCGCCTGAAAAGAAGCAAGTACCCCTTTACCATCATTTTCTTCTAAGCCGGCGCGCCGCTGCACTGCTGCCGTTCCGCCTCTCTCCCATTCCTCAAGTTCGTCTGGAGTCAGCATCAGCATTGGCGACAGACTAATCGTGCCATAAGTGCCACTGCCGGCTAAAACCGCTTGCAAGAAATCGTCCTCCGGGAGGGGAGGATTCGCCACAATGCGAGCACTCGACGTTCCCAGACAAACATCTGTGAGCATACAAAAAAAGTGCGATCTCGTGCCCCGAACAACCAAAAATTTACCCACCCGCATATCTTCTACAGATACATCCGGATGAAGTCGCACTTCGAGTCCCTGACTAAGGGAACCTTGAATAACCGAGCCTAAAGGCTTTTCTGGATTCATGCCACAAATCGCTTAACCCTGTGGCTGATCTTATGCTGAATTTTGATTTAAAACCACGTTACGGAGAATTGGGGATTGGGGATTGGGGATTGGGCATTGGGCATTTGGAATTGCAAACTCTCCTACTCTTCCCATGCCCTATGCCCCATGCCCCACTCCCTCTCATTCAATGCCCCATGCCCTATGCCCTATGCCCGAAAGATTAATCTATCTCGATTGAAGTTGGCCGGCTACCGCTGACGCTGGCGCTGACGGTACTTAACGGCTGGCGGTAGTCTGCATAGAGGCGATCACGCCAAGTGAAAAATGTGTCATACAAAGGGTTATCGGCAATGCCGGGGACACCTTTACCGCGCAACTCTGCCGGCAGATCCAAATAAGGGCCGGTTGGAAACTTGAGCAATATCGATAACCCAGCTACGGCCAAATCTGCCATTGTTGGATGATCTGTTACCAAATAAGCTTGCTCACGCAGCAGCAAGCATAAGGCTTCTAAGTCTTGCTTAATCGCTTCTGTGGCGGATTTCACTGCATCAGGACTGACTCCCAGCCCAAATCCTAAGGTCTTGAGCACCTCAGACGGCACGGATTCAACCAGATTTTTCAGAACATCAGGGGTATTCGCCGGCAACATAGCGCTGCGAAAGCGCTGATCTTGGCTGAGTCCGTTAAACAGCACTTTCCGGCTTTTCACACCAATCGACTCATCCGCCCATTCTTCCATGAGCAAACACAGCGCCCGTTCTTTGGGGGCTGTGGGGATCATCGGTCGATCTGGATACTGCTGGTCAAGATATTTGGCGATCTCCGTAGAATCCGCAATAACAATATTTCCATCTTTGAGTACCGGCAATTGCCGCTGGCCAGATAGCCGGTAGACTTCTAGCTGGCCCACCCCTGGGGTCACTTCTATTTTTCGGTACGCTAATCCTTTATAATCAAGCATTAGGCGCACTTTTTCACTGTACTGAGACAGTTCAAATTGGTACAGCTCTAGCATTGTAATCTCCTGTTAGTTTTTTCTAAACTCGCAACTGCTACAAAAAATGTCATAATCTTTAACAGGTTGTTACAAAATCTTTACACAAAAACGGAGGAATATCCATGAAAACACTGAATTTTCTGGTTTTAAGCAAAAAAGTAATCAGCATAGCCGGCACCGCCAGCGCTGCTCTCCTGCTCAGCCTCCCAGCGGCTGTTAAAGCAGAATCCGCCCCCAGTGCACAACAGCCAACAACTACTCCTACGCAGGAACGGCCAGAACTTACGCCTAGTTTAGAACGGCCTGATGACGCGCCTTCTAGTGAAGGAAGTGTTACCTCGCCGGTAGAAGAACAACTCAACACCATGCCTGCTGGGGATCGGCCCTCGACCACACCGACTGGGGCAGAGTCCGACACCATGCCTTCTGGAGATCGGCCTTCGGCAAGACCGAGTGGAGATCGCCCCATGACCACACCGACTGGAGATCGGCCTTCGGCAAGACCGACTGGAGATCGCCCCATGACCACACCGGCTGGAGATCGGCCCTCGGCAAGACCGACTGGAGATCGCCCCCTGACCACACCGACTGGAGATCGGCCCTCGGCAAGACCGACTGGAGATCGCCCCCTGACCACACCGACTGGAGATCGGCCTTCGGCAAGACCGGCTGGAGAACGGCCCATGACCACACCAACTGGGGAAGATTCCGAAGCCATGCCTTCTGTAGAACGGCCCGCAACCACACCTTCTGTTGACCAGCCAACTACCATGCCTTCTGGAGATCGGCCCGCAACTATGCCTTCTGGAATGGAATCGGATGACAAGCCTTCCAGTGAAGGGACTGTGACCTCACCAACTGAAGAAGAGGAAAACACCCAGCCTTCTAAGTAATCAGCCGGCTACCACGTTTTAAATAGCTGGTAACAGCGAGCGAAGCCAACATCGTTAACATCACTCAAAGCAGCCGGTTAAAACGCCATCAAAACGCACATTAAAGTAAGCAAAAGCATGATTTATGTGTTTGGCCCGGTCATAGTGCCTTCTGAGATGTAAAGCGACTAATGGGATTTTAAAGAAATCGGTGAAATTAAATATAAACCCCGTCCTAAAATTATTAGGACGGGGTTTTTTCAAATTTTCTACTTGATCCATTCTTGCCTGAGAATCGAGTACATTTTTACATCGTGATAGATGCCTTTGGCAAATAGATGCTGTCGCAGTACGCCTTCAAATTTCATGCCGGCTTTTTCCATAACCCTTGCGGAAGCCGTATTTTCAACCATACATCTCCCTTCAATGCGATTTAGCTGCATGGGGCAAAAACCAAACCCCATCATTGCCCGCACAGCTTCCCTCATGTAACCGTTTCCCCAATACTTTGGGGACAAAACGTAACCAATTTCTCCCCGCGCACAATCTGGCCTCCACTCTGCAAACCCACAAGCACCGATGAATTTATTGCCGGCTTTTTCTATTATTCCCCAACAAGCTATTTCGTGCTGATTATATCCCTCAATCGTAGCCTTAAGAAAACGCTGGCTATCTTCAAGAGATTGGTGAGGTTCCCAAGTTGTATATTGGGAAACCGCAGGAATAGAGGCATATTCAAAGATATCTTCCACATCCTGCCAACCCATTTTTCGCAGCAGTAGCCGCTCAGTTTCTAAATCTGGCAGTTCAGCCAAGACTTCCTTTATTTTCACAGCTATTATAAATAATGTGAGATTTTTTGAGGTTTATTGATGCCTATCTACTTATTGAAAAATTATATCGGAAGAAAACAATGTGATTTTAAAATAGACAAATATCCCGAATCATCTTACCCTCTCAAGTCGGCCAGTTTTCAATCCCTTAATGCTCTAATCCCGGCCAAAAGCCTGTTAGTTCTGAGCAGTTAGCGCCGGCACGAGTTGAAGAGCTAAACTAATGTGAAGACTTGTTCAGGTTCGCAACTTTGATGAAAACTTGGAACGAACAGTTAAAATTAACGTCAGAAATGTCAGAAAACTGCAATATATCCCGCGATAGAAGGGTGGAGAGGTATCAATGAGTGCCCGGAATCGTAAAAACTTAATAAAAAAGCTTGCAAGCTTTATTGGAGTGATTAGTGCGACTAGCTTCATTAGTTGGCCGGTAGTGGCGCAGTATTATTACGGGCCAAGTTTTTTCACGCCCGGTGCTTATTATCCCACGCGAGGGCCGCTAATTGGACAAATTAAGCAGTTAGGTTTTAATAAATTAGCTGCTGCCCTCAATGAAACCCCAGAGATAGAAAAGACGCTGAACCAAGAAGGGCCATTTACAATTTTAGCGCCAACGGATGAAGCCTTTGATGCGTTGCCGGCAGGAACGCTTGAGGAATTGATGAAGTCAAAAAACAAACAAAACCTGGCAAAACTGCTCTCTTATCATGTAATTGCCGGCGAAGTAACGGAAGCCGATCTCGCAGCGGGACAGGTGAAAACTGTGGAAGGCAGCCTTGTAAAACTTCAAGTGAATGCGAGTGCTAATGAGTTATTGCTGAATGATGCAAAAGTAACAGATAATTCATTTAATATTAGGAATGGCAAAAACAACAACATCACATTCGTGGTAATTGACAAAGTCTTGATGCCACCTGATCTTCAACAATCAGCGCCGGCAACACCCTAAAACTCCCCAAAATTTTTGATGAGCTAAGTTACAAAATTCCCAGTTTGTCTTAATAAAGAAGCATTTTAACTTCTTTATTAAGGACGGCTGTTTTGCTGTGTAATGGCGAGCTGATTTATCTTGAAAGGGAAATTTCTCAAGGGAAAATATTTGGCCAGTGCTGTAAAATTACCTGCAGCACATCACTAAATCGGCGCAGTTGGGCAGCAGCTTCGATGAGGCGATCTCCCTCTACTTGCACTTCAGGTGACGGATAGTTTTGAATAACTTCTAACAACGATATTTTCTTATCTTCCGTTGCCGACAGGATGATGGCGGAGCGCAAAGCTTGCCGGTTGGCGCTATCAGCTCGCGTGTGTACGACTTTCCCCAATTCATCTAATAAAGCTTCACCAAACGGGTGATTGAGGGCGCGATCTAAGAGCAAAAAATCAACCGCTACTTCTTCCGTCAAGGCATTGCGAGTAACTTCCGGGTCTTGTTTTGTCGCATTGAAAATATCTCGCAGGGAAGCAGAGACTTCCCCGGTTTCAGCGAAGTTTTTCATATCGCTGACGGGAACTGAAGCTCGAAAAACGCTGACTTTAATCAGCACTTTTTCAGCAGCGCTGACGTTGGTTGCCGGCACCATAATACCCGCGCCCAAAAGCAAAAGGCTAGCGCTTGTCCCTAAAAATAATTGGCGCTGCTGGTGTAAAAAGTTTTTCCATTCCATAGTATTTTAACTGCTGAGTGCTGAGTGCTGAGTGGGGAAGAAAGAAATTATAGCCCTAACTTCTGTTGTAGCTTAGAACGAGCTTCGATAGCCGGCGCGAAGGTCGCATCCGCTGTAATTGCTTGGTTATAAGCATTAAGGGCATCTTCATCTCGTTGCATTTCCTCTAGAGTCAAACCCCGATGGAACAAAGGAACCGGATCGTTTGGCTCAATCGATATCGCTTTGTCTAAGGCTGCTAGCGCTTGCTCGTTACGCTTAAGCTGCTTGAGTGCAATGCCTCGACCCACCCAAGATTTATGATCCTTACTTTCATATTTTATCGCTTTATCAAAAGAAGCGACTGCATCTTGAGTTTTCTGCAATTGCAAAAGTGCAAATCCTCGGTCTCTTAAAGCCGGATAAAAGTTATTTTGAATTTCGATAGCTTTGTCATAATCTTTGATAGCATCTTCGGGGCGCTGCATTGCCATGAGTAAAGACCCTCGATTATGCCGGCTCAAATAAGATTTTGGTCTAATTTCCAGCGCTTGATCATAAGCTTTTAGGGCTTCTTCAGGTTTCTGGGCAAAAAATAATGTACTGCCTTTCCCCACCCAGGCGGGAAAAAAGTTTGGGTTAATTTTGATCGCGCTGTCATAAGAAGCGAGCGCTTCTGTGGGACGCTGCAATTTTCCTAACACGCGCCCCCGGTTAATCAAAGTTTCTAAATCATTAGCATTTAATTTAATTTTGTCATTATAAGAAGCCAGCGCTTCTTCAAACGCTTTACGCGATTCTTGGAGGCGTTGCAAATACTCTAGCGCTAAAGCTCGGTTTTCCCAAGATTTAGGGTCATTCGGCTGGATTTGTAGAGCTTTATTAAAGGAAGAAAGGGCATCTTGGTAACGCTTCAAACCAAGCAAGGCAATCCCCCGCCCATTCACGGCTTGAATATTATTAGCAGCAAGTTCTAGCGCCTTGTCGTGGGCTTTGAGGGCTTCTTCGTAGCGTTGCAATAAATAAAGCGTTTCCCCTTGGTTGTTCCAGGCTTTGGGATCTTTTGGGTCAATTTGACTGGCTTTTTCGTAGGCTGCCAGCGCTGCCTCATAGCGTTCTAATAAAAAGAGAGCATCGCCGCGAATTTTCCAGGCTTTTGCCTCATTCGGGTTAATCCTGAGAGATTTATCAATGGTTGAAATCGCTTCTTCTGGTTGTTGCGCGTCGAGAAATTGATTGGCTTGAGCGAGATAATCGGTGGTGGGAAAAAACTTAAAAAACCCGACAACTAAACCGGCAACCAGTCCGGGTATTAAGATGTACCACAACTTTTTAGAGCGTTGCCGGGGTGGAGTTGAATGCACCGTTGCCCCCTGTTGAGGCAGGGTTGAGCCAGCCGGCATTCTGGGCGCATCAATTGGCCCTTCTAGGCTGGGGTGAGAGGCAATGGTTGAAGCCATCGCATAATTTTCCAGATCCTCAAGATCTGCGAGGGCTTCCTCAGCGGTTTGGTAGCGATCTTTAAAGTGATAGCGCACCATTTTATCAATAATGGCTGCTAGCCGATCGCTTACTTGGGCGTCATTGTGCCAAATAAGTTCGCCGGTTTGCGCGTCTTGCCGCAACCGGGAGGGAAGGATGCCGGTTAATGCTTGGATGGCGATCGCACCTAACGCATAGATGTCACTGTTGGGACGCGGTTGTCCTCCCAACTGTTCGTTTGGCATATAGCCGGGAGTGCCAATGGCAACAGTAAAATTATCGTCCCCAGCTTGGGTACTCACTTGTTTGACTGCACCAAAGTCGATTAAAACAATTTTGCCGTCTGAGTTGCGTCTGATTAAGTTGGAGGGTTTAATATCACGGTGGATGACATTCTGCCGGTGGACAAAGGCTAGGGTTGATAAAACATCACGCAATAAAACGATGACTTCTGCTTCACTTAAACGCTTACCGACTTTGATTTCTTGGTTGAGCGGTTCCCCTTCTATGCAATCCTGCACCAGGTAAAATTCTTGCTGTTCTTCAAAGTGAGCAAGCAGACGAGGGATCTGATCATGCCGGCCTAATTGATGCAGGACTTTTGCTTCGGTATCAAATAAACGTCTGGCAGTTTCTAATGTCAGCGGATCGGTTGTCTGCGGTTTGAGTTGTTTGACAACACAGCGTGGGTAGTCGGGTAGTTGCAAGTCTTGTGCGATGTAAGTCTGACCAAACGCCCCTCCTCCCAAGAAGCTGACAATTTTGTACCGTCCTGCCAGTATTTGTCCGAGTAAAAAAGAGTCCATAGATGTAGGGGTGAGAGCAATGGCAGCACACTCCAGGCAGCTATTTGCCACATTTAGCTACCTGTAAATTTTCCGATCTCAAAGCCGGGATTTGGCGTTGCCCGATTGCTGCCGGCTGTACATCCTGCCGGCAAGTTTTCGGCGATCAGCCTAGATTCGCGGCTTTGGGGCTGTCCCTATTTTGATAGAAAAATTTACTGGATGCAATTTAGCAAGTTTTTTGCGAGCCGGCACTATTCACTGTATCGTGAATTGTTCGGGTCTTAACCGGCTTTGACGAGTTTGGCCGGCTGGGGCTTGCGTTGGTTGCTGCTCACTTTCTCTGATTGCACAGATTTATTCAGAATCTTTCTTTTTCACTTGTTTACCGCGCCGGCTTGCCCAGTCTTCTGCTTTCGCAATCGCAATCGGAATGGCTTTGCCTTCTTCGTAATCCTCTTCTAGCAAAGCATTGGCAATTTCAACCGCTTTTTCCCTCACTTCAGCGGTGAGGTTTTTCATGGAATCTGGATAATTGTTTTTATTCCAAGGCATGGTTATCACTTCCTTCGTTTCAAGGGAAAACAATTTCCTCAAAACAATCAATCAGTTGGCTCTAAAAACAAACAATCCCCCAACGACAAGCTGGAGGATTGAGACGAATTAAACCACCCATTGAAGCTTTGAAGCAATTACGCAGCGCGTTGAGTTACTAAACCCCAGATGAAGAGAAGGAGGATTGCGCCTAAGACTGCAAAAGCAATACTAGGAATTGAGAGAGCACCAGAAGCGGCGCTTGTTCCCAAGAACATACTACCCAAATAACCACCAACAACTGCACCCAAAATCCCTAACGCTGTTGTTGCTAGAAATCCACCGCCTTGATGCCCTGGGTAAATGGCTTTTGCAAGTGCGCCGGCAATCAAACCTAAAACAACCCAAGCTAGAATTCCCATGTCATTTTCTCCTTGAAAGATAAACTCTTTTTTTCTTTGCGTCTTATCTTTCCTAAGAATATCAATTGATTAATCGGGATTCCCTCTATCATAGGGAAGAAACAATAGGAATAGAATTTTTTGAGTTCGTTCGCTAGACTTAATTTTTGTCAATCGGTCAAAAGATAGATTAAAGTTTGTATTTGTTAAAAATTTTGAGTCGTTGAGAATTTAAAGCAGTCTTCTATGGCTTTTATATTAAACGCTTCAGCTTTGTTATGGGAAGCGAGCTACCAAAAGTCGTAGTATGTTTTAGCTAAGTATGCCGGCAGACTCAAGCGGATCGGATCTGTTTAAGGCTATCAGAGTTTTGCTGCTCGCCCGGTATCGCTCGAATGCTTGGAATTTGGCAGCTTCAGCCTGAATGCCGGCTAGCGAAAATCCTCAAGCATAAAACTGGAGAATCTATATATACCATTGCAACTTACCGTGCACCTCGTTTCGGTTATCTAGGGCTAATTGAAAATCGGGCTTGAGTTGAATCGCTTGATTAAAGGAGGCAATGGCTTCTCTATACCGCTGCAAGTTATCTAAAGCCACGCCTCGGTTATTCCAAGCTTGATAGTAATCTGGCTTGAGTTGAATCGCTTTGTCATAACAGGCAATAGCTTGTGAGTAGCGTTGCAAGTTATCAAACGCCAAGCCTCGGCTATTCCAAGCTTGAGGGTAATCTGGCTCGAGTTGAATGGCTTTGTCATAACAAGCAATGGCTTCTTCATAGCGCTGCAATTCCTCAAACGCCGAACCTCGATTCAACCAAGCTTCCGCAAAATCTGGCTTGATAGAAATCGCTTGTTCATAGGCAGCGATTGCTTCTTCGTAACGCTGTAAACTAAAAAGCGCAAAGCCTCGGTTATTCCAAGCTGCATAGAAATCTGGCTTGAGTTGAATCGCTTTGTCTGAGGCAAAAATTGCCTCTTCGTAGCGCTGTAAACTAAAGAGTGTTCTGCTGCGGTTGTTCCAAACTTCGGGAAAGTTAGGTTTAATTTGAATAGCTTTGTCATACGATGTTAGTGCTTCGTGATGCCGGCCTAATTCATAAAGCGCATTGCCAAGCATATCCCAAGCTTCATGAAAGTCAGATTTAATTGAAATTGCTTGCTCACAGGCAGCAATTGCTTCCTGATAACGTTTAGCTTGATACAGCACTTTGCTATGTTTTAACCAAGCTTTGGCTTTATTGGGGACTATTGAAATGGGTGAAGTTTCCAAGCCGGCTAATGCTTGTAATGCCTCAGTTGCAGACGGGTAGCGCTGCCGGAAGTCATAACGCACCATTTTGTCTAAAATATCTGCCAGGTTTGCGCGCACCGGCACTAGGTTTCGCCAGCAAATTTCACCCGTCTCAGGATCGTCTGGCAGTTCATCGGGAAAGATGCCGGTGAGTGCTTGAATCGCGATCATGCCCAAAGCATAAATATCACTACTTAATTTTGGCCGGCCTTGGGCTTGTTCGCTGGGCATATAGCCAAATGTGCCAATTTGCACCGTCGATCTCGTCATTCCTTGACTATTGACTACCTTCGTTCTAATTTGTTTAACCGCACCAAAATCAATCAGAATCAGTTTGCCATCTGGTTCTCGTCGCATCAGGTTGGATGGCTTAATATCGCGGTGGATGACTTGCTGCTGGTGAACAAATTCCAAGACTTTGAGGGTGTTTTGTAAAAGCGCGATGGTATAGGATTCGCTCAATTGTTTGCCGGCAGTCATTTCATAGCTCAGATCGTGACCTTTGATGAATTCTTGAACTAAATAGAATTCTCGATTTTCTTCAAAATGAGCTAAAAGCCGGGGAATTTGCTCATGGGGGCCAAGCTGCTGAAGGGTTTCTGCTTCTGTGTGAAATAAGCGCCTTGCTTCCTCTAAAGTCTTGGGATCTGTACTGGCGGGTTTGAGTTGTTTAACTGCACAGACGGGGTTGCCGGGTAAATGCCGGTCTTCTGCTAGGTAAGTTTTGCCAAATGCCCCTTCTCCCAATTCGCTGATCAGGGAGTAGCGCCCACCGATGGTTTGTCCGAGCATGAGTTTTATCCGGTGTGGTAGAAGGAAAGCCGGTGATTGGCTTTGTTATCGATTTCGATCTTGGCACAAAGTCTGGTTGGGATTTTCAGCTTGGGTAAAAAATGCAAGGGTGGGATGTTGAATATTGTGAGTAAAGTTACTGGGTCAGCATCTGATTATTTTTTAGACATTGTACTAATTCCTTATTGCTATAAAAAATGGGAAGTCAGAAAGGCATTGGGGGGGTTCCCCCCAAACCCCCCGTTGGTGGACGGTTGCGTCCCCCAAACCCCCTCCAAAAGGGTTGATCGGTTGAGTGTCAAGTGCAGGTGTGCTTAGAATTTGAAATTCTAAATTGAACAGTCGAGAGAATTACTATGGTTTGAGTTTTTAAAAGTTTTTAATTGTTGTACCGGCACGTGGCGGATCGCTCTTAATCAGGATGAGTTTTTAAATGTTTTTAATTGTTGTACCGGCACGTGGCGGATCGTTCCCAATCAGGGCAAGAGTTATGGTGGGGTGGGTTTGCCTCTAAAATGACAGCGATGCTTTTAACTTGGGAATGGCGGCACAAAATGAAACTGAGCCTTTGCGCGATTGTGAAAAATGAGGAGGCGGCGCTGCCAAGCTGTCTCGATAGTGTTAAGGATGTGGTGGATGAGATCGTGGTGCTTGACACCGGCTCAACGGATCGCACCCCTGAGATTGCTCGTGACTTTGGGGCAAACGTCTATAACTTTGAGTGGTGCGATGACTATTCGGCGGCGCGAAATGAATCACTTAAATATGCGACGGGTGACTGGATTTTAGTCTTAGATGCGGATGAAATGCTGGTGCCAGAGGTTGTGCCGCAGATCAAAGAGGCAATTGAGAATGAGGACTACCTCTTAATTAACTTGATGCGTCAAGAGGTGGGTGCCGCACAATCTCCTTACTCTCTGGTATCCAGGCTATTTCGCAATCACCCATATATTTATTTCTCTCATCCTTATCATTCGATGGTGGATGACAGCGTTGCCAACCTGCTGAAAACTTCTCAGGGATGGCAGGTGGTTAATTTAGCGCCGGTGGCGATTTTGCATGAAGGCTACAAACCGGGGACGATTGCCGCGTTAGACAAATTTACCAGAGCGCGGCAGGCGATGGAAAGCTATCTCGCTCAGCACCCTTGTGATCCTTACACTTGCAGTAAGTTAGGGGCTTTGTATGTACAAATGGGTGAGATCGAACGCGGCATTCAATTGCTAGAGGTGGGATTGAAAGGGGTGCCTAGCTGGGGTGAACCCAAATCAGTGGAGGTACCAGTGTTGTATGAACTTCACTACCATTTAGGCATTGCTTACGCGCGCCGGCAACAGATATCTAAAGCCAAATCCCACTATCGGGCTGCCCTTGAGCAAGGACTCTTGCCTCAACTGAAACTTGGCGCTTATAACAATTTGGGTAATTTACTGCTGGAAAGCGGCGATCTGACGGGGGCTAAAAGCGCTTATGAGACTGCTTTGCAAATAGAACCCAATTTAGCCACGGCTCATTTTAATTTAGGCATTGCCTTGAAAGAGAAGGGACGCTTAAAGGAGGCAATCGCATCTTATCGGCAAGCGATTGAACTGAATCCAAATTATGCCGAAGCTCACCAAAATTTGGGCGTAGCTTTATTCAAAGCCGGCAATGTTGTAGAGAGTTTAGACAGGTTTCGTCAGGCAATTTCACTTTACGAGGAACGTCAGTCGCCGGCAGCTAGCCAGTTGCGCCAAAGTTTGAAAGATATGGGAATGCGGGTTTAATTTCATAGATAGGCGAGACGCGCTCAGTCGCGTCTCCAGTTTAATCACTTAAGTTGGTTGCGCTCTTTTCTGTTGTTTTTATCTCAGCTAAATTCCAACCCACTCAACAGCCGGCTTTTCATGAGAACACAACTTTTATATTTATAAATAAACGTAAAAATAAACGTCTATCCTGTAAAAAATTTAATGTTTTCTTCCTAGCTTTTTAAGTAACATTTCGGATATAAGCGAACTCGACAATTTCTGTCCGGAATTGATCCATCGCGGGGATCGCTGACCCAGAAGGCGATCCCCGCAATCCTAAAATTGACACTCGGCATTATTACTGACATAATAAAAGATAATGTTAAAAAGGCTTGACTCGCTTATTCGTCACTGAATAAATCGAGTAGCTAAGTTTTCTTGAGTGTGTTTTGGAACTGTAACTGTTGCTACGTTCTACCCCTTTTTTTTTCAGATTGTTTCATGTATACGTCTAAAGAGAGAGAGTTTAATATGCAGATAAAAATGACAATTCACTGTCCAAACTGTGGCAGCCATGCTGAGCGCCACTACCTGTTAATTAGTCAATTAACCCGGACACAATGCCCCGCCTGTGACTATTTTATGGTTACCTGCTCTGACACCGGCAGAGTGGTAGAAGCCTACGCCCCTGGCATCTACGCCCCCCAGTAATTCTTCCCTCCCTAAATCATCACGACCAAAGGTATCTTTACCGGCACCCAAACTAGACGCTGAATCAGGGATGAAAATGCTGGATAAAACCCTTCAGGGGAATTTAGGGAATCGCGTTTTTAAGCAAACTATACATTCGCCTGGTAACTTATTCCTTAACTAAAGAGGGATGCAGATAAAAAATTACTTTCTGCATCCCTCTTTAGTTGTAGATATTTGGGCAAGAAGCTGAGATTAGGAGATGATCACGGGAAAAGTTAGCCGAGGAATTGTTAACTTTTAGAAGCTCGAAGTTGCCCACAAGCAGCATCCGCTTCTAAACCGCGAGAATAACGTACACTCACTGCAACTTTCCGATCTTGCAATGCTTTCACAAATGATTGAATCCGCTGCTGGCTGGGACGCTGATAACCGGCTTCACTGATCGGATTGTAGGGAATTAAATTGACATGACATTGAAATCCCCGCATTAACTCCGCAAGTTCAACTGCGTGTTCCGGCAAGTCATTCATGCCGGCAAGCAAAATATATTCAAAGCTGAGCCGGCGGCCCGTTGTTTTGACATATTCCCGACATTCTGATATAAGCTCTGGCAAAGGATACCGCAGCGCACTGGGAATTAGCTGTTCACGCAACTCTTGATTAGACGCGTGGAGGCTAACCGCTAGGGTAACTTGGAGTTTATGTTCTGCCAGTTGGCGGATGCGATTTTGGATTCCCACCGTAGAAACCGTGATATTTCGCTGTCCGATGCCCACATCTTCGTTGAGTGATCGCAAGGCAGCCAGAACGTTATCCGTATTCAGCAAGGGTTCGCCCATGCCCATAAAGACAATATGACTGACGCGCCGGTTAAAGTCTTCTTGAACCGTTAAAACCTGATCAACAATTTCGTGAGTGGCGAGATTGCGCTTAAAACCGCCCTTGCCGGTGGCGCAGAAATCGCAGCCCATCGGACAACCCACCTGGGAAGACACGCAAACCGTGAGGCGCTTTTCTGTGGGAATGCCAACCGCTTCGATAATTTGACCGTCTGCCAGCGTCAGGAGGTACTTAACCGTATCATCCGGGGCAACTGAGCGGTAGTGAATGGTTGACCGGCCTATTGGGAAATCTGCAACCGTTTCACGCCACTGTTTAGAAAATACCGTAATTTCAGAAAGCGATCGCGCCCCTTTTTGATAAATCCATTGATGCAACTGTTGCCCCCGATAAGCCGGTTGCCCCTGTTGCTGAACCCACTCGGTTAACTCTGCCAAAGAAGCCCCTAACAGGGGAGTTTTAGAGGTTGAAACTGCTAACATAAAAAATTGCCGGCTGATGCTGTATTTCCATCATGACATTTTCAGTCGAAAAGCGGTTAATTCTCGCGCTGCTTTAGCTTCTGCGTGAGCGGGATTTCAATAATAAACTCTGCCCCTCCTCCGGGTTGCGATACACATTCTAGCCGGCCTCCATGTTTGTCTACAATAATTTGATAACTAATCGATAATCCCAAGCCGGTGCCTTCTCCCACAGGTTTTGTTGTAAAAAACGGATCAAATATCCGTTTACGAACAATTTCGCTCATTCCCGGCCCATTATCTTTAAAACTAATTACCACGCGGGTGTTGGCTAACAATCGCGTTTGAATAGTAATGGTACTGGGCTGTTCTTGAATCTGTTGAGCGGTTCGCTCTTTATCATGGTTATGTAGGGCATCAATTCCATTGCTGAGGATATTCATAAAGACTTGATTGAGTTGGCCGGCATAGCATTCAACCAAAGGTAAATCCTCATAGTTTTTAATAATTTCAATACTGGGCAGTTCTGGTTTTTCTTTCAAGCGATTCTGCAAAATCAACAGCGTACTGTCAAGACCTTCATGAATGTTAACACCCTTCATTTCAGCTTCATCAAGCCGGGAAAAGTTACGCAAGGTTAAAACAATTTCTCGAATGCGATTCGCCCCGACTTTCATCGAAGACACCATTTTAGGTAAATCTTCTACTAAATAGTTAAGATCAATTTCTTCAATAAGGGTTTGAATTTCTGGGTCACTATGACGATAACCCTGCTGGTAAAGGTTAATTAAACTCAGGAAATCCTCTGTGTACTCACTGATATGAGCGAGATTACCGTGGATGAAATTGACTGGATTATTAATCTCGTGAGCGACCCCCGCAACCAGTTGACCCAGGCTAGACATTTTCTCGGTTTGAATTAATTGTGCTTGGGTGCGCCGTAAATCTTGCAAGGTAAGTTCTAGTTGAGTGGCTTGCTGCCTTGCAGTTTCTTCCGAGTCCCGCAAAGCCACCTCAGAAAGTTTGCGATCTGTTATATCGCGCAGGATAACAATATATTCTGATAGCTCTCGATTGGCTCGTTGAGAAATCGTTAATTCAATAAAACGCAAGCCACGATCACCGCGATCCAGTGTTTGTTCATTCCGATTAGGCCACAAATCCGGAACCAGTGGTAACTGTGGAAAGAAATGATTAAGAGGACGCTCAATTAACTCAACGGTTTTTAGGTCAAAGAGTTGCTCGGAGGCTGGGTTTGCTTGACGGATCGCACCATTGTTATTAATGACGAGAACCGTATCGGGAACGGTATCGAGCGCTGTAATAAAGCGACTTTCAGCGATTTCTCGCGCTTCGGCAATCGCTGCAACTTGGGGCAAACTCGTCCAGCAAGCGATGGCGATTCCCACAAAGGCAATCGTCATAAGCAAAACGATAAACAGATCGTTGCTGGCACTAGCAGCGTCCCCATCTAACTTTGCCTTAATAAACCAACTGGCAGAGGCAGCGCCACAAACCAAAATCAGCAAGACTAGCACCTGAACTGCTACAAAATCTTTGAAATGGCCTTGAGGCTTGATTTGATCGCGGTTGATCCACCAGTTTGGATGGAATGGCGCAAAGGGAATGCGGCGAATTGCGGCATCCACTCCTAAAAGAGCAAGGGGAAGAAGAAGTCCCAGGAGCATATCTTGCCAGCCGATCGCTAAGCCGGCGACGATCAAGACAACTGCCTCTAATACAAATAAACCCAGCCAGCACCAAGGCCAAACAGCTTCACGCCGGTTTCGCGAACGTGCTTCAGGCCGGCCTCGACGCAGCCACAATCCTAGAAACAGAATCAGGGTACAGGCAAACCCACCCGTCCCCGTCACCATAACGATTCGGGTGATGTCTCCCCAAATTAAACAAACCAAACTGAGTAAAAGGCCAAACACAAGGCTAGGACCCAAGACACCCCGGCGGGAAACCACTGCAAATACTGGCGATATCTGCCCATCTTTGGCAAGTTGGTATAAGATCCGCGGTGTATTAGAAACGACTGTGGCGCAGCCGAGAAGACAGCCTGAGCTGATCAACAGCGTCACCAGAAAAGAAGCTGAGCTGCCCCAGAAAGGTTGGGCCGCTACTAACAAGATGCTAAAAGGGTTGACGCCAATTCCCGGTTCGGTAGCCAAACGGATGACTACCCAGGAACCACCCAGATACAGCACAGGAATTAACCAAGCTGCGAAGGTGAGAAAACGCAGAGTTTCCCCCGGACGGCGGCTATCGGCGACAAAACAGGACGCGGTTTCACAGCCGCAGGTAGCCCAGAGGGAGAAGAAAAGCCACTGCATCCAATCTTTGATTTGGAAAGACGCGACACTGCTAGTCTGGACAGAAGGGAAAAATCCGGGAGACGCTGGAGAGAAAGCTAACCAGCCGAGACCTTGAAGGCAATAGGTAAACAGGAATGCTATCGCCGGCAGGATAAAAAACAAGTGCAGGATTGCCAAAGCGCGGGTGCCGCTAAAGGCCAAGATAAAGGGGATCACCGTAAAGCCAATTTTTAGAATTGTCTCCGGACAGGCGATTCCCATCGTTTCCAGATTGGCCTTGATCAGTTCCGTAATACCAATTGCGTTGATTGGCAAAAAGGCTATCCAAGCGCTCCAGTAACCAATTGCTGCATAGCGACCCAGGCGGGGATAGTTGTTGAGTAGCCTAGCGGTATAATTGGGCGTTCCCCCAGCAATGTCTGGCCAACGTTCGCCTAAGCGCCTGACTTGGAGGTTGAGCAGCATCCCCACAATGACTGCCGGTAATAGCACGAAGATGGCAGATGGCCCTAGGGCTACAGCGATTGTCGGGACGCTGAAAAGCCATGAGAGATGGCCAGTGAGACCAAATCCCCAAGTTTCTAGGACGCTTAAGGTTCGGGGAAGGGGCTTTGCGATAGGCTGATCGCCGGCTAAACCCATGAAAGGCTGCGTAGGCATTATTATTTTTTAGGTGTTAAAAGCTAAATATTTTGAATACACCATTATAAATAATTCAGTAAATGCTTGTATGAAATTTTTCTAAGCAGTTCTCAGTTATCGATTAATTTTATTTTTCGGCTTGAAAGCTTTACCGCACAGACTCTTATCGACAAAAAGTATACGTTTATAGACGTCACAGTTTATGGCACGAGGAAATTGGGTTCTTGAAGCCTCTGCCAAGGAAAATGGTTATTTTGTATGGAGCCGGCTAGAGTTAATTACCTTAACAAAGAATTAACTAATCTTCACTTTTGCACAAGCGCTTTGCCTGATAGGAATCTCAATAATAAACTCTGCCCCCTCGCCCGGTTGCGAGTTACACTTCATCTGCCCACCATGTTTGTCTGCAATAATTTGATAACTAATCGATAATCCCAAGCCGGTGCCTTCACCAACTGGTTTTGTTGTAAAAAACGGGTCAAATACTCGTTTTTTAATGTTTTCTGTCATTCCCGGCCCATTATCTTTAAATCGAATTTCTACGCGATTGCTGTCAATAACTCGGCTGCTAATTGCAATGGTACTGGGGCTGTCTTTAATTTGTTCAGGTGTTCGGGCTTCGTCATGTTTGTGCAGGGCATCTATTCCATTGCCCAGGATATTCATAAAAACTTGATTGAGTTGGCCGGCATAACATTCAACTGCCGGCAACTCCCCATATTCCTTAATAATTGTAATCCCGGGTAATTCCGGTTTTGCTTTCAAGCGATTTTGCAAAATCAAAAGGGTACTATCCAAACCTTCATGAATATCCACCGGCTTCATATCTGCTTCGTCAAGCCGAGAAAAATTTCGCAAGGTTAAAACAATCTCTCGAATGCGATTCGCTCCCATTTTCATGGAAGAGACCGTCTTTGGCAAATCTTCTAGCAAAAACTCAAGGTCAATCTCTTCAATAATGTCTTGAATTTTTGGGTCAGTATGGGAATAACCTTCTTGATAAAGGTTGATTAACGTCATGAGAGCCTGAGTATAATCACTAACATACGTGAGGTTGCCATAAATGAAATTAACCGGGTTGTTAATCTCATGCGCCACACCGGCAACCAACTGACCGAGCGAAGACATTTTCTCACTTTGAACCAATTGAGCCTGAGCTTGTTGAAGCTGTTGCAGCGCTTGTTCGAGTTTCTGAGCTTGAGCGGTTGCTGTTTGAGCCGCAGAACAGCTTTGTTGATAGAGTTCGGCTTGCTGAATCGCAATTGCTGCTTGGTTAGCTAATTGTTGCAGCAATTCAATTTCTGCCGGCTGCCAAACCCTAGGCTCAGAACATTCATGCGCGATTAGTAATCCCCACAAATAATAATCAATCCGAATCGGTACAACAAGATTGGCTTTAATGTTAAGTTCTTGCAAAAACTTTTTATGACAGGGATTTAAATCTGACTCAGCAATATT
Organism: Microcoleus sp. FACHB-672; assembly: GCF_014695725.1. Taxonomy (NCBI): domain Bacteria; kingdom Bacillati; phylum Cyanobacteriota; class Cyanophyceae; order Oscillatoriales; family Microcoleaceae; genus Microcoleus; species Microcoleus sp. FACHB-672. The sequence goes on along the minus strand of NZ_JACJOU010000004.1, from coordinate 274,249 downwards.
ATCAACGGCTCTAACGCGTCCGTAGGTGTAAAGGCGGGCGTACTCTGTGGGAAAACATTCATCTGCATACTCCTCTCCCTGAAGTAATTGCCACTCCCCGCTGACGGTTTCTACAACAATTTTGCCTTTCCAATCTTGGGTGAATTGGTAAATGACAACTCGATCTGTGAGAAGTAACGCGAGGACTTCTCGCACAATTGTTTCCAGAATTGTCTTTAAATCTAAAGTTCTGCGAATTTGGTCTGTAACGTGCGTTAAAACTCGGTCAGATTCTACAGATTGAAGCAGCCGCTCTTGAGTTTGCCGCAATTCCTGAAACGCTCCTTCTAATTGTTCGGCTTGCTCAGTTGCCGTGGCAGCAAGTTCTTCTTTAAGTTGCAATGTTTGCCGCAATTCTAACTCAACTTGCTTGCGCTCCGTCACATCGCGCAGTATCACAATATATTCTTGTAGCTTTCGATTCGCTCGGTGTGAAATCGTTGCTTCGAGCGTGCGTAATTCTTGTTCACTTCGCTTGAATATCTGTTCACTTCGGCTTTGCCCTAACTCTGGCTCCAACGTTATTGCCGGCAAAAACTCATGAAGATGACGCCCAACCAGTTCAACGGTGCCGGTGTCAAAAAGTGTGGATGCGGCTGGGTTAGTTTGGAGAATCACGCCGTTTTTAGCCACGACGAGAATCGTATCCGGAACGGTATCAAGGGCAGTAATAAACAAGTTTTCTGCTTGTTCCCGCGCTTGAGCAATTGAAGCAACTTGAGGCAAGCTTGTCCAGCAAGCAATTGCAATCGCAAAAAAGGCGACTGTTAGCAATAAAACAATTAAAAGATCGTTGCCGGCACTGTCAGCGCTTCTATCTAATATTGCCCTGAGCGCCCAGCCTATAACCGTAGCGCTACAGACTAATACGAGTAGGGTAACGACCTGAAGCACCAAAAAATCTTTAAACTGGCGATGGTAAGGCACAGGGGTTTTCCTCACCCACCACTGTGGGGAGAAGGGTGGCAAGGAAACACGGCGGATCACTGCATCTGCTGCCACAATTGCCACCGGCAATAACAACCCAATTGCTAAATCTTGCCAACCCCATCCCACGCCAACCATTACCAGCACCAGCGTATCAAAGGCGAAGAAGCCAAGGGACAACCGCCCCCACCGCACTTCTGGCTGAAGCCGACGCAGCCACAGACCTAGATGCAATGCCATGAACATTACCATCGCCGGCGCACAGGTTAGTACGACAAGTTGGGCTAAATCTCCCCAACCCAAAGCGATCAGACTAATGAAAAGGGAGAATATAAGGGCCGGTTGCAGAACGCCCTCTGGAGAGACGATGCTGAACACGGGTGAAATGTATCCGTCTAGCGCGAGTTGGTATAAAACGCGAGGCGCATTGGCGACGGAAGTTGCGGCAATCACTAGACAGCTTGAGGCGAGCAGGAGTGTTATAGGTAATGTTGCCCAACTGCCCCAAAACATGGTGGCAGAGGTTACTAAAAGCGAGTAAGAGTTGTCATTCACTCCCGGAGAGGCTGCTAACCGCGCCAGCACCCAGGAACCCCCCAGACACACGGGAGGAATCAGCCAAGCGGCGAAGGAAAGAAATCGTAGGGTTTCCCCTGGACGCCGGCTGTCAGCAACAAAACAGGAAGCAGTTTCGCAGCCACAACTGCTCATAATTGCGAAGAAAGACCACTTGCCCCAATCAACCCAGGTTAGGTGCGGCCAACTGGAGGGGAAAAATCCGGGACTGTTGGGTGAGAAGGCTAACCAGCCCAGACCTTGAACGCAAAAGACTAGCAAGAATCCAATGGCTGGGAAGATGAAAAATGCTTGCAAGATTGCCAAGGTGCGGGTGCCGCTCAACGCCACAATGTAAACGATGAGGGTAAACGCTATTTTTAGAATGAGTTCGGGGGAATCAATGCCAAAGGGTTCTAAGTTGGCTTTGACAATTTCTGTGAGGATGATGGCGCTTGCCGGCGGAAAGGTGGCCCAGGCTAAGAAATAGGCGATTGCGGCATAACGGCCTAGCGCGGGATAGTTACTCAGCAGTCTGGTTATATAATTGGGCGTTCCCCCTGACATTTCTGGCCACTGTTCCCCTAAGCGTTTCACTTGCAGGTTGAACAGCACTCCCATGAATACTGCCGGCAACCACACAAAAATGGCAGCCGGTCCCAGCGCTAAGTGGATTGCCGGCGCATTGGTGACCCATCCTACTAAATGGCCGGTGAGTCCGAACCCCCAAGTTTCCAGCGCACTCAAGCTACGGGGTAAGCGCGTGGAATCGCGCTGAGGATTATCCACACCAGTAAAAGGCGGCGTAGGCATTTTTACTTAAATTTTGATTAGAAGTTGAATGATTATTTGAGCTTTTTATCGAGTGGATGCACCGGCTCGCTTCTGCGGATTTGAACTCAGCTATCAAGTGCGCTCGTTTAACTCCCACTCAGCTTTGCTTAATGGGAATTTCAATCCAAAACTCTGCGCCTTCTCCGGGTTCTGAGTGACATTCTAGCCGGCCTTTATGCTTGTCAGCGATAATTTGATAGCTGATGGATAATCCCAAGCCGGTGCCTTCTCCCACAGGTTTTGTTGTAAAAAACGGATCAAATATTCGCGCCAGAACGCTTTCGCTCATTCCTGGCCCATTGTCTTTAAACTGAATTCCTATGCGATTGCTGTCCAGCACTTGCGTGTGAATTGTAATTTGACTGGGGTTCTCTTTGATCTGTTCAGGTGCTCGCTCTTTGTCATGCTTATGCAAGGCGTCAATGGCATTGGTGAGGATGTTCATAAACACCTGATTGAGTTGGCCGGCATAACATTCAACCAGAGGTAACGCTTCATATTTCTTGATAATTTCAATACCAGGAGAATCTGGTTTGTTCTTCAACGCATTCTGCAAAATTAACAGCGTGCTTTCGATGCCTTCATGGATGTCAACCGGCTTCATATCTGATTCGTCAAGCCGGGAGAAATTCCGCAACGTCAGCACAATATTTCGGATACGTTCAGCTCCCACTTTCATAGAAGACAGGGTCTTGGGCATATCCTCAATAATAAAATCAAGATCCATCTTGTCAATAGAATCTTGAATTTCAGGATCGCTGTAGCTATAACCCTGCTCGAAAAGGTGTATTAAATTCAGGAGTTCCTGAGCGTATTCGCTGACGTGAGTGATGTTGCCATAAATAAAGTTAACCGGATTGTTAATTTCGTGAGCAACCCCGGCAACCAACTGACCAAGACCTGACATTTTCTCTGTCTGGATCAGTTGAGTTTGAGTTCGCTGTAAATCTTGCAGTGTTTGTTCTAGCTGCGTTGCTTGCGCTCTCAAACGAGCTTCTGATGTTTGTAGGGCTTCTTCCGCTTGCTTGCGCTCAGTGATGTCACGGAAGTAAACAGAAAGCCCATCTTCAGCCGGATAGGCGCGGACTTCAAGCCAAATATTTAAACGTGGAGAGTAGCTCTCAAACGCTACAGGAATTTGTTGAGCGACAGCTTTGTGATACTGATGGTAAAAGAGCGAATCGCTTGTTTGCGGATATTCCTGCCAAATATTCTTGCCGAGGAGTTCTTCGGGTGTACTTCTTTGAAAAAAATGAAGCGCTTGTCGGTTGATATAAGTAAAGTTCCACTGCCGATCTAGAGCCAAAAAGGCATCAGTGATACTTTCCAAAATATTTACAGTTCTCTGGTTAGATGCTTGTAGCGCTGACTCGATCTGCTTGCGTTCAGTAATGTCAATACAGGAGCCAATGTAGCCGGCAAAGCTGCCATCTGGTAAAAACCGAGGATTTCCAGTATCCAAGATCCAGCGATACTCGCCGTCAGCACGCTGGATACGGTATTCCATTCGGAAGCTTTGGCGGGCGTCAAATTCAGTAATATAGGTTTCTAAACACTGTTGTCTATCTTCAGGATGAACACCTTCGAGCCAGCCATGACCGGCTTCTTCCTCCATTGTTCTGCCGGTGAATTCTAGCCAAACTTTATTAAAGTAATGACAGCGTTTATCAGTGCCGGCAACCCAAATCAGAACCGGCGCGGTATCTGCCATTAAGCGAAATCGTTCTTCGCTTTCGTGCAAAACCGCCTCGGCGTGTTTGCGCTCTGTAATGTCGCGCAGAATGACAATATATTCTGGAAGATTACGATTTGAACGCTCGGAAACTGTCGCTTCAATGATGCGTAAGCCTTGATAGCGTTCCAATGCTTGTTCGCTTTGGTTTGACCATTGAGCCGGCGAATGTCCTAAACCGGGCAAAAGTGTGTTCAAGTTTTCCCCCAGCAACTCATGGGCATTTAAGCCGAAGAGTGCCTCTGCGGCTGGGTTTGCCTGATCAATTTCCCCGTTTTCACCGACGACGAGAATCGTATCTGGAACCGTGTCAAGGGCAGCAATAAAAAGATTTTCAGCGTGTTGACGGGCTTCGTCAATGGCAGCAACTTGAGGCAAGCTTGTCCAGCAGGCAACGGCAATCGAGACAAATGCACTGGTTAGGAGCAAAATAACTAAAAGATTGTTGCCGGCACGGGGATCGATGCGCTCGAACTTGTCCCGAATCACCCAGGTAATTGCGGTTGCACTACAAACTAATACGAGGAGAATGAGTACCTGAGAGGCAACAAAATCTTGGAACTGACGACTCCGCCGGCGGTAACGCTCAATCCACCACGTTGGATGAAACGGTGGAAAGGCAATGCGGCGACTAAGGGCATCCGCGCTCAAAATGGCGACAGGACACAGCAGCCCGATCAGCACATCTTGCCAACTCCAAGCAACGCCTCCCACTAGCAGGACAAGTGCCTCCATGATGCAGAAGCCGAGTGACCACTTACCCCAGCGCACTTCTGCCCGATCCCGGCGTAGCCATAGTCCCAGATGAACTAACATCATGGCTGCCATATAGCCACTGCCGGTGACTACTACGATTCGAGAGATATCTCCCCAAGCCAAATAAATCAGGCTGATGAAAAGGGAGAAAATTAAGGCCGGTTGCAGAACACCCTGCCGGGAAACGATCGTGAAGACAGGTGAAAGGTGTCCGTCTAGGGCTAGTTGATACAAAATGCGGGGAGAGTTGGAAACCGCAGTGGCACAAGCGAGAAGGCTGCTGGAGGCAATTAGTAGCGTGACGATCAAAGAGGCTGATTCACCCCAGAATGGCTTAGCTGCGGCGAACATATTCATAAATGTATCCTCGCCTAGCCCCGGTTGTGTCGCTAAACGCATGAGTACCCAAGATCCGCCCAGAACGACAACAGGGATTAGGCAAGCGGCCAGCTTGAGAGCTCGCAATGTTTCTCCAGGACGCCGGCTGTCAGCGACAAATGAGGAGCCTGTTTCGCACGCATAAGCAATGTAGACGGCAAAGAAGAACCACTTCGCCCAGTCAGTAAAGGTTAAGGGCGAGAAACTGCTGGGAAAAAGTCCCGGACTAGCCGGCGAGAAAGCTAACCATCCCAAACCTTGAACGCAAAACACCAGCAAGAATCCCACGGCTGGGAAAATGAAAAATGTATGCAAAATTCCCAAGGTGCGGGTGCCGCTCAACGCCACAATATAAGCGATTAGCGTGAATCCGATTTTGAGAGCGGTTTCGGGACAAGCAATGCCCAAGGGTTCTAGGTTGGCTTTAACCAGCGCCGTGAGGATGATTGGGTTGATCGGCAAATAGCCGGCCCAGCCGATGAAGTATGCGATCGCCATATAGCGACCCAGACCTGGATACTTCGAGAGCAGCCTGGTTGCATAATTAGGGGTTCCGCCCGATACATCTGGCCACTCTTCCCCTAAGCGTTTCACCTGCAAGTTTAGTAACACCCCCACAACTGCCGCCGGCAACCACACGAAAATTGCAGAGGGGCCAAGCGCAGCGTGCATCAGCGGTGCGGTGCCAATCCATGCCAAGTGACCTGTCAGACCAAAGCCCCAAGTTTCAAGGGCGCTGAGGCTTCGGGGCAGCCGCATGGCTGAGGTCTGATTTATCCTTGCATTCTTTTGGTTAAAACTAACCTTAACAGGTGACGCGCTTGACATGATATTAGCGATTTATATGAAGTAATAGCAGTGATATTGCTTGATTCTTTTTTTTACCACTTAAGTGCTTTATTCAGATTATCCTTCATTAAAACTTCACGTTAGAGTTAAAAGTCTTGCTCTAGAAGATTGCAAGATTATGCATGAAAACACGTTAGGAAAAGCTTTTTTCTGAAGTTATCGAAACTCAGAACTTTACAAAACAAGCAGACTCATCATTATTATTTATCCGTGAATTTATTGAGATTTATCTATGTAATTTAACGGATAAGTAATGTATGTAAATCTTCGTACTTAGGATGCGGTGCGAAACACTGTTTAGATTAATTCACTATTTCTTTGCTATTTATAATTTTTTACTTTAAGATAAAAAAAAGGCAGCGATTAATCTGCCGGCCTTCTATTTTGAATTTTAAATTTTAGAGTAGGAATTGCTTAATTTAAACAAGCAAGGAAATTTTGAGATTAAAACTCATGCAAGTTTTGAGCAAAAATCCAGATAAATACTGAAGTGATAATTTAAGTTTCTCCTACTGCCTTGCTGAGTGCAGATATGTTGCACTTACGCTTTGCTCAACTGTGCGATCATAGACAGCGACGTTGCATCTCGACAAACCATGCCGGCGAACCCTCCCACAATTCTCGCGCTTGACTTTGATGGCGTCCTTTGTGATGGACTGCTTGAGTATTTCCAAGCTGCATGGCGCACCTACTGTCAAATCTGGACACCGGCAGACACCACACCACCGGCAGAGTTAGCCCCCATATTTTACCGGCTACGACCTGTGATCGAAACCGGCTGGGAGATGCCGGTGCTAATCCGCGCCTTGGTATTAGGTGTTCCTGAAGAGAAAATCCTGCTGGAGTGGCAAACAATTGCGCCGCAGTTGTTGTTAGAAGAAGGACTGCAACCCTCAGACACCGGCAGGCAACTTGATCGGCTGCGGGATGAATGGATCGCCACTGATGTAGCAGACTGGTTAAGTTACCACCGCTTTTATCCCGGTGTCATCGAAAGATTGCGGCATCTGTTGCAGTTGCCGGTGCGTTTAGTCATTATTACCACCAAAGAAGGGCGTTTCGTTCGGCAACTGCTGCAGGAACAAGACATTGAACTGCCAGATGCCTGTATCTTTGGCAAAGAAGTGCAGCGTCCTAAGCACTTTATTCTGCGAGAATTATTACAAACGCCGGCTGATGAACCGAGTATTTGGTTTGTAGAAGACCGGCTCAAAACATTGCAAATCGTGCAGCAGCAGCCAGACCTCACCCAGGTTAGGCTTTTTCTGGCAGATTGGGGTTACAATACAGCCGTTGAGCGGGAAGCTGCCGGTGCAACCCCACACATCAATCTGCTGTCTCTCTCTCAATTCTCTCAAGAGTTTGCAGCGTGGCCTTAAGCGAATCAGTATTTGATTTTCTGGCGTTCCTAAAGGAGGAATGATTTAACCAGGAAGAGAAACTGTCCGATACTTCAAATAGTGCAGCAGTAAGGCAGTGAACACTTCAATATTAAGGGCCGAATTGGAGTAGCACAATTAAACTTAGCCGTTGTGTAGCACTTACAAGTTTATGAGACTGGTAAACCTATTTGCGTGAACCAAGTGTACTTGTCGATGTAGCCACGCTGGAAACAGATTTTGCCCTCAAGGATCTGAAAGAAGCCACACCCGCGCAGTGTGAAACGTTTGCCGGTTGGTGCGTTGCCCCCAAGCTCACCCAAGAATGTGCCGCCACCGCTCCACTCGATAATCGCCCACTCACCATCCTCGAAGATATTTTCAGGATGCGTGTAGTTGTCTGGAAAAGCGTTGAAGAAGGCGATGAAACTCTCAAGCAGTGCCTCGCGTCCCTGGAGAGGATCACCAAACGCAACCTGATGGTTGATAGCGTCATCGTGATAAAGATCGATAAGTTTGTAAGGGTCGCGAGCGTTATACGCAGCAACCCAGTCGTGTAGAACTTCTTTGGGTGACTTCATATCGATAATCATACTAAAAGCTATCAACTGCTACCAATTATTATTTTGCTGCAAAACGGTAATGCTAAGCGCTGGTAAACAACCGCTATGCTACCAAATAAAAACCGCTTTATTGACTTGTTAGCCCTCTGTGCTTACTGTGTAATTAACTTTCACCTAGGTTGCTGTTTCGGTGGTTTCTTTTTAGGACGCCGAAACGTATCAGCTTCTGCTTCCTCTGGACTAGCAAAACACCAACAAACCTCCACACCGTCCCTTTCATCCTCGTAATAGTAGATGCCTCGTGCGGAGGATTCATCAATATTGGCTGTAGCTCGGATAGGAAATTGCACCGGACAACGGTTGTCTATAAAAGGTACACCATAACTCAATCCTCGCTAGTTTCTTGAGCATTACCGGCCCTGGCAGTATTCCAACGATGTCAAGCAAATATACTTGAAGATGCATCTTTCTTCTCTTGGGACTCAGAGGGATTGAACGAGTCACTAAAATCCACCAGACGACCATCTTGCATTGGGTGCGAGAAGCTGGGTTATCACTGCCAAATGTCCCAAAGTCTGAAGAGATTCCTGACCTTTGTTGGCAATAAGCGCAACAACTTATGGATTTGGACTGCTGTTAACCACAAACAGGCAGGTATTTTGGCATGGATCATTGGAGATCGCAGTAGCGAAACCTTTAAGTTCTTTTCCAGCAACGCCGATTTTCTACAATGTCAAGCAAAATAGAGAGGGAGATATTTTAATCGGCAGGAATTGGCAAATTAGATGCTGATTAACATAGCAATCTAAAATTTCATCCCATTTTGCTTTGAAATTGCATAAAATCATGAGACAGGTTAGTGGCTTAGAACAAAGTCGTGATGAGAAAACCACTCACCTCTAATGATTAACCCTGAATTATTATGCTTGATCTCACACAACTCGCACGGCAACTTCCCGGCATCAGTAAGCATCTCACCCAAGAGGCCCATGCAGGTCGCCACCGCTTAGACTTAGCCCAGCACCTGATGCACAGAGCCGAAGCTCATTATGCGGAATTAGTCACGAAACAACAAGCTTGGCGAAATCGCCTGATCTTTACCGCTGCCGAGCCGGTTGAGGATTTACAAACTCGCGTCTACATTGCGCCGGCACCACCTGTCCACACCGTCATTGCCACAGATGGCTCTCAAATTGCCCCGAACCACCATGAAATCGCATACTGCTATTTAATTAACGTGGGCAGAGTGGTATTGCACTATGGCGAAAGTCGGCATCCCCTTTTAGACAGCCTTCCCGAAGTATTCTACCGGCCCGAAGACCTTTATGAATCTCGGCAATGGGGAATTCGCACAGAAGAGTGGATGGGCTACCGGCGCACGGCATCGGAGGCAACGATATTAGCAGAACTAGCCTGTAATGTGTGGGCACCAGCTCCCGCGCTGCCGGTGCCAACCATCGCAATGGTGGACGGTTCGCTAATTTACTGGTTTTTAGAACCGCTGCCAACTGAGGCACGCGATCGCATCCTCTGCACAATTCTCGATGCCTGGGACAAGCTACAAGCCGCTCAAATTCCGATTGTCGGATATCTCAGCGCCTCCCGCAGCATTGAAGCGATCAACTTTCTGCGCTTGGAAGCTTGCCCTCACGAAGTTCCTAACTGCGTCACCCATTGCCCGCCGACGATGCCTTTAGACGCTGCCGGCAAACCGATCAAAGCACCCTGCCAGGTTTTTGAACCCTTGCGAGATGCTGCCTTATGGGCCTCCTTGCTGGAACCGGGGCAGCGAAGTCCCCTGTGGCGCAGTTCTGCCCCCATTTTGGATCAGTATGGCCCTCACACGATATATTTCTGCTATGTCCATGTCGGGACTGAAATTGCTCGCATAGAGGTGCCGGCGTGGGTGGCTGAAAACCCCGACCTGCTAGACTCCACCTTAAGTTTAACCGTTGCTCAGGTGCAGAAAGGCTATGGTTATCCGGTTGCACTTGCAGAAGCTCACAATCAAGCCGTTGTGCGAGGAGGTGATCGCGCCCGTTTCTTTTCACTGCTGGAACGAGAGATGATTAGAGCCGGCTTACAAAATGTGGGCACATCGTATAAAGAAGCCCGCAAGCGCGGCAGCATCGCCTAACCGTATAATTCTCGTTCGTATTCAATCTAGGGTTTCAAATCCAAATGGCTCTTTCACAATTGTCTTTGGGGGTCTTGCCGCTCAGCAAATCACCACATTTGGAGGGAGTTTGGGGGCTTCCCTCCAAGCTCTTTTTGACTTTCCCCAGTTTTTCATCCAATTGAGAACTGCTATATATAGAAAGCTTTAAAGCTTATTCAAAAACTCATCTTTGTGGCAAATTTGGATCTGTGCTGCAAGCATTTAAGGGCAACATTTCACCACTCTGAATTGTGAGAATTTTCCCCGTATTGCTATCTGTTTCAACATCCAAACAAGCACAGCCATATCCATAGTAACCATTGGTTTTAACATATTCCTGTTCGTTAAAACTGGGTATATTGTCCATTCCCTCTGCTTGATATCCTCCTTGCATTGAAATAACCCAATTGTTATCTCTATCGTCTAGATACCAGTTTGCAGGCGTGGGATTATGTAGCCATCCACATCTAGTTTCCTCTGCCCTAACAGGAAGTGCGATGGAGACAAGGGCGAGTGTAATCAGCCAATTTCTTTTCATTGCTTTACCCATTAAACGTTTATTCAACTATTTTCCCTGAAATTAGGAAAATTTATATTCTGAAATCAGCCGAAATCTGGTGTTAAAGACGCAGTCCAACTCATTGGAATTGGAAGGTGAGTTCAAGTCTTGTAGCAGCTAATAAACTCTCTAATAACCCAACCCCATGAGTCGTATCCTTCCTCGGAATAGCTGCCTACTTTAACCCAAGGACGGCCTTGGTCGTCGGTTGCTGAGTCTTCAATGTACACGATCCAACCGTTGCGAAGGGTATTTATAACTTCACCGCTTGGCCGATCACGCACATTAAGTGGAGTTCCTGTTGGGTCTGTTACTTTGCAAATGGCTTTAGCGGGTAGCGCAATAGCAAGAGAAGAAGCTAAGACAGCTAAAATCAGTAGAAGCGAGGACTTTGTTTTCATGGTTGGAGCAGTTAATTCTCTTTTTAGTATTGAGGGTGAGTTAACTGCTAGCGACCGGGGAATCACGGAACTATTCTTGTGTGTGAGATTTTCGAGGGGCTTAAATGATACAAAAATTCGCACAAAAGGATAATGGCATACCAGACAGTGTGAGTGCCACCAGTATATTCAGGGCGAACGCATCGGCTTGAGACTGTTTCGAGACAGTCGGAAAAGACTGTAGAAGTCTGGTGCAGACAGATTCTTTGACCAACTCAGCAACGAAATGGCTGATTTGGCCCCTGAACATCTACGCAATTATCAACTAATGCGGGAAGCGGCCCGTAAATTCTTTGAGGTTTGGTGCTTGCCGGCCTGGAGTAGGAAGATTTAAACAACAATTAGGAGATTTTGCCGGTAGGAATCGTCAAAGCCCAACAAGTGAAAGGATTTTGGGTGGCCGATAGAATTTACCGGCGCGACGGCACTTATGTTGCTGTCTTCAATAAGCACCACTGCGTCTTAGTGACTCGCCTGCCTGATATCAAGCGTAAAGAATGGCGTCAGCAGGGATATCACCCCGTTGCTGTGCGCGATGTTAACCGGCATCTGGTATTGGAACCTGAACTATGGTTTTGGCAAAAATTTGTCACCGATGCTGAAGTGCCGACAAAAGCGTAGACAAACAGGGCAGAAATACTTAGCCAGCTTCAGTGCCGGTGCGAAACTTAAAAGGCTTAACAAAAATTTAAACAAACGCAGATCGCAGATACCAGCTTGCTTTTAGCCCCCTAAATCTGCCCCTCGCCCCCTCACCCACACTCCCCCTCGCCTCCTCGCCCACACTCCCTCTCTTCTTCGGTATTTCCCAGCACCCCACCCCCCCAGCGAAACGTTAAAATAAAACTCTCATCCAAATCCAAACGACCCACAATTCTCACCTTGAGGCGAGGCATGGCAACAACAGAATCCACTGATAAAGCCCAAAAGCAAAAAGCTTTGGACATGGTGCTCAACCAAATTGAGCGCAGCTTTGGCAAAGGGTCAATTATGCGACTTGGAGATGCCACCCGCATGAAGGTGGAGACCATCCCCAGCGGCGCACTCACTTTAGACTTAGCCTTGGGCGGAGGCTTGCCCAAGGGACGGGTTATTGAAATTTATGGTCCTGAGAGTTCTGGGAAAACGACTCTGGCGCTGCACGCGATCGCAGAAGTGCAAAAAGCCGGTGGGATTGCTGCCTTCGTCGATGCCGAACACGCGCTAGATCCCACCTATGCCGCCGCGCTGAATGTCGATATCGCAAATCTGCTGGTTTCCCAACCAGATACGGGTGAGATGGGGCTGGAAATCGTCGATCAGCTTGTCCGTTCTGTTGCGGTTGATATCGTCGTTGTTGACTCAGTCGCCGCATTGGTGCCCCGTGCTGAAATTGAAGGCGATATGGGCGACTCCCACATGGGCTTACAAGCTCGTTTGATGAGCCAAGCGCTGCGGAAGATCACCGGCAACATCGGTAAATCTGGCTGTACGGTTATTTTCCTTAACCAGTTGCGCCAAAAGATCGGTGTTACCTACGGCAACCCAGAAACCACAACGGGCGGTAATGCTCTCAAATTCTACGCCTCGGTGCGCCTAGATATTCGTCGGGCGCAAACTCTCAAAAAAGGCACCGAAGAATTTGGTATCCGTGCCAAAGTCAAAGTGGCTAAAAACAAGGTTGCCCCGCCTTTCCGGATTGCCGAGTTTGACATTTTGTTTGGCAAGGGCATTTCCCGCGTCGGCTGTATGCTTGACATTGCCGAGGAAACCGCTGTGATTGTCCGCAAGGGCGCTTGGTATAGCTACAACGGTGATAACATCGGTCAAGGACGCGACAATACGATTAAGTATCTAGAAGACAATCCGGCTGTTGCAGACGAAGTTGAGAAGCTCGTCCGTCAAAAACTGGAACTCGGTGCTGTGGTTTCAGCAAACTCGGTTACGCAGATTGAGGCTGAAGATGAAGAAGATGAAGCCTATATTGAGGAAGACTAACTGCTATCTTGCCGGCGCTTGAGGTTCCTATTGAGCTGCTGGTGAGCGGTTAAATAAACCCGCATGATGAAGCAATTCCAGGCTTTGTCATGCGGGTTTTGTGTCTTTCGGTGCTGTGACCTCGCAAAATTTATCTGGGGTGCCGGCATCCTGCCAGCCTTTTATCTGCGTTTCCCTGTTTCTTTAGGATGTTTGGCAATTGCGCTTGTCTTCTTTGGAATAATAAAAAGTCCCTGCTTCTCTAGGATGTTTGGCAATTGCGCTTGTCTTCTTTGGAATAATAAAAAGCTTCTCTAGTGAGTCTTTTAATTCAGTTACTTCTAGTTTTTCTGTTTATAAATTATTTCATATAACAATCATATTGCTGCAACTTGTGACAGTTTAAAAACAGTCTCTTAACAGTGGTTACTATCTTAATCCTGCGCTATAAGCGGTCTTCCAGGGAATAATTCGCTCTCTAATATGCCATTTCAATAGTTTACATCGGGTGCGGCAAAAGGGAAACAAGAGAGCAAAAATATTTGGGAACTTTAGAGAGGTAGAAAAGTCTTTTTAGTGATTTTTGTCAATATATTTCTGAAAAATTATTGGAACTTTTAAACTTGAGGAGACGACTTTAAAGGTAAGTGAACACAATCATAACTCAAGGATTGGAGAGAATACTATGAAATTTTCTATCAAGTCTGCCTTAACAATTTCTGCTTTGTCCGCTCTGATTTTGGCACCTCTTTTTGGAACTGCCGGCAAAGCGTCTGCGCAGCCTGAACCCCATAAATTTAGCTATATTGGTGCCGGCGTTTCTGCTGGCGTTACCAATGGTGGACAAGATGGTGATGCTGCTACACTTGGCGGAAATATTCAAGGGCGTTATGCACTTCCAAATGTACCGGTGTCTCTGCGTGGCGCTGTGCTTTTCAGTAATGAAACCAGTGCAATTATGCCAATTATTTCCTACGATTTAGCCGTTAACAATAATACGAATCTTTATGCCGGCGTTGGCTACTCTTTTGTAGAAGCTAATGGAAAACCTACGCCTGCCGGCAATAAAGATGCAGTCGTGCTAACAACCGGCGTCGAAGCGAAAGTCGCTAAAAGCATTGTTGTTTACTCAGATGCCAAGCTAGGAATTAATGCTTATCAAAACAGTCCAGCCTCTGCTCTTAGCTTCCAATTTGGTGCCGGTTATCACTTCTAATCGTTTCCAAAAAACTTGAAATAGCTTGTAGAAAACCGAGTAGGCACGTCTGTAAAGGTTTCTCAGCTTCTTATCAGTAGGGTGGGCAATGCTCACCCTACTTGCTTTATGAAAATATAATTAAATTTGTTGAAAGACTGCTCAACAGGTCTTAATGTCGGTCAATCCCATTTGCTTAGCCCTAGACATTTACTCATAATTGATAAAAAAGTCCCAGTAAAGGACAGGCAATGATAAACTTAGAGTATTCATCACAATTCCGACCGGATTTCCGTTGTTCGTATTCCCAGAGTTAGGCGTCTGTAGATTTTTGTTTTCCTAGCAAGTCTCTATCGTGCGCAGCCTGACGAAATCATCGCACGTACAGAGACACCCTGTTCCACTCCTTGCCCTTTTGCCAACTTCTACTGCATCGTTCTCATGGTTAAAACTCCCATCCCCACTCCCACTGAACGCAAACCTTCCAAAGTGGAAGGTCTTAAGGAACGCAGCAATTTCTTGCGCGAACCTGTTGCAAGTGAATTACTAGAAGATACGACTCATTTCACTGAAGATGCCATTCAAATTCTCAAATTTCATGGGTCGTATCAACAAGACAACCGGGATAATCGGGTTAAGGGGCAGGAGAAGGACTACCAGTTCATGCTGCGTACCCGCAACCCCGGTGGTTTCACTCCGCCGCAGCTATATCTCGCACTAGACCGACTGTCTGACGAGTACGGCAACCACACCCTTCGCGTCACCACTCGCCAAGGCGTTCAACTGCACGGCATTTTAAAGAAAAACCTCAAAGTGGCTTTCTCCTCCATCATCAAAAACATGGGGTCAACTTTAGGCGCTTGCGGCGACGTCAACCGTAACGTGATGGGACCACCGGCACCGTACAGAAACCGCCGTGACTATCAGTATGCTTTCGAGTACGCCAATAACATCGCCGACCTGCTGACCCCGCAAACCGGCGCATATTATGAAATTTGGTTGGATGGCGAAAAAGTTATTTCTGCTGAAGAAAACCCAGAAGTTGTCGCAGCAAGACAGCGTAACGGTAACGGCACTATCTTCCACGACACAGTGGAGCCGATTTACGGCACTCATTATATGCCGCGCAAGTTCAAATGCGCCGTCACTGTACCGGGCGATAACTCAGTAGACCTCTTTTCCCAGGATCTCAGCTTGGTGGTAATGACCAATGAAGCAGGGGAATTAGAAGGATTTAACGTATTTGCCGGCGGCGGTTTGGGCCGCACTCATAATAAAGAAGAAACATTTGCACGTTTAGCTGATCCAATCGGCTATGTTGCCAAAGCAGATGTCTACGACTTGGTGAAAGCCATTGTAGCGACGCAGCGCGATTATGGCGACCGCGCCGACCGGCGTCATTCGCGAATGAAATATCTCCTTGAGGAATGGGGAGTTGAGAAATTCCGCAGCACAGTAGAAGGCTACTTCGGCAAATCGATCCAGCCTTTAAAACCGCTGCCTGAGTGGAAGTATTTAGACTTCCTAGGATGGCACGAACAGGGAGATGGCAAACTGTTTGTGGGCATTTCCGTGGAAAATGGCCGGATTAAAGATGAAGACCAATTCCAGCTAAAAACTGCCCTGCGGGAAATTGTACAGAAGTTCAACGTGCCGATGCTGCTGACGCCCCATCAAAACGTTCTGCTGTATGATATTGACCCAGCCAGCCAAGCCGAAATTCAAGAGATTCTTAACAGCCGCGGCATCCAACAGCTCAAAGAAATCGATCCCTTGCTACGCTTGTCAATGGCGTGTCCAGCTTTGCCCACCTGTGGCTTGGCCACGACCGAATCAGAGCGGGCGATGCCTGGTATACTGGATCGGATTCGGGCGCTGTTGGACAAGCTGGGCATGGAACAAGAGCATTTTGTCGTGCGGATGACCGGCTGCCCAAATGGCTGCGCTCGTCCTTACATGGCGGAATTAGGGTTTGTTGGCCGTGCCCCGGAAACCTATCAGGTTTGGCTGGGGGGTTCTCCTGGCCAAACGCGGCTAGCCCAAACCTACGACGACCGGCTACATATCAATGACCTGGAAACTTTTCTAGAGCCGATTTTTGTTTATTTCAAAAAAGAACGGCAACCTGCAGAAAGTTTTGGGGATTTTTGTGATCGGGCCGGTTTTCAAGCCATCCGTCAATTTACCACCACCTACTCAGCTGCTTCCACGATGACTACCGAGACTACCGACACTAACAACCAAGAGATTACCTCCACCAGCGAGGAAAACGGCCAAGTTGAAACTTCTGCAAATGCCCCCGCAGATGCGAATATCCGGCATCGCGTTAGCCTTCGCCATGAGGTTTACACAGAGCTAAAAGCAGAGGCAAAGCGTCAGGCTAAGCCCCTGGTTCAACTGGCTACTGAGATCATCGAATCTTACCTGAAAACTGCCAAGGGAGAGGGGTAAGAGGGGCTAGGGGCTAGGGAGAAGAGAAGGGGATTTCTCCCCTATTCCCTATTCCCCTACCTTTAGGTTGGCGCAGCCTTGCCCTATTCCCTCATTGCTGATTCCAGGGCTAAAGGCTAGTGCTTTTCTTGTATCCTTTATCCTGTGCTCTGTGTCCTCAATTTTTAATTGGCTCAACTACAACGGCTAGCGATCACCCCCTCTCAACTCCACAACCAGCAAATTCTCCTGAGTGCTGAACAACAGCATTATTTGGGACGTGTCTTGCGGTTGCGGGGGGGTGATCGCTTTGTGGCGATGGAACCACAGGGGCAATGGTGGCTTGCTGAACTCATCTCGCTCCAAGAAGCGCAAATTTTAGAGCTGATGCCGGCGGCACAAACTGAGCTGCCGGTGGAGGTGACGCTGATGGTGGCGTTGCCAAAAGGCAATGGCTTTGATGAGATCGTGCGTCACTGTACAGAGATAGGGGTGAGTTACATGATGCCGGTGTTGAGTGAGCGCACTCTGCTTAACCCCAGTTCGCAGAAGCTTGAACGCTGGCGGCGCATTGCCCAAGAGGCAGCTGAGCAATCAGAACGCCAAATTATTCCTGCTATTCAAGAAGTAAACGAATTCACCACAGGTTTGTCATTTGTCAAGAGTTCTTTTTTAAAAGAAACAGATCGGCAATATATTTGTGTCGCTCGTGGTGAGTCTCCCCATTTACTGGATTGTCTGTTAGCGGAAAAGCCTCAAATTTCTAATTTAAAATCTAAAATTGTGATTGCCACCGGCCCTGAAGGCGGCTGGACGCCGGCAGAGGTAGAAGCAGCGATTGCAGCCGGTTTTCAACCTGTGTCTTTAGGGCGTCGTATTCTTAGAGCTGTGACTGCGCCGGTTGTTGCTTTGTCGCTCCTGGCAGCAGCTTGGGAATTAAAAAATTAATACGTTTCTATTTGTGTAGAGTTGGGGAAATTTTTTTTAACCACATCAGATAAACACAGATGATACCGTAGCGTGCCGTTAGGCATAGGCGGATGCTAGCGCCGGCAGACACAGACGAGTTATCTTTATTTTTTTTGATGAAGCACTGTAAAAAAAGGGGGGAAACTTAACTACCTGTTTTAGGATTAAGTTAAATTGGTATAAACAATTAACAATTAGCCACTAAAAATTAAGAATACCTCTGTTTAATTATCGTTTCAAGTATTTAATTCTCCACCCGAACCGGGCAAACCTTTATGAGCGATATTGATCGAGTTGCCGAAGCTCTTGAGCGCAAAGACTACCGAACGGCAGCAGGTTTACTTAAACAGCTACTCAACGAGTCGCCGAATGATCCTTGGGTGCAGTTTTATGTCGGGCGCTTGCATGAAGGCACCGGCAAACCACAAATGGCAGAAAAAGTTTACCGGCAATTGCTACGCGGCACCACGATTGCCAAGGTTTTAGTACAAGCGCGTCAGGGGTTGCAGCGTCTTGAAGAAATGGAAAAAGACCAGCACGCTCAAGCAATTGCTCAAGCGAAAACTGACCCTCAAAATGCTGAACCGGGGTTACTCGTCTTAGAACCGATTAGTGCGGAAGCAAAAACAAAAGCGGCTCAGAATTTTGCCCGAATTATGAAGCTTGATCCCTATACGGCGCGGTTGCACTTGCCGAGCCGAGGTTGGAGAGCTTACCGCGCCGGCACGATTGGAGAACTGAAAGTTTACTCTCAAGAACTGCTAAGCGGCGGCATTCCCAACTTTTGGGCCTCCTTAGCGGATATTGAGAAAATTCATGTCTTTCGCGTCAGTCATTTCCAGGCAGTTTCCCCTCAACCGATTGTTGTCTGCAAAGATGAAAATGATCGGCTCGGTGCTTTAACGTTTCAATGGTCGGAAATCAGCCAGCGTGCGGAAGGACTTTTGCCGATTTTTGAACAAATTGTGGAGTATAACGTGAGTCGCAACGAAGTGGAGCGGAAAGAAGCGACTCAGGATTATGCGCTATTTTGCGATCTGCATTTACCAGGCAGACGCTGCATTCTCCGATTTTGCGATTTTAGTTACGACTTCCAGCAGGGGATTGAGTTGGCTCAAACTCAGAAAAATGCCCCTCAAGCCGGCCAAGTGACGAATCGTTTCAACTGGAATGCTTTGCTCGATTTATTCAATCGCAATCTATCTCAAGCGCCGGTGTGGGCTAATTTCAACTTTTTTGGAGAAACGGCTCAAGATTATCCCGAACTGCTGGAACGAATCAAGCCTTACATCGATTTATTTCGCAGAGAGCCGAGTAATTGGGATGCGGCATTCCATTTGTATAGTTGCTTAGTTTTCCTCAAGAACAAAGGCTAAGCAGATTTTAGATTTTAAATTTTAAATTGGTTGCCAATCCAAAATCCAAAATCTAAAATCCAGGCATCGATTCAATGTAGGACTTTCAGCAAAGAGTCAGAACACTGAGAAAGGTTTCTCCCCTTCTATTCTATTCAGGGTTGAAATCTCTGATTCCTGACTATCCTATCGGGCTGTGTTTACTTGACGTGCCATGTCAAGGAAGGAACTCATATTCGCACCGGGACGGCGGCGGGTTGAGGTTGCAGTGGGCGTCAAGTAGCGAGTGGCAAAACCACCAACCGGCTCAGGAGATTTAGCCGGCTCTGCTTTGGGGGCTGGGGCTTTGGCTGCCGGTTTGGACTCTTTGGCTGGGGCTTGTGTTTGAGCTTTGACCGGCTCTGGTTTTTTAGCCGATTCTGCCTTAGTTGCTGCTGGTTTCGCCGGCTCCTTCACTTTGCCAGTTGCGGTTGCGACTATTTTTTTCTGAGCGGAAGTGTCTTGTTTCGCGGGTGCTGATTTTTCACCCTGAGCCGGTTCAAATTCTAAGGCGTATCCAGACTTTTTCAAGCCTAAAACTTTACCAATGAAGCCGAAAATGCCGCCGAACAAGTTTTTGATAAAACCGAACATGGTAATGACTCCTAAAGTTGATGCTAATGAACGCTACTGAAGCCCAGACAGCTCATGCAATATCTAGCCGGACTGATATCAAGACCCGCTGACGCTGTGAAATGCCGGTGAAATATAAATGGATGCAGGCTTAATTATGAAGTTCTGATAAGCCCCTTTACAAGATTTAGCGAGATTTTTTAATAAAATTTAACGACTCAGTGAGCGCAAACCCCTATTTATCGTAGCCGGCAGCAAGATGCAAGGGATTTTCTTTATCAGTAATCTACAACAATTGTAATAATTTGCTTGAGGCGAGCAAAGCAGAGATAGGGCGAAAGCCTGCCTCGAACTAGAAATTGCAGGAGCCGGTTGCTACCCGTCAATTTTTTTAGAGATGGGGAAGGGAAGTTGTAAAACGGAGCTTATACAGTTCAGCCGACTTCAAAAGCAGCCACGACATAATATGTAGCCGAAGTTTGGCTACATATTATAAGCCTGTCTCAAGGCGGTTTTGGGCAATAGAAGCGGAGGCTAAACCTCTAGGTGTTTTCTCCCCAGATCAAGTGCTGCATATACTTCACACCCGGCTTCTCTGAGCAATAGGTTTGTGCGAACTGCCAGCCATTTTTACCCCAATACTCACATCTATCAGGATCGTCCCACAAAGTCTGAATTGAATCAGTTAAGGCAGCCGGTTTAAAAGCCTCGCAAGTAACGGCATTATAATCATTTATCACATAGTCGCTAATTCCCCGCGAATTTGTGATGATGAATGCTTTGCTCAGATGTATCGCCGCCACTAAAGTGACATGACCACAGGGAATCTCCGAACCTAAAAGCGGTAGCACCATAAAGCGAGAATAGTTGATGATATTCATGGCCTCCTCTTGAGGAATATTGACCATGAATTTCACATTAGGCAGAATTTTTAGGTGGTGCAGGTTCTTAAGTATGGTAACAAGAACGAGCGAAATATCTGGCAGTTTTTCCATTGCTGCCATTAAGGTTTCATAACTTCGGGCGTTACCACCGATGGCACAAATGTAATCGCCCTTTATCAGCGGTTTTTCCGATAGAGAGTAGGAAAGAGGTTGAGTAGTGCTGATTGCTGAGACATTGAACTAAATTGAATTTAGCCGAGAACCCAATTTTAGGCAAATTAAATGCTCTTTATAGTTTTGGTTACGAATCAGCTTTGATGCCTCCCCGGAACAATTGTGATAACCAATCACGCGCAACCTTAAAACGATGGCGAAATGTTGGCATTCGCAGCAGGTAAACCCACCGTCTGATGACCCCGGCTACCGGCCCTGAAAGATTGATACCAAAACTAGAAATTGCAGAGGCATTAATTCCCAAAGTAATCATCTCGCCAATGTGCCAATAGCGGAATGTCCGCAGAGTTCTGCCGGTTAGAGAAGATCGGATATTTTTTGCAGCAATTTTAGCTTGTTGAAAAGCCGCTTGAGCCGTTGCCGGTGCCCAGTGTTCGTCGTTAGAGGCAGCAATATCTCCTAGGGCAAAAACGTCAGGATGCTCAATCAATTGCAGTGTGGGACGAACCAGAAGCTCCCGTTGGTCATTTTGAACGTTTGTGATGCTTGGCACCCAATCTCCCACTCGCGTGCCAATAGTCCAAAGCACCAAATCGACTGGATAAGTGCGCGGCTGAGCTTGATGAACCAGGGTAATAAAATCAGGTTCAACCGATTCAACTGTTGTTGAAAGTTCCAACTGTACACCTCGCCTCCTCAGTGCTTTTATCGCAGCTTTTCGACTGGAACCGGCAAAATTTTTCAGTATTTTGTCGCCTCGGTTAATGAGCAGTAAACGCCCTCGTTCTTTTAAGCGATCTGCGATTTTGCAAGCTAATTCCACCCCATTCGGGCCGGCACCCACAACCGCCACCCGAATTTGTGACAAATTACTCAATTCCAACAATCGCAACCGTTCCTTAAGCCGGTTAACATCGGCTAAACTGCGAAAAGGCAGAGCATTACCGGCAGCACCCGGAACCACGTCTAAAAGCGTTTCCTTGCCAATTCCAATTACGAGCCGGTCATAACTCAAAACTTCCCCACCAGATAGCATCACCTGACGCATATCGAGATCGACACTTTCAACCGTTCCCTGTTGGTAATCAATATCAGTGCCGGCTAAAAGTTTTGCAAAACGGGGCGCGATCTGCCACGTTTGCAATTCTCCAGTCACCAACTCATAAAGCAGTGGTGTGAATAAAAAATGATCTTTGCGCTCAACCAAAGTAATTTGAGGTTTTTGCTTCCAGCGGTAACGATTCAAATACAAAGCCGTGTAAAGGCCACCAAACCCCCCACCGAGAATACAAATCTGACTCTGACTTTGACTCATCGGACTCAACCGCCTATTTGCAAATGCGAGCTGAAAAAACCATTTAGTGGCAAAAATCCATTTATTCTCTTAAAATCTTTATAATAATTTAAATCTTTATTCCTGTAAAATTTTTGGTGACAGGATAAAGACTTCCAAATCCCTGAATATCGGCCCAATTAACCGAAGTTGCAAATATAACAATATCCAAAGAGGCAAAATGCAAAAATACGTTCCCTTGCTAGCGCGGATATTTCTCTCACTCATCTTTATTAAAGCCGGCATCGATAAACTGCTCGATCCAGGCAGCACTATTCAGCAGATGGCATCGAAAGGAATTCCCTTACCCGGAGTGTTAATTGTCCCCACCATCATCCTTTTAATTGCCGGCGGACTCTCAGTATTACTTGGCTTTAAAGCTCGATACGGAGCATTAGGACTGATCGGCTTCTTAATTCCCACTACCTTAATTTTTCACACAAACTTTGCTGAACCCATGCAACAAGGTCAGTTTCTGAAAAATCTGGGCCTCATGGGTGGTTTACTGATGGTAGTGGCATTTGGATCGGGCGCACTCAGCGTAGACGATCGTACTGGCTCACATCGAATCTCATCACCCACAGAAAA
Source organism: Microcoleus sp. FACHB-672 (assembly GCF_014695725.1). Lineage (NCBI taxonomy): Bacteria > Bacillati > Cyanobacteriota > Cyanophyceae > Oscillatoriales > Microcoleaceae > Microcoleus > Microcoleus sp. FACHB-672. The sequence goes on along the minus strand of NZ_JACJOU010000004.1, from coordinate 251,584 downwards.
ATTTTAAATCAGTCTCAACAGTTCCATTCATCCTTTCCTGATCCCGGCTTCATTTTAATTTTAAACTTCTGGGTTCCAGATGATGAGCTGTCATATCCTGAATGAGCATAGCTAACGTACCAATCTAAGCTTGAAATAGATAGGTAAGAGAATGAAGGCAAGATGAACAGTTCAAACACCCGCAACCCAGTCTTACTAATTCACGGCATCTGGGACACCAGCGCCCTTTTTAACACAATGACAGCCTACTTAACGAAGCTAGGTTGGCCGGTGTATAGCTTGGATCTAATCCCAAATAATTGTGATATTGGTCTGGATGAATTGGCTAGGCAAGTTGCAGATTACGCAGCCAATATATTTGAGTCGGCACAACGGTTTGATCTGATTGGGTTTAGCATGGGTGGAATTGTGAGCCGGTATTATGTACAGCGGTTGGGAGGCATCAACCGGGTGCAGCGATTTATTACGATTTCTTCACCGCATCAGGGCACTTGGTTAGCGCACAGCAGCAGGCGTCCGGGATATTTACAAATGTGTCCAAGAAGCGAATTTTTGCTAGATTTAGATCGAGATGTGAAGATGCTAGATCAGTTGAATTTTACCTCGATTTGGACACCGTTTGATTTGATGATTGTGCCGGCAAATAGTTCAAAAATGCCGGTGGGCAAAGAGGTGGTGCTGCCAATTCCTCTTCATTCCCAGATGGTGACAGATCCCAGGAGTTTGAAGGTTGTTGCAAAAGCGTTAATGTCACCGATTAAAGTTAATACAGTGGTTGAAACTATAGATAGATAAAAAAACTGTCGATGCCGGAAGGCTGATTCATTCTTGTAAAGTGATAGTCCCACAGGGAGTTTAATCCTTGGTGGATTTCAATAAAATGAATCAGCCTTGCAGTGTGATGTTTTTTTTAGTTAAGACGGTGGTTAAAACCGCAGTTAAATAAGCAAAAGTTGTGTTCTGAGGTTAAAAAGCATTTTTTGCTAGTTTTTCCCTATTCTTAGTTTCTACTTTCCATTTCCTACTTATGAGCAGTGCAAACGAGCGAAACCCAGTCTTATTAGTTCATGGAATCTTTAGGCAAGCGGGCGTTTTTAATAGGATGTCTCCTTATTTAAGTAAGCTTGGGTGGTCGGTTTATGCGCTGAATATGACTCTCAGTGATGCGAATCTGGGACTTGATCACCTAGCTGAAGAAGTGGCAGCATATATTGATAAAACGTTTGGCCCGAAACAGCCTATTGATTTAGTGGGTTTGAGTATGGGGGGTTTGGTGAGCCGGTATTATTTGCAGCGGTTGGGGGGAATTGAGCGAGTGCAGCGCTTTATTACGATTTCTACTCCCCATAACGGCACATCAATGGCTTACCTTTTGCCTCAACCAACTTGCATTCAAATGCGTCCTGGTAGTGCTTTTATTGACGCTTTGAATGAGGATGCGGCGATGCTGGAACGGGTAAATTTTACCTCGATTTGGACGCCTTGGGATTTTATTATTTTGCCGGCACACAGTTCGAGAATGCCGGTGGGCAAAGAGGTGAAAGTGCAGGTATTTGCCCACGCCGGCATGGTGATTAGTGTTAAAAGTTTGCAGGCAGTTGCTGAGGCTTTAAAAGAGCCGGTTAAACCGCATCACCAACTTGTGCGTATTCCTGAACCCCAAAAATTGCCTCCGAATGGCAATAATATTTAAATTCCAGTAAGTTATGAAACGGATCTTCTAAGAAGAAGGTGCGGTGTTCTGTGGGTAAGCCGGTAAACCGGCGCTTTGGCTGCTCTCTAAAGAGTAGCTGTTTTTCTTGCGCTCGTTCTAGCAAGGCTTCCCAGTCGGCTTCTGCGGTAAAAACCAGCCCAAAATGGCGGGGATAAATCGTTCTTTGGGGGGTTAGAGGTTCGCGGGTAACGTGGGCGACAATTTGATGGCCGCAAAGATTGAGAATGATAGAATTCGGAGATTCTCGCCCAATTTCGCACCCCAAGCCATTGCCGTAAAATTCTTTTGTTTGGGCAATATCGGTGACAGGAAAGGCAAGATGAAATAAAACTTGGTTCATAATTTGGGTATTGTCAGAGGTTAGTTAAATGTTATCTACAGTTTATTCTCTGAATCCTTGGTTGGTGGCAGTTGTATTAAATACAGTTCTGTTGGGGGTTGCCTATTTTGCGCCAAAGAAGTTACTCACGCCGGCAGGCTTGTTGCACGCTTGGGTGTTAGGGGTAATCATTTGGGGGACTTTGGGGTGGCGAGGCTATGCGGTGGTGATGTTTTATTTCCTGGTGGGTTCTGCGGTTACGCGCATCGGCATGGCAGAGAAAGAGGCTGCCGGTATTGCTGAGAAGCGATCCGGTGCTAGAGGCCCAGAAAATGTTTGGGGTTCAGCACTCACCGGCACACTTTGCGCCTTGGGAACCCTGCTGCCGGTTTCTGTCCCTGCTTCTATTCCCCTCGTCTCACTTCTCCTCTTGGGCTATGTAGCGAGTTTTAGCACAAAGTTGTCGGATACGACGGCAAGTGAGGTAGGCAAAGTATATGGAAAGCGGACATTTTTGATTACCACCTTGCAGCCGGTGGAGCGAGGAACGGAAGGCGCAGTAAGTTTGGAAGGAACGCTTGCCGGCATCGTGGCATCGGCGCTGATCGCCTTGGTTGCTTGGGGTGTTGGGATGATTAATTGGACAGGAGTTATCTTGTGTATAATTGCTGCGTTTATTGCAACCAATTTAGAAAGTGTAATTGGGGCAACATTGCAATCAAAGTTTGATTGGCTGACGAATGAAGTGGTGAATATTATTAATACGTTGATTGGTGCCGGTGTGGCGATTTTGTTGGCTTTGGCGTGGAATTATTGGATGCCGGTGTCTGTTTAGGAATTGAAGTGCCGGTTACGATTTATGATGAACCCGACACTGCGCCGAGAAGCTGAACTTTATATCAGCCGACAATCCCAAACTGTCGGTTACAGAAATTTAGTCCCAACTAACTTGCAAGAAGCATCAGACTTAGCGGTTGCTAACCTCTTGTCGTACTTCCAATCCCGAGATGAATCAGAAGAAGCAGTGCCGGCGTAAAACTAAAAAAACTACAAAGGCCGGCTTTTGTGTAGGGTGAACATCTTGCCACCCCATCTCAAATCAAACTCCCATATAACGCCGGATAAAACGCTCCAAAGACTCCATCTTCATATCAAACATCGATTCTAGCCGCGCAATTTCTTCCGGCTTGCAGAAATACTCATTTGCCAATAAAACTCGCAGCGTTCCCAGAGACTTTTGCAACTGAGGATTCAGAAACCCTAACGCATTTCGCAACCCATCAAACGCTAGTAGCGGCGGATTGAGAATAATGGGTTCTCGATTAAAAACTCGGCCAAAGATGCGCGGCACATCCTCTCGTGTCAGAATTTCTGGCCCGCCAACCGACAAAATTTGATTTCTTGCCCCCTCAACTGTCACGGAATCTACTGCAATCTTTGCCAAATCATCGGTACTAACAATCGAAGTACGATTTCTCGGATCACCGATTAGCAAATAAATGCCGGTTTGCCGAAACCGTTCCGCCAGTGGCAGCAGATTCGAGGAAAACCCAGAGGGCCGCAAAATCGTGTAATTTAAGCCACTCGCCTGCAAGTATTTTTCTACTTCCCGCTTCGCCTTAAACACCGGCGCATCTTCATATCCGCGATCAACCCCCAACACGGAAGTGAACACAAAATGCTCAACGCCTGCCTCCTTGGCACTGTCAATTAAGTCAATATTCGCCCGGTATTCTATCGCCTGAGCGCTGCCGCTGCTTTCATTTGCGCCGTGAGCGGTGATCACGTATTGTACGTCCTGACACGCCTTCTGAATGTCCCGTTCTCGCTGCAAATCTCCGATGAAAATATCCGCGCCGCGCTGTTCTAGTTCCCCGTAACGAGATGTGAGACGCACAAACGCTCTCACCGGCTTCTGCTGCTCACGCAACACCCGCACAATTCGCCGACCTAATCCGCCGGTTGCTCCCGTGACTAAAAACATAGCGTTAATTCCTGCTTTAATTTAAGATTTTGAACAGCAGCCTGTGGCAAATCTACGCAGATGATCATCCAACTGATCTGTGTAGATTTACGTCTATCTGCGGTTCTAAATTACGCATTTAAAACTTAAATTTCAACAATCACCGGCGTATGGTCACTCGGTTTAACTAACTTTCTAGGAGCTGTGTCAATCGTACAGCTTACAGACTGCTCATAAAGAGTCGGTGTCAAATAAAGATGATCGATCCGCCAACCTCGATTCCGCGCAAACCCACCGCTACGATAATCCCACCAGCTAAAGTGGCCGGTTTCTTCCGTAAACTTACGAAACGCATCTCCTAACCCCAATTCTAGAACAGCCCGTAATGCTTGGCGCTCCAAGTCAGAAGCCATAATTTGATTCTTAAAAGCTTTGGGGTTGTGAATATCTCGATCTTCCAAAGCAATATTGAAATCTCCGCAAATACATAACTGATTATTGTTGTCAATTACCCTTTTTAAATATTCCCGCAACAGCTTTAGCCAACTGAGCTTATAGAGATATTTATCACTGCCAACTTCTGAACCATTGGGGACATAAACATTAACAATGCGGACGCCATTAAGAGTGCCGACAATCAACCGCTTTTGCTCATCCAAATCCCCCACTTCTGTGCCCAACACCGGCACAAATCCCATGCTGACATCTTCCATCGGCTGCCGGCTGAAAATCGCCACCCCATTGTATGATTTCTGCCCGTAAATGTAGACGTGATACCCTATGTTTTCAAAGTCTGTACGCGGAAAATCTGTATCTACAACTTTTGTTTCTTGCAGACACAAGACATCAACGTCACTCACCTGTAACCAGGCAATTACTTGCTCTAATCGGCTGCGAATCGAGTTAACATTCCAAGTTGCAATTTTCATTAAGCTTGCTGCTTATTTATAAATTTTCTAATGTATTTTTATTATTCACTTAAGACAAAATGCTATTTGCCAAACTTCGGTTTCTAAAATCTACAAATTTAAACAAAACCCTCACTTTAAGTGAGGGTTTTATAGAATATACCATAAAAGTGGTTATTCCGATGTGTAAGTTTTAGGGCCTACTCGCGTTCAAAGGAATTTAAATCGTGCAAGTTAGCTCTCCAGCTTTTTGAGTAAAGCGCAAATTTTCCCGGTAATCAACCCGGCAATCAATCACCGACGGCACAGATTGAGCCAAAGCTTCTTTAAGCGTGGGAATAAATTCAGCAGTTGATTCAATTCGGTAGCCTTTTAGCCCCATGCTTTCAGCAAATTTAACAAAATCAGGATTGCCAAATTTAACGAAATCTGAATGACCTAATTGATTGTGTTGCTTCCACTCAATCAAGCCATAGCCACCATCATTAAAAATGATCGTAACAAAAGCTGTGCCAACGCGCAAAGCGGTTTCCAGTTCTTGGCAATTCATCATAAATCCCCCGTCCCCCGTCACAGCAACAACTTGCTGTTGGGGAGCAACTAATTTAGCAGCTATTGCGCCAGGAATTGCGATTCCCATCGCTGCAAATCCATTAGAAATCAAGCAAGTATTGGGGCGTTCGCAATGATAATGCCGCGCCATCCACATTTTGTGAGCGCCCACATCACAGATGACAATATCTTCTGGACCCATGACTTGCCGCAGGTCATAAATCAGTTTTTGCGGTTTAATGGGAAAGCTATCATCGTTGGCATATTGTTCGTAATCCGCCCGAATTTCTTCCCGCAGCTCCAAGGCATAAGGCTCTGCTTTGCCTTGCCGGTTTGCCCGTCCCATCACTTCTCTCAGAGAATCTGAAATATCCCCCACGACTTCAACTTTGGGAATATAGCTGCTATCAACCTCAGCATGGATCGCTCCAATATGAATAATGGGAATCTTGCCTTCGCGATTCCATTTCTTCGGGGAGTATTCAATCAAATCGTAGCCAATGGCAATCACCAAATCGGTATTATCAAAGCCACAACTGATGTAGTCTCGCAATTGCAAGCCCACCGCCCACAGCGCCAAAGGATGAGTATAAGGAATCATTCCTTTACCCATAAAAGTATTCACGACAGGAATGTTTAATTGGGTTGCAAATTCTGTAAGCGCTTCACTGGCGTTGGCTCGAATCGCTCCATTACCGACTAAAATTAAAGGATTAGTGGCTTGGGAAATCAGCTCGGCTGCCTGCTCAATACTGTTAAATGAAGCGTAAGTTTTTTCTAAGTTTCCTTTACTAAGCGGTTCGCCAAGGGCCGGCATAGCGGCAATATTTTCCGGCACATCAATATGAACCGCACCGGGTTTTTCTGATTGCGCTCGTTTAAATGCCCGCCGCACAAGTTCGGGGGTGATGCTGGGGCGAACGATCTGGGCGTTCCATTTAGTCACGGGTGCAAACATCGCCACGAGATCGAGATACTGGTGGGATTCAATGTGCATTCGATCCGTTCCCACTTGGCCGGTAATTGCCACCAAGGGAGCACCGTCGAGGTTGGCATCCGCAACGCCGGTCATCAGGTTGGTCGCACCTGGGCCAAGGGTGGAAAGACAAACGCCGGCTTGGCCGGTTAAGCGACCGTAGACATCGGCCATGAAGGCTGCGCCTTGCTCGTGGCGTGTAGTAATAAATTGAATGGAAGAATCTCTGAGTGCTTCTAAAACGTGTATATTTTCTTCCCCAGGCAACCCGAAAATATAGCGCACTCCTTCATTTTCCAAGCAGCGCACTAGCAATTGGGCGGTGTTCATCTCGGTCATGTAACCTTACCTCAACGATGATGTCGATCTTTGTGTGAATAGGGTTTTATTCCCCTACAACAGCCTGTATTTCCGGTAATTTTGAGACTACCTTTGATGCTGATCAAATCTTAAAGCGGGCAATGCCACAATCATAACCAATATCTAAAATCACGCCCGGATCTACTTCATCGCTTTCTTTAATAGCAGCTTCTCGTAGGGTGATTGTCATTGACTCAGTTTCTTTGTCATAGGTTACTTTCACGGCTGGAGTCGGCTCAAATATCTAGGAATTTGTGAAGTTTTGTACAAAGTAACCCCTACACATTTTGTTGCAGTTTCTTCTACTACAATTCGCAGGAGCATTTCCTGCTGTCAACTTGTATCGAAGTAGCGTATCCTGAATATTTGTGATGCCGGCTCTGCAGAAACTGTGAATTCAAGATGCTTGTAGATCGCTAGATTCGCCTCGTGCCGACTAATCTAGCGATCTGCAAGGTTTTAAAGGGCGTGAGCTGTCTACCGAATGTGTTTCACCCACTCTCCTGATCACTGTGAAGGATAAATCCCCATTACTTCACCCAAACTGTCTTGATATTCACAAATTCGTGAATACCTTGGACGCTTAATTCCCGACCGTATCCAGAACGCTTGATGCCCCCAAAAGGCAGCCGAGGATCGGATTTCACCAAACCGTTGATAAATACGGCACCGGCTTCTAATTCCTCAATTAAGCGTTCGCGTTCGTCTGCATCAGATGTCCAGGCACTCGCACCCAGGCCAAAAGACGTGCTGTTGGCTAACTCAATGGCCTCGTCAATACCGGCAACCCTGAACAGTAATGCCACCGGCCCAAAAAATTCCTCTTGGTATGCCGGTGAGCCTGGTGAGAAGTCCGTCAAAATTGTGGGGGGATAGAAATTGCCCGGACGATCTGACAAGGGATGTCCCCCAGTTAAGACTTTTGCCCCTTTGGCAATGGAGTTTTGTACTTGGCTGTCCAAATCCTTGAGAATGCCAGGGGTAGCCAAGGGTCCAATATCTGTTGTAGCATCCATTGGATCGCCCATTCGCAATGCTTTAAATTTCTCTACGAATCGTTGCTCAAATTCATCAGCGATGCTGTTAGCAACAATAAAGCGTTTGCCGGCAATACAAGATTGGCCATTATTCAGCAGTCTTGCTGTTACGGCAGTCGTTACAGCCGCTTCGAGATCAGCGCTTTCCAGGACAATAAAAGGGTCACTGCCGCCTAATTCCAACACAGTTTTTTTAATTTCTTTGCCGGCAACTGCGGCTAGACTGGCACCTGCGTGTTCACTGCCGGTTAAGGTGGCGGCTTTGACGCGCTCATCAGCCATCAAGTTGGCCACTTTGTCTGAACCAACGAGCAAGGTTTGAAAGACTCCCTCGGGAAAACCGGCTTGCAGAAAAATTTCTTCAATGGCTAAGGCGCACTGGGGGACATTGGACGCGTGTTTGAGCAAGCCAACGTTGCCGGCCATCAGTGCCGGTGCAGCGAAGCGAAACACCTGCCAAAAGGGAAAATTCCAAGGCATCACGGCCAAAACGGGGCCAAGTGGCTGATATCGAACAAAACTTCGGCTGGCATCGGTAGCTGCCGGCGCATCTGCCAAAAATTCAGCGGCATTGTCGGCATAATATCGGCAGACGAGGGCGCATTTTTCCACTTCTGCGATCGCAGATTTGAGTGTTTTCCCCATTTCCAGGGTCATGATTTTGCCAAACTCTTCGCGCCGGTGTTCTAAAATATCAGCAGCCGCCTTCAGCCAGCCGGCTCTTTGCGTCATTGGTATGTGCCGGTATGCTTGGTACGCCTGTTGAGAGCGAGCGAGTTTAACTTCGATCTCGTTATCCGTTAGCGGGTCAAATGTTTTCAGTATTTCCCCGGTTGCAGGGTTGGTTGTTGCGATGGCCATTACCCGATCTCCCTTTCAAAAATGAACTGGGGTAGCCGGCTGCAAAACAAACATCGGCACAGCCACCCGAAGCACTTATTCTTAAATTAATCTTGGAATCTGTCTGTTTTCTCTAAAATTTAGATAATTTAAACCTAACTCAATAAAGTAGTGTCGGCTACTATGTTCGGGTCAATTTTAAACATAAAAAGGCAAAAGTAAAGATTTTTATCTCTTTTGACCTTTTGCCTTTTATTCGATTTGAATTTTGTTATGGATTAAGCGATTAGAGGACGACAGCATCCGGATCGGGGCGGCGCTCATCCTGATAGGATGTGGGATAGCGTCGGTGGTCATAGTAGGCGTTCATCGGATAGCCACTAGCCTTATTTGCCACCACACCTAAAACTGGGGTGCCAGATGTGTGCAATCCGTCTAATGCTTGAGTCACCTCAGAGCGTTCTGTCTGGCCAATTGCCACAACGAGCAAAATCCCATCTGTATGGCCGGCTAGCAAACTAGCATCTGCCAAACCCAGCAAAGGCGGTGCGTCATAGATAATCAAGTCAAACGCAGCTTGCCATTGCTCCATAAAACTCTGCATTTTCTTAGAGGAAAGGAGTCTCAGCGGGTCGGAAGGAATCGAGCCGGCTGTGAGGACAAACAGGTTTTCTTCCATTGGCGACTGCTGCATCACATCAGCCGGTGCTGCGTTTGTCGTGAGCGCTTCGGTTAATCCTGGGGTATTTTTCAGACCCATTTTGCTACTAACCTGAGGCCAGCGCAGGTCTGTATCCACCAGTAAGACCCGCTGTCCCATTGCCGCTGCTGCCTGCGCTAGATTTACAGCCACCGTCGATTTACCATCTGCCGGTGCGGCAGAGCTGATTACTACAGAGCGAATAGGATTGCCAGAGTTGAGGAGGCGCATATTAGCGTTGAGAGAGCGAAAAGCCTCCATCAACGGCGAAGCGCCGGCATAGTAGAAGTCAGCTTTGGTAGCTGAATCAGCCATTACACGAGATCGTGGAACTTCCATCGCTTGATCACTATAAGGAATAACTCCTAACAGAGCCAATCGGGTAGTATCTTTCAATTCCTGGGGCGTGTGAAACACATTGTTGAGCCGCTCTGCAAGCAAAGCCGCACCCAGTCCCAGCAGTAAGCCTCCGATGATTCCTATCGCGAACGTTTTGGATACACTGGGTTCAGCCGGTATTAGTTTGCCCTTCTTGTTGCGTACGAGTTTAGGCTCCGAAATCAATTCCCAAGGTACATCCTGCTTCGCTGCCTCCACTCGCAACATTTCTCGTTGTCCTAAAAGTTGGTTAAGCGTAGCAGTCGCCACGCCCAATTCCCGCTGTAGATCCGTGTACTGGCGGATCATGACTGGAAACTGCTGAACTTGTTGATTGAAAAAACCTTGAGCTTCGCCAATCGCTTGATTGCGTACTTTTAAAAGCTCAATTTTGTTGGCAGTATCGATCAATTGGCTAGCTAAACCTAACCGAATCGAATCTTGGAACGGCGCTCGCAATACTTGGGTATTGCTCTGCGAAATGTTTTCACCCAAAACTTCTTGGGCTTCTTGACGGATCAGAGGGAGTAAGTTTTGCTGTTGATCTCGTAACGCTTGAATGCTAGGACTATTGTCTGTAAATCGAGCTTTCTCTGTCGCAATCTTTGTTTCTATTTCTCTCAGCTGATTGAGTAATTGCTGATAGCGCGGTGATTGCGTTAGCGCAGATGCTTTTAGCGCACTCTCCGGGTCTAGCCCAAGCCGCTGCTGCAAATTCCCGAAAAGCAATTGCTGCTGAGCCAGCGAGGTTTGGGTTTCTAAGCTATCTTGTTGAAGCGCTGTAACTTGCTCAGCCAGTTCTTCGCCTTGAACTTCAGGGTCAATCAAGTTATACTGCTGGCGAAACTGCTGAAGTTGCTGTTGTAGCGTGTCTACTCGCTGGCGCAACTGCGGCAGTTGATCTTCAATAAATTGAATTCCTTGTCGGCTGTCGCTTTTGCGGTCTTCTAGGCTGTACCTAAGATAACCTTGGGCCAATTGATCTAAAACAAACTGAATTTTTTCTGCATCGGAATCTAGGTAATTGATTTCTAAAACCTTGGCTTTTTTTATTCGCTCAATCGATAAGCTTCCTTTTTGACCCGCTCCACCCAATAGAGAACGGTAGTCAATTTTAGGATATCGAGATTGCAACTGCTGAATAATAGGAGCCATTTGTTTGGGGCTTTTCAAGACCTGTATTTGGCTTTCATAATCCAAGCCTTGCTTAGGCATGACTGAACCCATACCAATGGTTTGAAGTGCCGAAGAAATCCCAGCAAGTTGACTTTGATCGCTAATAACCGGCTCGACTAACAGATGAAATGTACCTTTATACTTAGGTGTCTGATTGAGAGTCCAAGCCAAGGCAGCCGCCGCCACTACGGTGGTGATTCCGGCAATTAAAACGGCTCTACGACGGACAATCGTCCATATCTGTTCTAGATCCAGCTCATCGTCGTCATGCTCTTGTAATTCAGCGGGGTAAAACGGCTGTAATTGCTGAAATTGGCTAGTATGACTCTGCGGTGATGATGGCTGATAATTATGTGCGGTCTCCATCTTGACCCCTCTGTATGTTTTATTAATTCGTATCCTAGACGAAACTCTGCATTTATGTTGTTAGAATTCAACCGAGTCCGGCTGTTTCTAAAGCAAAGATGCTAGTTGATCTCGCCCAAACTAGAACAAGACGTCGAAAATTCTGAACGCCCCGAATAGGTTAACAAACGGGCTGAGAATCGTGGTGATTGTATCTGCGGTTTTAGTAATGCCAGACCGACCTACAACGATCACATCATTGGGGCGTAGAGCGGGATTCGTTTCTTCATTGAGTTCTTGAGAAAAGTCCACCGGCACAGTCCGGCGAGAAACAGTGCCGTTTGGGTTTAGGCGAACCAGTTCTACGTCTTGTCTGCGAGCTCGTATGTTGTTAAAACCTCCTGCTGCCAGCAATGCTTGGTTTAAGGAAGTGTTGGGGGGTAAATCTACCGGACCCGGCTCAGCCACTTCCCCTACAACACTGACTCTCATTGCTCCCGGAGAAAAACTGGCAGCGGCGACTTGGCGAGCTTCAGTTAAGTCTATATTTTCGGCGGTCGGAACAACGATGGTGTCTCCCTGATCAAGGATTACATCTTGGCTGAGGTCGCCCGTTTGCAGAAGTTGCCAAAGATCCACTTCTATGACTTGTTCATTGCCTGTTTTAGTATTTCGACGCACTTCAACCCGCCGAATATCCGCTGATTGCGTGATTCCACCTGCTGTTCTAAGCGCCCGAGTTAAAGTGATCAGCCCCTGTTGTGCCCCCTCATCGTCTACTCTTTGCATTGTGTAGGAACCCGGACGAGTGACTTCGCCAACCACTGCGACATTCAGGGGTCGAGTTGGATCTCCAGAGATCGTAGTCGTTGCTAATAGAGCGGCTTCTGCCAGATTTACATTTGTTTTAGTCGGAATAAAAATTGTGTCTCCATCCCGCAGACTTAAATTTTGGCGCAAGTCGCCTGTTTGCAACAATTCATTCAGATCCAGGTTGATAATTTGCTCACTACCAGAGGGTTGGGGGCGACGTAACTGAACTCGTCGTAGATCCGCAGATTGGGTAACTCCACCCGCACTTTGAAGAGCGCGTGTCACTGTTGGAACTTGAGCGCCAGCCTCGGTGTTACCGGCTCCCAGAGCATCAAGGACGTAGGAGCCTGGGCGGTTCACTTCTCCTGCTACCCCAATACTCAGGGGACGAGCTAGCAGCAAACTTACCGTAACGATAGGACGTGTAAGGTATTCAGCGTATAGTTGAGAAAATTTTTGTGCCGCCACTTGCAAGGTTAGACCTTGGACATCTACACGGCCAATCAGGGGCATATTTAGTGAGCCATCCACTAAAACTTGGTATCGACCATTCTCGCCGCTATACTCTGGCACATTAAAGATATCGATCTGAATGATATCACCAGGCCCTAAGATGTAAGCCTCTTGCAGTTGACTGGGAGCAACGAGTTGACTAGGTGTAGTATCACTGAAAGCCCGACCCTGAGACAAACTGGGCAAGGAGTGCGTCAGTATTATTAGAGCCGAAACTGTTAGACCAATGAAAGGTTTGCTCAGGGGTTTGCTCGGCCAGTGGCCAGTGGCGAGTGGAGAATGTATTGATGTCGGATACCTAAAAGTTGCACGAACCATAGTAGGGCTTCTAGAGTTTTTACAATACCTTAGCAGGGACAAGACCTAAACGGTCAAAGTGTGGTGTTTTCTAACGTTCAAAGGTTTGATCCAGTTCATCAATGGTTACTGAGCCATTGGGGAGATTCTACAGCTTTAGTGTTCATCTCGCGGAGGCGGCCTAGGATCCTTTGTGAGATTGGCTTTCCGCTACCTGTACTTGTAGCCTAGTCTACAGAAATTGGGACTTTGGCAGACCTCGCTAGCTGGTATGCTGCCAGCTTATATTCTGGTACGAGACTCTGCAATTGGGCAATGACACCCGTATGGTCATCTCTTCGCGCTTTTGCAAGCAGCGCTTCTATGCGTGGGTGCAAAAATTCCCAAAGCATTTTAGCTTCATTTGCACAGAAAATTTTCGGATGTCTGGTCTGAGCGACATTTGCACAATCAATGAGTAATTCCTCATGTAGCTTTTCTCCGGGTCTCAATCCGGTAATTTTGATCTCTATATCTTTTCCCGGTACTAAGCCGCTGAGTTGAATCATCTGCAACGCCAGATCGTAAATCCGAACAGGTTGACCCATATCCAATAGAAAAATTTCACCTCCCTTTCCTAAAGATCCGGCTTGGATGACTAAACGAGCGGCTTCGGGAATAGACATGAAATAGCGAGTGATATCCGGATGGGTTAATGTAATTGGCTGGCCCTCGGCAATTTGTTTGCGGAAACGCGGTACAACTGAACCACTGCTATCTAACACGTTGCCAAATCGCACAATAGTGAAACAGGTTGTCATTTCCGGTTGAGCTGCCAGTGCTTGTAAAATCAGCTCCGCCACGCGTTTTGTTGCTCCCATAACATTCGTAGGGCGCACCGCTTTATCGGTGGAAATTAAGACAAAATTATTGACCCCACACTCAATGGCACAACGAGCGACTGTCAGCGTTCCTAAAACATTATTAATTACTCCCTGAGCGGGATTGGCTTCTACGATCGGAACGTGTTTGTAGGCAGCAGCATGATAGATCGTCTCTATCTTATATTTATACAAAATAGCACTTAGCTGCATTTGCTCGGTTACACTCCCCAAGCAGGCAACCTTATGAAGCTTGGGATAAGCTTCAGTTAATTCCATGTCAATGCTGTAGAGGGCAAACTCACTCTGCTCATATAAGATCAGGCATTTAGGTGCTTGCTGCGCGATCTGCCGGCATAACTCAGAGCCAATTGAGCCACCCGCACCCGTCACCAGAACCGCTTTTCCTGTGATATTCATCCGCAGCAAGTCTGGATCTGGTACAACTTCTTCTCGTCCTAGAAGATCAGCAATATCTATATCTCTGATTTCACTGATAGAAACTTTGCCGCATAATATCTCCCCAATACCGGGTACAGTCTTCACCGGCACTGACAAACACTGCAACCTTTCTATAATTTGACGTTTGGCTGCCCGATCCACAGAGGGCATGGCTAGTAAGATGGTGTCAAAGCTTTTTTGGGCTAAAAGTTTGGGAAGGTCTTTTGGGGGGTAAACGGTAAGCCCCTGAATAATTTGCTTGTGAAGAGATACATCGTCATCCACGAAGGCTACGAGATGGTAGCCATTATGGTAAGTTAAGGCTTGGGCGAGTTGGGAACCGGCTTTTCCTGCACCGTAAACCACCACCCGTTCTGGCGGGTTGCTGTAATTGGGCTGGTAAGTTAAATGGTAAACAATCCAGCGCATAGATACCCGCACCCCAACAACTAAGAGCAGGGTCAGCAAAGCATCGTTGAGCAGAACCGAACGCGGCAGTTGTAAGAATTCTAGTAAATAGGCAAGAACAACAAATGCACCACAGCTGAGCAGGACTGCTCTAGCGGCGCTAAATAAAAATTCTAAGCCGGTGTAGCGCAGCACTGGGCGGTAGATGCCTAGTGCTAAAAACACGAAAAGTTTAATGAAAATCAGTAAGAAAATTAACCAAGTGTAGGGCAGAATTTTTGCAACGGGGTCTAGAGTGCTGAAACGTAACCCAAACGCGCTGTAAATAGCTGCCAAAAATAGTACGATATCAATGGCGATGAGCAGCCCGTGCTTTTGTGGCCTAGAGAGTGAGGCTGCAGCCTTCTGAATTGCATCTGCTAGGTGTTTGAGCAGTAATTGCTGGAGCATGAGAACACTATAAACTCTACGAGGCAGGAAATGCTTGGAGTGTGTTTCCCCGAATTTTGTGGAAACACGTCACAACCATCAAGAGTCCCATAGAAGGGTTAGAGTTCCCCAATTCTCCCGGAAACAGGCGACAGAACTAAGAATGCAGCTAGTTTTGAAATAAAAGTTCACAAGATCTGCCGATACGATGTTTCTTTCTACTGTCCTAGGGCCGACTTTCAGAAAGTGGAAATGTCTGGCCACTTAAGTTTTAACCCAATAGCGTCACCTTACTGAGCAAGCACTACGGCAAAGTCTAGTAACTTTATATAGCGTACTCATGTTTTCTATATAAATTTTCCCACAATTTAAAAGTAACTTGTGATTCGTAGTTAAAAGTGTTTCGATAACGCCAATAGGTGGCGCTAAGCAGTTGTTTTTGCTTGAGCGTCACCTCATTGGCTGCAAATCCCTCACAATTTCTGCTAAATCTTGCCCTGTATGGGAAAGATTTGCTGAGTGATTGGATGCCGGCGGGATGGAGGCTGCCTCACTATCGCGCCCATTCCTAATTCCACAGCACTGCAGTTGTAGAAGGGGTGGAACAAGATTTTTGTTGAATTAATGCCTGAAATCGCCCATCTTCCCGAATTTCGTCAAAATCCGAGTCAGTTTTTGCCATTTCCACGTATTCGTCGGGATTGAGATTAATTGCTTTTTGTAAGTGTTCAATTGCTAAATCAATATGACCGGAACCGGCATAACAGCAGGCTTTGTTGTACCAGGCTTTGTGTTTATCGGGTTGCAACTCTATCGCTTTATCGTAGCTGGCGATGGCCCCATAATGGCACTCTAGGTTATCCAACGCCTGACCGCGAAAGTACCAAGTATCGGCGTTATCAGGTTGAAGCACTAAGGCACGATCTAAGCTAGCAACCGCTTTTGCATAGTAACCCAAATTCAGAAGCGCCATCCCACGGTTATACCAAGCCCAGTGATAGTCAGGTTTTTCGTCTAAAGCTTTGTCATAATTAATAATTGCCGCTTCGTAGCGTTGTAAGTCATATAGGGCATTTCCCCGATTGTGCCAAGCTTCGTGGAAGTCCGGTTTGATCTCAATGGCTTTGTCGTAGCTGGCAATCACTTTTTCTAACCGGCCTAAGTGTCTTAGGGCAATCCCCCGGTGATACCAAGCCCAGTAGTAATTGGGTTGAAATTCAATGGCTTTATCATAGCTGGTGATTGCTTCTTCGTAGCGGCCCAGATTTTTGAGGGCAATGCCGCGATTGTTCCAAGCCCAGTAATAGTCAGTTTTAAATTTAATCGCTTTATCATAGCTGGCAATTGCTTCCTCATACTGGCCCATGTCATCTAGGGCATTGCCGCGATTGTTCCATGCTTCATGAAAGGCCGGTTTAAACTCAATCGCTTTATCATAGCTAGCAATTGCTTCCTCAAACCGGCGCAGGTGATACAGCGCATTCCCCCGACTGTACCAGACATCGTGGTAGTCCGGTTGCAGTTCTAAGGCTTTATCATAGCTGGCAACTGCGTGGGCGTATTGCTCAGATCGGTTGAGGTGTAACCCTTTCTGGAAGAAAAACTCGACTTCCAGTTCCACCGCGACTGCATTACTCATAAGGTTTGACATCTAACTTTAGGATGATTTTATCTAAAATACCCAAAATCTGCCCTGAACTCAACAACTTGACTGCCATTAGCACCAAGAATCTGGCATCTTACTTTAGGATGATTTTATTTAAAGTACCCAAACCCACACCATGAATCTACAATCAGGCACAAATTACCGGACAGAGCGAGATTCTATGGGGGAACGGCAAATCCCTGCCGATGCCTACTACGGCATTCAAACCCTACGTGCCATTGAAAATTTCCCGATTAGTGGGATAAAACCGTTGCCCACATATATCGATGCCTGTGTGCTGATTAAAAAAGCTACGGCGGTGGTTAATGGCGAACTTGGATGCATATCGACAGAGATTAGTCAAGTGCTTGTAGAGGTAACTGACGAAGTTCTCGCCGGCCAGTTCCGCGATCAGTTTGTGGTGGATATCTATCAAGCCGGTGCCGGCACCTCCCACCACATGAATATTAATGAAGTGCTGGCCAATCGGGCGCTAGAAATTTTGGGTGATGAAAAAGGCAATTACAAGCGCGTTAGCCCCAACGATCACGTTAATTACGGTCAGTCTACAAACGACGTAATCCCCACAGCAATTCGGATCGGGGGACTGTTGGCTTTGGAGAGAACCTTTTACCCCGCGCTTTCAGGGGCGATCGCTGCTTTAGATAACAAAGCTGAAGAATTCAAAGATATTGTTAAATCTGGCAGAACTCACTTGCAGGATGCGGTGCCGGTGCGCTTAGGAGAAAGCTTTCGTGCTTGGGCGCAAATTCTCACCGAACACATGATTCGAGTTGAGAAAGCATCAGAGGATTTAATGACGCTGGGGTTGGGCGGGAGTGCTGCCGGCACCGGCTTGAATACGCACCCGCAATATCGCCATCGTGTCGCCCAAATTTTATCAGAATTGATTGATCAGCCATTGCGACCGGCCCCTCATTTGATGGCAGCGATGCAGAGTATGGCACCGTTTGTTAGCGTGTCCGGTGCATTACGGAACCTTGCCCAGGATTGCGTTAAAATTTCCCATGACTTGCGCCTGATGGATTCTGGGCCAAAAACAGGTTTCAAAGAAATTCAGCTGCCGCCGGTGCAGCCTGGATCGTCAATTATGCCCGGAAAATATAACCCCGTGATGGCAGAAATGACCTCAATGGTTTGCTTTCAAGTCATGGGTTATGACAGTGCCATCGCCCTGGCTGCCCAAGCCGGCCAACTAGAATTAAACGTGATGATGCCGCTGATTGCCTATAACCTAATTCACAGTATTGAAATTCTCGGCAACACTTTGGCAGCATTGACTCAGCAATGCTTAGAAGGCATTAGCGCCAACCGTGAGCGCTGCCTCGCTTACGCTGAAGGAAGCTTAGCCCTTGTTACTGCCCTTAACCCTCATATCGGCTATCTCAACGCTGCTGCCGTTGCCAAAGAATCCCTAGAAACCGGCAAATCTCTGCGGCAGATTGTCCTAGAACGGGGCCTGATGAGTGCTGAAGAACTGGCAAACGTTATAGACTTGGAAACAATGAGCGCACTGCCACGTGAAGAGGGCTAGGGGCTAGGGGCTTGTAGGGGCGTACCGACGTGTACGCCCACAAAAGTGTGTGCGCCCTCCTAATTTCAAAGGCCGAATTTTAAATCAGGAGATGATTGTCAATGCCAAGTCAAGATAGCACAACCCAAGTGACCTTTCATTACGTGCACGGTCAGAGCGAATCATTTAGTATCACGAAAACGCCCCAAGAATTTTATCAGCAACTGCAAATTGCTTCCGAGCAAAATTGGATAACGCTGCATCTGTCTGATCAAAGCGTTGTTATCAGACTTGATAAGGTGGCAAAAGTGGAAGTGAAACCTCCCTTCCCTGAGATTGCCGGCGATGGTGTTTTCCCAGATGCTAAGCGGGTGACTGCCCTGACGCGTGGTGCAGCCCGGTAACAATTTTAAAAGGTTCTTTGTCTTTGTCATTTGTTGGAGTGCCGACGGCAAATGACAAAGCACAATTTTAACCAAAAACTGATTTATTTTAATAACAATAATCCATTAATGGCAAAACTTAGATATTTTTGTTATTTTTAAATAAAATTTACTAAAACCCTCCCCACAGTTATGCATAGTTCCAAATAAGCTCAGCTAAATTAGGACAAAAATTACCATCATGCCTACCGTTAGTTTAATTCGCGCCGGCTCTTATGAACGCCAAATTTTGCGGGAATCTTTGGAAACGTTGCTAGAACCTTTGGGAGGAATGGCGGCGATTGTTAAACTCGGAGATCGGGTGCTGCTCAAACCCAATTTGCTCACCGGATCACGTCCGACTAAAGAATGCGTGACTCGCCCAGAAATTGTTTACTGCGTTGCCAAAATGGTGCGGGAAGTTGGGGGTAAACCGTTTATGGGAGATGGCCCCGCATTTGGCAGCGCTAGAGGGGTAGCTGTGGCAAATGGATATCAGCCGATTCTAGAAGAATTAAATTTGCCGGTTGTTGAATTTCACGGGAAGCGATACGAAACCGTCAGCAAAGAATTTGACCATTTGTTACTGAGTAAAGAAACAATGGAAGCAGATGTGGTGATTAATTTACCAAAGGTAAAATCCCACGTTCAGCTAACCATGACGATGGGCGTTAAAAACTTATTTGGGTGTGTGCCTGGAAAAATGAAAGCCTGGTGGCACATGGAAGCCGGCAAAGATGCCAGCCGGTTTGGTCAAATGCTAGTAGAAACCGCACGAGCAGTTAACCCAAATTTAACTATTTTGGATGGAATAATTGGCCATGAAGGCAACGGCCCTAGTGGCGGTGAACCCCGGAATTTGGGGATTTTAGGCGCTTCTCAAGATGTTTTTGCTCTGGATCGTGCGATCTTAGAAATTTTGAATGTTGAGCCAAGCATTGTGCCGACAGTTGCCGCATCAATGAGGTTGGGATTGTGTCCAGAACTCGCAGACATTCACTTCCCACTGCAACAACCGGCAGATTTGCAAATTTCTGATTGGAAACTTCCGGCTTCTCTGGTTCCTATCGACTTTGGAATGCCTCGCGTGATTAAATCAACCTTCAGGCATCTTTATATTCGATTTATCAAGGAACCGATGAAAGCTTATGCCGGCAGATAATTTTTGGCTTTCTTAATCGAGAACAGTGCTAGTAGGGTTCGTGATTTACGCACCCTACACTCCCACGGAGAGCTAAGAAAACTTTTGCATTCTAAGGAATTAACTTCGTCTTCTTTAAACTGACAGATTGTTCAACGCCTTCAATTAATTTGAATTCATACTTGCCGGCAGAACGATTGGGTTGAACTTGAACCAAGACGGGATTTCCCCCAACACGATCGCCCCACTGGTGAAACTGCACTTCATCGAAAGCACCCGGAACTGAAAACCCCGGACTTGATAACACTCGCTGCAACTGTTGTCGAGAACCATCGCTTTGCTTTACTGCCGCTACAACGGCTTGCGTGGCGTCGTAAGCGCTGGGAGTTCGCCAAGTGAGGGTTTCTAAACTGCCCCACAAGTTTTTAGCACCTGCGATAAATGGATGATTGGCAGACATCGCTGCTGGATGCGAGAAAACAGGAATCACCAAATTATTAACATCGGCTTGTCCTTCTAGTGTTTTTGCCGTGTGCAATGTTGGGCTACTAAATAAAGCTAATTGTCCCCGATTCGCCTTAGCAATGTCCAACGCGTTGGAGAGGCGATCAACATGGGGAGACAACAGCATGGCATCAGCCCCATGATTTTTAGCGCGGGAGATCGCCACCTCGGCATTAAAGCCCGGTGCACCAAAATTGCAGCGAATATCGATGAGCGTACCCCCATCTTCTCGGATAGCGCTATCCATTACCGCCGCAAATTCATAGCGAAAAGATTGATTATCGACAGAATCAATATCAAAACACATGGCAATACGGGTTTTCTGCGCCGTTTTGATAGCGTAGCGAGCCAGCTTATTGGCTGCTGAGCTCAGGCTGGGAACTGTACGAAACAAAAAGTTATCGTTAGCACGCCCTCCGAGTTCAACCAAGCCTTTAGAAAAACTGGTGGGTGTAATCATCACCAACTTGCCCTGATAGACGGCACCACCGGCAGCAGAAGCATCGCTGGCATTATGTCCAATGACGGCTAGGATGTTGCTGTCTTCCACAAACACTTCAGCAAGGCGTTTGGCGAGGTTGGGATTATTATTGTCATCGGCAATTTGGACTTTTAAAAACTTCCCGTTGATGCCGCCGGCACGATTCACCGCTTCCTGTACCTGTGCCATACCACGCAAAATTTCCTGGGCAACATTGGAATTTGTGCCGATGGGGACAGCCGCACCAATTGTTATGGCAGGATGCAAGCCGGCTTTGGCGTTATTCAGATAAATCCGCGTTTCCGGATCATTTTGATGGATTTTTAAGGAGGTTTGGAAGTGGGAAATTGCCTTGGGAAAATTCTTAGCTGCAAAAGCTTTTACACCGGCTTCCTTCTCTGGTGTTTTAACAGATTTGATTAAAATTTTTTCGCCTAAACTGATCCGACGTTGCAAAGCATTCCATTCATAAACTTTCCAACCGGCAAATAAAGCAAGGGGAATTGTTAAAATGCCGATTAACAAAGTCAGTTGACGATAGGGAGAGCGCGGTTTACACCAAACGGGCAGCGGTTTTGTTGGATTTGGACATAATACCGGCAGCCAAGAAGCCCCCGGAAATTTGTCTTCCATTCCCTGAAGTTTTGCCCGCGCTTGCCATACTGAACGATACAAAGATTGCCCTTGAGCAAATGCTTCAAAAAAGTAGCGCAAAAAAGCATGAGCCACCGGATCTGAAACAGGTTCCCGCATGACGATAACATGGGGAATTTGTAAGTCTGCGGCATTTTGCGCGAGTCCTAAGCCATCACAGGAATTAAAAATTGCCAGCATTAAGCCTTTTTGCACGGCTGCGTGTAAGGCGAGTCGCAAATCATTGAGAGACAAACATTCTGTTTCATTGAGATAAATTTGCCCCCCTTTTCCTTCAGTATTGCTAAAACTATGGCCGGCAAAAAACAGGATATCCCAATGTTGTTTGAGCAGTGTCTCAATCAGTTGGCTACGGTGCGGCATTTGTAATTGCGTTACCTTAGCAGCCGGTAGCTGCTGCAAAACTTGCAAATCTGCTTGAGTATCAATGCCTTCATCACTGCCCAAAACTGCCAAAATTCGCACCGGGTTTGGCAGTCGCTTCCACACCGGCTGAGTGTTGGGAAGATTCTGGAAATTAACGCATAGCTCGATATCAGGGCGATGCTCGACTAAATTCCACAGATGCCAGGGAAGCCGGCGCAACGCAGGATCTTGAGTTTGCAGAATAATCTGAGCCGGCTCGGAAAACTGTTGCAGAGGTAAGCAATCAAACCACTGTTTTAAAGTGGTTTCAAGATCTTCTGCTAATTTACTACAATCCTTGGAATTGGAAACGTTTTTTGTTTGGTTAGAAGGAATCTTGATGCGCCGCAATTTATGCCGCACTTTCTCTAAAGAGCAATAAGCCTGTTGCCAATGATCATAGCGTTGCAGAATTTCCGCAGCAGGAGGTAGCTGTCCCGTAATCGTAAATGCAGTTTGTCCAGCTTCTCGAATCTGAAACTCTACGGGAAATCCCTGATCAAAGCTGCCATTACCAATTGTGAAGATAATCTGCTTTCCCATCGCTTATTCGCGCTTGGCGTTAGACCATAAAGTGTTCTTCAAAGCGGGCATTGTCCAACTTGAGGGCAACACTGAACCGATCTCCCGGTTCTGCAATTAACTTTAGCTGAATGTAGTCATCACTTTCTCTTGCTATAACATTTTCTTTCACTGGATTACCCAATTCATCCTGTCCGCTTACTTCCAGTTGTAAACCGGCTGGCAAATAGGATTGATAGCGCAGCGGATAGACTCGCAATAACAATGCGAAAGTTTGATCAGCCTTAGGCAAAATTGCCACCATTAAAGCGCCGGCATAACCGGCTAATTGGCTTCTCAAGTCAGTGACGCGTCGAATGCCGGCTAGCGGGTTTTCCGGAGCAAGATCCCACAAGAGTTCAGCCGCTTTCCAGCGCACTTCTTCGTCTTCAGTCCTCTGAATTAAATAACTCAGTGCATCGCTGGGGGCAAAATGCTCATCTTGCAGAATAGCCGTCTCTTGACTAGAATACAACTGTTCAATTGGTTGCCAAACACTCACAGACTCAGCCTGTCGCGTGCGGACAGACTTAGCCAGTCGCGTGCGGAATGCCCAGGCTTGCTGCTGATAAACTAATTCTTCAAAACCCTGCCAACCTGGATCGAATACTTGATGTAACCATTGATTTAAGCGGATAAATCCGAGTGAAGGAACCAGTGTCGGTGTAGAGTGCAATATTTCTAGTAATGCGTCAAGTGGTTGTAATTGTGAGCGGAAAATGGTGGGTGCGGCAAGTTGAACAAATCCTAAGATCGTTCCTACTTCACAACTTTCATTGATTTCAACAAGGATGTAACCCAGTCGATCTGCCCAAACTTCTGGGGGAATGGCACAGGTTGCTTCTCCTAGAGGGATGGGGCGACATTCTAGCCGCCCTTTTCCGGGTAAATATAAATCAGCAATATCTGCCCCAAGACGACAGCCGGCGTTCCAGCTATAACTCGTTTTGAGATCGACAGAAATATCGAGCATTCGCAAATAGTAATGGACGACCAAAACTGCCAAAGTATTGCAATAAACCTGAGTGGCTTTTTCGGCAGTTGGTTGCTCCCGCGCAAATTGTTCGGCAGTGTAGCGATCTCTGGGAGCTAGAGGAATGCTAAAGGTACTAAAGGAAGTTAAGTCTTTCATGATTAATTGTGATGTTAGGAATGGTAGCCGCCTTCTTTGGCAAATCTTTGGAGCTGAGTAATACACTCGCGTTGATAGAAACCGCTCAAGGTCGGAACGGCAGCCTTAAGTTCTTTAGAAAGCGTTTCCCAAGGAATGGGTTCTGGCGGCAACCGACAGCGGATTAAAATATAACAGTTCACATCTGGGCAGTTCCTTACATGAATTCGTTTGAGTTCTTTTTTGTTTTTCTCCAACCATTCTAGGAGATCTTCCATAAGAGTTGAAGGTTCAGGCCGGCTGTCTGGAATATTCCACATGGAGGGTGCTTCATCTTTATTCAGAGGGTGTTCTAAATAGATAAATTTTGCTTTTTCTTTTTTGATTTCTTGCCAGCGGTTGAGAATTTTAAACCTTAAATTATTGTTGAACCACGTCATGACCCCGGCTTTACTAGGATCGTAACGATCAAGATTCTCACAAAACCATAGCCAAGTTTGTTGCAGTGCCTCCTGATAATCATCTCTTTGCACATTTGGAGCTTGCCAAATTTGGGTGGAGCGCTGCATCTTCGCAATAATAAGATTCAGCCTTTTTTGACGCTCCAAGCTGCCATGCGGATAGCAACGGGTTTCTAACACGAGTTCATTTAATTCACACATAAAGTAAGGTAAATTAGAAGGCCGATTTCAAACAAAAACATCATTTAGCTAGTAGATTTTACTGTATGTACTTGGCGGATTTCGATAGGTAACTCTAACCATTCACTCAACTCATAAGCCAACCAATCTAGTTCTGGCTCTGTCAAATTTGTCAGTTCATATTTCTGGGTGCCGGCCCAAACCACAATTGAGCTGCGAACAAGATTAGATGAAAAACTGTCTGGGCTTTCTATAATTTTTACATGAGGACAAATTCGCTCAATTTTGATAATATCTTTTCTCAGAGATGAAGTCATTATTTGAAATCCAAGAATTTTTTGAATAAAGTAAATTTTTTCTTGATTTATTTGTAACCGAACTTTGTAAAATAATTTATGAATAGCAATAAAGAACAAAAAACCTAGTATTACCCAGCCCATCAAAGGATAAAAATAAATGCCTGCCACCAAAGAACCGATAAACATCCAACCAAAGAGAACAATAAAAACCGCAAATGAAACTATTTTTTCGATGATAATATGTAAACCAACAAACATTTTTTTGATAATAATCGGCAATGACCAATTGAATTTAAAAAAATTAGATAATACTACTTGTAGAAATGATGGAATAATAATTTGCAGTTCGGCTGCACTCTTGGTAAGTAATAGATTGCTACCTGCCGGCTTTCTAGGAATCAACGGTGCAGAATCGATTAAATTGGGTTGCTTCAACGCTTGCAAAGCTACCTGAGCCGAAGTAAAACGTTTATCCAAACTCGGTTCTACTATCTTTCTCAACCAGCGACTGAATTCTAAACTTAGCTCCGTTACTTGTTCAAATTGAATGCGAAAATCTTTTTGCGGCAAATCAGAGGGATGCACTCTTGTCATTAAATAAATTAACGTTGCCCCCAGACTATACAAATCAGAAGCCGGTACTGCCCGCCCGCCAAATTGTTCCACCGGCATATAACCATAGGTTCCCACAACTGTAAAAGTTCCTCCTTCCACCGCTGCCAAATTCTGTACAGAACCAAAATCAACCAAATACACGTTCCCCACATTATTACCTGAACGGTTATTCAGCAGAATATTGCTCGGTTTTATATCTCGGTGAATAATCGGTGGCTTTTGTTCGTGTAAGTAAATCAGGATTTCTAAGAGCTTTTCAGCAAGTTGTTTCACCTCTGACTCGCTGAAGGTACGGCCAGCTTTTAAATGAGCTTCTAAAGAAACAGCTTTGATGTAAGTTTGAACTAAAACAAAGCCTTTGCAAGTGGGTAAATCGAGATCAAACCCATTGAGGTATTTAGGAATTGTCGGCTGCGAAAGCGTTTGTAAGATTTGCGCTTCTCGCTCAAACAACTTCAGGTGATCCCATTCCAAGTCCCCACCAAATTTCAGAATTTTGACAACCACGAGTTGCTGCGTTACGAGATCAAACGCCAGAAAGGTTTCTCGTCCGGGTTTTTTACTGAGTTGCTGTTGAATTTGGTATCGCTCGCCTAACACCTGCCCAATCATATCCTCACCTCATCATTATTTGCTTATAGGGGTTTATTGACTGCGTTTATCTCAATTGTTGAAAAGCCCTTTCCCTTTCTGATGATTTCCTGCTTTCCCCACATGAAATGTGTTCCGTCGTCGAATACTAAAACATGACACACGGCTAGCTCGTAACCTTCTTGGCGATCCCTAACTAACTCTTCGGCTTTCTCCCTCGCTTCCTGAAAGGTTTTGAACTGTATTGCCCTCATGATGAAAGGAGTCCATTCCCACAGATTCGCCCCATCCGTACCCTCTACCAAACACAAAAAATCTTCGGTTTGGGGAGCAAGCAAAACGAAAAATTCGGGAGTGCCGGCGAACGAACTCATCATATCCTCACCTCATCAGCAATCTGCTTATTGGGATTGATCTGATACATTTATCTGGATGGTTACGAAACTTTACATAAACCGGCAACCCTTCAATACAAGCAACTGCATTTCATCTGGCAAATCGCTGAATACTTACTCATGTCTCAGCCGCCACAGCCGCCGCAGCCGCCGCAGCCACCGCAGCCACCGCCACCACCACAGCCACCATCATCACCGCCGCCGCCGCCACCATCACCGCCACCGGCACTACTGCTAACAGCCACAGGAGGAATGAAAACTTCTTTTAAACCGACAAGTGTGGTGCCGGCTAAGACGCCAGCGCCCAGTACAGCAAACGCCCTTGGAAGTTGCGGATCAGTGGTGCTAGCAACTGTTGGACGTCCCAAATGACTTTGAATATTCACGAGTACGTGATCGCCTAATCGGCTACGAAACGGCGATGAAGATAGAAAAATTGACCCAATGAAGGCGGTGAGAATGCACAGAAACAGCAGCAACCCTATTGGCTTGCCGTGATAGAGTCCCACGAAAATTTTGGTAACGCCGAGTGCCAACAAAGAGAAAATAGGAATTGCTGAAAAGATCCGAACAAAATCAGCTTGCTTTTGATTCAGCAGCAGTTGCAATTGCTGTAAGCGTTCACGAATTTGCTCAACCGCAGCAGTAACCGCAGTCGCTGTTCTCACCTGATAAATATTTCCATAGGTTTCAATTGCTGCGGCAACGGCTTGTTCTAGTGGGTGATCAATCTGCTCTAAGGTCGTTGTGAGGACAAGCCGGCAGCCTGTATGCGGTTCCACTTGTTCGCGCTGTACAAGGCTGGCAATTGCCGTATCCACGGTGTGGTGTTGTCCGGCGCTGAGGTAGGCAGTTTCATACAAATCCAGTTCAACAGTAGAGTTGCCACCCGGCAGTCGCAGATAATGGCCCAGCAGGACTCCCAAGATGATGCTGACAAGCCCTAAAAATACATATAGTGCCAAAAAGGTTGGCCCCGTTAGGTTAAGCGGATTGGGGAAAGTGCCTGATTGTAGGGAAGAAGCACAGCCGCTTACAGCAAGGGTTAAAACAAATAGCACTGCCAAGAATGCCGGCTGATTCCAGTCAATCTTGGGCAAGAAATTCAAACTTGGCTTCGGCACAATCCAATTCTGTTGCCGGTTGACTTGCACGAATTGCTTGCTGTGACTGGCATGAATGTGCAAGGGAAGCCAGATATCATTAGGGGGTGCATACCCAAAAAAACGCTCGTAACTGGCAAGTGTTTTTTTGTACCAATCGTTATATTTATCGCGTTCACTGCTACCTCCGCGAGAAGGTTCATGATGCAGTGGCATTTGTAAAATCTGAGAACAAAATTCTTGCCAGTAAGATCGCGTGTAAGTTAAATGCAAATGCCAGACTTGATCAACCGGCTCAGATGGGGAAACCGGATGTCCTGCCGCGACTGCCAGAAACGCAAACTTTTTGTATTCCGCAATCACTCGCTGAGTGTAGCGATCACTCCAGCCCTTTTCTTTTGCCAGTCGCCGGCTAAAACACCATTTCGCATCGGGATCGTCGAGGGAAAATGCTTGGATTTGTTGATAAAGTTGGCTTTGCTGCGGGTTCATAACTCTAGCTTCCCGGTGAACGCTATATTTCATGAGGAATGAAATTGCTTAAACCGCTTATATCGGTTAACCCTGTGGAATTTTCTGGATTGTTACAAAACTTTACAAGCGACAATTTTGAACGTTTCACTTACTTAGCTGCCGGTTGTACAAACCGGGAAAGCAGTCAAGTCGCGTTAAGCTTAAGTCATTTAGACTCAGATGTTAATTTCACAGTGTGAGGAGCTTATCAATGCGGGTTTTGCTAGTCTATCCTCTATTTCCCAAAACGTTCTGGTCTTACGAGAAAATCCTAGAACTTGTGAATCGCAAGGTTTTGCTACCGCCTTTAGGTTTAGTGACAGTGGCAGCAATCTTGCCTCAGGAGTGGGAATTTAAGCTGGTTGATCGCAACATTCGCTTTGTCACTGAGGAAGACTGGGCATGGGCAGACATTGTCATTCTTTCTGCGATGATTGTCCAGAAAGTTGATTTGCTTGAACAAATTCGTGAAGCCAAGCGGCGCGGCAAGCGAGTCGCAGTCGGTGGTCCTTATCCAACTTCGGTTCCCTGTGAAGCCACAGAAGCCGGTGCGGATTATCTGATTTTGGATGAAGGGGAAATCACGCTGCCGATGTTTGTCGAGGCGATTCAAAAAGGTGAGACGCAAGGAATTTTCCGATCTGGCGGTGAGAAGCCGGATGTGACAAGCACCCCCGTTCCGCGTTTCGATTTGCTGGAATTCGACGCCTATGATTCCATGTCGGTTCAGTTCTCTCGCGGCTGTCCGTTCCAGTGTGAATTCTGCGACATTATTGTACTCTATGGTCGCAAACCCCGCACCAAAACACCGGCACAGTTGCTAGCCGAGTTGGATTATCTCTATGAATTAGGCTGGCGGCGCAGTGTGTTCATGGTAGATGACAACTTTATTGGCAACAAACGCAATGTTAAGTTGTTGCTGAAAGAGTTAAAAGTCTGGCAAGCTGAACATAAATATCCGTTCCGATTTAATACAGAAGCATCCATTGACCTCGCAGAAGACCCGGAACTGATGCAGCTGATGTTAGAGTGCTATTTTGATGCGGTGTTTGTGGGGATTGAAACGCCGGATGAAGAAAGTTTACAACTAACCAAGAAATTTCAAAACACGCGCAGTTCGCTGATTGATGCTGTGCA
The DNA here is from genome assembly GCF_014695725.1 of Microcoleus sp. FACHB-672. Taxonomy (NCBI): domain Bacteria; kingdom Bacillati; phylum Cyanobacteriota; class Cyanophyceae; order Oscillatoriales; family Microcoleaceae; genus Microcoleus; species Microcoleus sp. FACHB-672. The sequence goes on along the minus strand of NZ_JACJOU010000004.1, from coordinate 222,803 downwards.
GACAATTATGCGTGCTGGGCTGCGACCAATGGCTGGATTTATTATTGGCTTTGATGGGGAAAAATCGGGTGCTGGTGATCGGATTGTCCGATTTGCAGAGCTGGCAGCAATTCCTAGCACAACGTTTGCCATGTTGCAAGCGTTGCCGCATACCGCACTGTGGAACCGGCTGGAAAAAGAAGGACGGATGCGGAACAAAGATGGCAACATCAATCAAACCACATTGATGAATTTTATTCCCACCCGGCCTTTAGAAGAGATTGCCAGGGAATATGTGGAAGCGTTCTGGCAGTTGTACGATCCGAAGCTATTTCTGGATCGCACCTATCGCTGTTTCTTGATGATGGGTGCGCCGGTGTGCAAACTTCCGTTTAAATGGCCCAGTTGGGTGGATGTACGCGCTTTCTTGATTGTCTGCTGGCGTCAGGGTTTCAAGCGCAATACTCGCTGGATATTCTGGCATCACCTATTTAGCATCATTAAGCGCAATCCGGCGGTGTGGGAGCATTACCTGACAGTGTGCGCTCACAACGAGCATTTCTTAGAATACCGGCAGATTGTGCGCGATGAAATTGAAGCACAGGTGGCTGAGTTTCTGGCAAATGAGGCGGAACACAAACTTACCGAAGCCGAGGTGCCGGCGAAACTAGCAAGTTAACTCAGCGATTCTCCTCGTTCCCAAGCGCTTGCCTGGGAACGAGAACCTAGCGCCTAAAGCAGTTTGACAGCTCTCAAGCCAAATAGCAGCACAACAGCAGTTCCAAACGCACCGCCTAAAAGCAGAAAATAAGACAAGGCTGCATCTACGCTCATTTACATTTCTCCATCAAAATCTAATAAGAACTATTGAAACATGGTGCGGGCTAGAATACAGCCCCTGAAGCGGGTTGCTACCGGCACACTCGACTTTTGGTTAAGACTGCGGTAGAAACGTACTAAGTACAGTAACCTTGAAGATTGATCAGGCATTGAATTATGGCTTCTGTCGTCCGCGTGAATCTACCGCAGCAGTCTTATGAGATTGCGATCGCCTGTGGCAGTTTAGGTGAACTGGGCGCACAGATGCAACCGTTGCAACTCGGTAAGAAAGTTTTATTGGTTTCTAACCCGGTGCTTTACCGGCATTACGGAGAACAGGTACAGGCATCCTTAAAAACGGCTGGGTTTGAAGTGGCTAGCTGCATTTTGCCTGCCGGTGAACAGTACAAAACCCTCAAGTCGCTGCAAAAGATTTACGATGCTGCCTTGGAAAACCGCTTAGAACGTTCGTCAACAATGGTTGCGCTAGGCGGTGGCGTGGTTGGCGATATGACCGGCTTTGCGGCGGCAACTTGGCTACGCGGGATTAATGTTGTACAAGTGCCGACAACACTTTTGGCAATGGTGGATGCGTCTATTGGCGGCAAAACCGGCGTTAATCACCCGCAAGGTAAAAATTTGATTGGGGCATTTCATCAACCTCGGTTGGTTTTAATTGACCCGGATGTGCTGAAAACGCTGCCGGCAAGGGAATTTCGAGCCGGCATGGCGGAAGTGATTAAGTACGGTGTCATCTGGGATGCTGAGTTATTTGTCAAGCTGGAAGAGTGCAAGCGCCTGGATCAAATGCGCTATGTGAGTGCTGATTTATTGCTAGAAATTTTAAGCCGATCCTGCCAAAGTAAGGCAGATGTAGTGAGCAAAGATGAAAAAGAATCGGGCTTACGGGCAATTTTAAATTACGGTCACACCATCGGTCATGCGGTGGAAAGCCTCACCGGCTATAAAGTCGTCAATCATGGGGAAGCGGTTGGCATCGGCATGGTGGCAGCCAGTCAGCTAGCAGTTGAGTTGCAAATGTGGGATAAAGATTGCGATCACCGGCAGTTGGCATTAATTGAAAAAGCCGGTTTGCCCACTCAATTGCCGGCACCTTTGGATATTGATAAAATTCTGGAAAGTTTGCAAAGCGATAAGAAAGTCAAGGCAGGAAAAGTTCGGTTTGTACTACCAGAAAAAATCGGTGCGGCAACGGTAACCGATCAGGTGCCGGCAGATTTAATTCGGCAAGTGTTGCAGGGAATGCAGTGAGAGTTTGATTGCCCAATCCCCAATGCCCCATTCCCCATTCCCATCTGAAAACCAGCCTGTTTGAGCTGCCAAGGACAAGAAAATAAAATCATCACGGTTTTGAGACAAGTTTGTCACAAGAGCGTCATATCCACTATCTAAATTAAAAAGAGTCAACTCTTGAAGGCTGCTTTCGCTAAAGCCAAGAGCGCTTGATTCTGACGTCTTTGCAGCAGGTACTATCAATGCAAACACAACCCCGCGATTCCAATCATCATTCTAGCCAGCCAAACAGCATCGACTTCAATGCTTCACGCTCTGGTTGGCAAAAGCCAGCTAGTTATCTGTCGGTACTTTTGTTGGGTGCCGGCATGGCTCTATCCGGAGCTTACTTAGCTTCTCAGAAAGTGCTCTCGCTCCAGCCGGCTGCGTCTGTGGCGGCTCAGGTGCCAGTTCGCCCGATCATTCAATCTCGATTGCCGATATCGACCGAGTCTAATTTTATTACCTCAGTGGTTCAGAATGTTGGGCCGGCTGTTGTGCGGATCGATGCCTCTCGAACCGTGACTTCCCAGATACCCGATGCTTTGAATGACCCCTTCTTCCGTCAATTCTTCGGCTCTAAGGTTCCAATTCCACCTCAGACGCAGGTTCAAAGAGGTTCAGGTTCAGGTTTTATTATTAACTCCGACGGTAATATTCTGACCAACGCTCATGTCGTCGATGGTGCCGACACGGTAACAGTAACGCTGAAAGATGGACGTGAGTTTAAGGGCAAAGTTTTGGGGGTCGATCCCGTCACAGATGTTGCCGTTGTGAAAATTGAAGCGAATAATTTGCCGAGTGTAAAGCTGGGTGATTCTGAGCAGCTACAACCCGGTGAATGGGCAATTGCCATCGGCAATCCTTTGGGGTTAGATAATACGGTAACTGTGGGAATTATTAGTGCTACTGGCCGCACAAGTTCTCAAGTCGGAGTGCCTGATAAGCGAGTCAGCTTTATTCAAACCGATGCTGCAATTAATCCCGGTAATTCAGGGGGGCCTCTGCTGAATCAAGCCGGTGAGGTGATTGGGATGAATACGGCTATCATTAGTGGGGCGCAAGGGTTGGGTTTTGCGATTCCGATTAATAAGGCACAACAAATTGCTGATCAACTCGCAACCACCGGCAGGGCGCAACATCCTTATTTAGGCATCCAAATGGTAACGCTAACCCCAGAAATTAAGGAAAATATCAATAAAAATCCGAATGCGCCTGTGACTGTTAATGAAGATCAAGGCGTGTTAGTGATGAAAGTCTTGCCAGATTCACCGGCAGCCAAAGCGGGAGTACGTGTCGGTGATGTTATTCAAAAGCTGAATGGCTCACCAGTAAACGATGCCGGCAGCATTCAACAAGAAGTTGAAAAAGGCAAAATCGGGACGGATATGCAAGTAGAATTGCGCCGCAATGGCCAAAGCCTCAAGTTAGCTGTGCGACCGGCACCCCTGCCGGCTCAGGAACAATAACTGGTTAGCGCTTCAAAGTTTTTAAATAGATTTCCTGATTGACTGTTTAGGATGGGTCGCTCGCCCATCCTTTTTTTGTCTGAAACGAGCACTCATTTCTCGCACTTGTTTCTGGCTCATCATTCATGCAAATCTAATGGTGGGAGTCGCGTTTCGGAAAAAGGTAAGTGATCACTGCAACACCCGACAGATTAAGCAAAGCAACGAGAATAATTGCTAAAAACACAGATGACATAATAATGTTATTTTTTAAGTTTTTGAACGCAATAATGTTATTTTTTAAGTTTTTGAACGCATTATAGAGTGGGCAACGTAAAAATTTAATTTTTCTTCAAGTTCAATAAGAGTCTGTCTCTAAACAATAGTTAAGTTGGCTGATTAACGTCAAATTAAAAACAAAAAGCCCCTTATTAGTAAGGAGCTTTTGAAGAAAATTGAGACCTGGCACGGAGCTATTTTTCCAGAGGGCTACCCCTCAAGTATCTTCGCCGCTGCAGCGTTTCACCTCCGAGTTCGGGATGGAGTCGGTGTGGTTCCGCCGCGCCAAACGCACCAGGAAAAATTAGTGGGTTAACACAACCCTGAAGGCTGCATAGCAACAAGTTAGTAGTAATCAATAGAAGGTGAGGTCAAGCCCTCGGTCTGTTAGAACGCCTTGGCTGCACCCATTACTGGGCTTCCACCTAGCGCCTATTAACGGATGTTCTCTCCGTGACCTTACTGGATTAACTCCATGAGAGCACTCATCTTGAGGTGGGCTTCCCACTTAGATGCTTTCAGCGGTTATCCGCTCCGCACTTGGCTACCCTGCGTTTACCGTTGGCACGATAACAGGTACACCAGCGGTGCGTCCCTCCCGGTCCTCTCGTACTGAGGAGGGCTCCTCTCAATGCTCTTGCGCCCGCACCGGATATGGACCGAACTGTCTCACGACGTTCTGAACCCAGCTCACGTACCGCTTTAATGGGCGAACAGCCCAACCCTTGGGACGTACTTCCGCCCCAGGTTGCGATGAGCCGACATCGAGGTGCCAAACCTCCCCGTCGATGTGAACTCTTGGGGGAGATCAGCCTGTTATCCCTAGAGTAACTTTTATCCGTTGAGCGACGGCCCTTCCACTCGGAACCGTCGGATCACTAAGGCCGTGTTTCCACCCTGCTTGAGTTGTGGCTCTTGCAGTCAAGCTCCCTTATGCCTTTACACTCTGCGGCTGATTTCCAACCAGCCTGAGGGAACCTTTGCGCGCCTCCGTTACTTTTTAGGAGGCGACCGCCCCAGTCAAACTGCCCACCTGAAACGGTTCCCTTCCCGGTTAACGGGTTAGGGTTAGAATTCTAGCTTCACTAGAGTGGTATCTCACCGGTGGCTCCAATTCCCCCGCAAGGGAATCTTCAATGCCTCCCACCTATCCTGCGCAAGTGAAGCCCGAACCCAATTCCAGGCTACAGTAAAGCTTCATAGGGTCTTTCTGTCCGGGTGCGGGTAGTCCGTATCTTCACAGACAATCCTATTTCGCCGAGCCTCTCTCCGAGACAGCGCCCAGATCGTTACGCCTTTCGTGCGGGTCGGAACTTACCCGACAAGGAATTTCGCTACCTTAGGACCGTTATAGTTACGGCCGCCGTTCACCGGGGCTTCAGTCGCCAGCTTTAGGGTTTCCCCCTGACCAACTTCCTTAACCTTCCGGCACTGGGCAGGCGTCAGCCCCCATACTGCGTCTTACGACTTGGCGGAGACCTGTGTTTTTGGTAAACAGTCGCCTGGGCCTCTTCACTGCGACCCACTTGCGTGGGCACCCCTTCTCCCGAAGTTACGGGGTCATTTTGCCGAGTTCCTTAGAGAGAGTTATCTCGCGCCCCTTGGTATTCTCAACCTCCCCACCTGTGTCGGTTTCGGGTACAGGTAATTTAGGCTTAACGTGTTTAGAGATTTTCTTGGAAGCCTGACCTCTACCACTTCCCCCCCGTAGGGGGTCGTACTCACGCCTCAGCTCAGGACGTTTTCTCCGTCCCTCAACACCTTGTACGCTTGAACCGGTAACCAACATCCGGCTGGCGATTGCCTTCTCCGTCCCTCTGCACAAACCTAAATCAGTACGGGAATGTTAACCCGTTATCCATCGACTACGCATTTCTGCCTCGCCTTAGGCCCTGACTGACCCTCCGTGGACGAGCCTTGCGGAGGAACCCTTGGGGTTTCGGGGCATTGGATTCTTACCAATGTTTTCGCTACTCAAGCCGACATTCTCACTTCCGTTTCGTCCACACCTGCTTGCCGCTAGTGCTTCTCACTACTGCGGAACGCTCCCCTACCGATACATAAATTACATATCCCACAGCTTCGGCAGGCCGCTTAGCCCCGTTCATTTTCGGCGCGAGAGCGCTTGACCAGTGAGCTATTACGCACTCTTTTAAGGTTGGCTGCTTCTAGGCAAACCTCCTGGTTGTCAATGCACTCCCACCTCCTTTATCACTTAGCGCCCATTTGGGGGCCTTAGCTGGTGGTCTGGGCTGTTTCCCTTTCGACGATGAAGCTTATCCCCCACCGTCTCACTGGCTGAGTGTACGCCTGGTATTCAGAGTTTGTCTCGATTTGGTACCGCTCTCGCAGCCCGCACCGAAACAGTGCTTTACCCCCAGGTTATAATCTCAACCGCTGCGCCTCAACACATTTCGGGGAGAACCAGCTAGCTCCGGGTTCGATTGGCATTTCACCCCTAACCACACCTCATCCGCCGATTTTTCAACATCGGTCGGTTCGGACCTCCACTTGGTGTTACCCAAGCTTCATCCTGGACATGGTTAGATCACCCGGGTTCGGGTCTATAAATTGTGACGAATTCGCCCTATTCAGACTCGCTTTCGCTTTGGCTCCGGCTATTTTTGCCTTAACCTGCCACAACCTATAACTCGCCGGCTCATTCTTCAACAGGCACGCGGTCAGACGTTAAATCGTCCTCCCACTGCTTGTAAGCTGACGGTTTCATGTTCTATTTCACTCCCCTTGCGGGGTTCTTTTCACCTTTCCCTCACGGTACTGTTTCGCTATCGGTCACACAGGAGTATTTAGCCTTACGAGATGGTCCTCGCTGATTCACACGGGATTCCACGTGCCCCGTGCTACTCGGGATACAGCTGAGCGGTTCGGGTTTTTAACTACAGGACTTTCACCTTCTCTGGTGCCGCTTTCAATGGCTTCGTCTAACCTTTCCCGTCTCGTGATGCTGTCCCACAACCCCAACTGGTATTCCAGTTGGTTTAGGCTTTTCCCGTTTCGCTCACCACTACTCGGGGAATCTCTGTTGATTTCTTTTCCTCGGGCTACTAAGATGTTTCAGTTCGCCCGGTTGGCTCATTCCTGTCTATGTATTCAACAGGCTGTACTAGGGGTTGCCCCATTCGGACATCTCCGGCTCAATGCTTGCTTCCAGCTCCCCGGAGCGTTTCGTCGGTCGCCACGTCCTTCTTCGCCTCTGTGTGCCTAGGTATCCACCGTCAGCCCTTTGTAGCTTGACCACTATTTTTCTTTGATTGTCTGTGGGGCAATTCGCTCGGCACAACTTTTACGGCTGCGCTTCGCTGTTTGCCTGACACTTTCTACCTGACTTGTTGCTATGCAGTTTTCAAGGTTCTGACTGGAATCTCATCCAGCAGGCTGGCTTGTCTTTGTTCAAGTTCAGTTGCTGAATTTTTTCCGCTGTTCGCGTTTTGCCTTTTCATTGAGCGGATTCTTATTCTAACCGCTTTTTCTTTGATTTGGCAATGACGAGATGACTTTTTTTTTAGATTTTGGCTGTTGGTTGAGTGGAGGTAAGCGGACTCGAACCGCTGACATCTGCCTTGCAAAGGCAGCGCTCTACCAACTGAGCTATACCCCCACTAGAGAAGTTCGTTTTGAGAGGTTTTTCCTCTTTCCTCACTTCTATTCAGGTGGGCCATCCTGGACTCGAACCAGGGACCTCACCCTTATCAGGGGTGCGCTCTAACCACCTGAGCTAATAGCCCATTTTCTGAACCGTTTAATAGTTTGAAAGCCTTTCTTCTTCACCCGGTCACGACCTCGGGATATCTTCTCTCTGTCTGATGATTTTTACTCTTCTTTGACAGATGAAGCGGGTCTCCCTATAAAGGAGGTGATCCAGCCACACCTTCCGGTACGGCTACCTTGTTACGACTTCACCCCAGTCATCAGCCCTGCCTTCGGCGTCCTCCTCCCTTGCGGGTTAGAGTAACGACTTCGGGCGTGGCCAACTCCCATGGTGTGACGGGCGGTGTGTACAAGGCCCGGGAACGGATTCACCGCAGTATGCTGACCTGCGATTACTAGCGATTCCTCCTTCACGCAGGCGAGTTGCAGCCTGCGATCTGAACTGAGGCTGGGTTTTCGGGATTAGCTCGACTTCGCAGTCTGGCTGCCCTCTGTCCCAACCATTGTAGTACGTGTGTCGCCCAGGACGTAAGGGGCATGCTGACTTGACGTCATCCCCACCTTCCTCCGGTTTGTCACCGGCAGTCTCCCTAGAGTTCCCAACTTAATGATGGCAACTAAGGACGAGGGTTGCGCTCGTTGCGGGACTTAACCCAACATCTCACGACACGAGCTGACGACAGCCATGCACCACCTGTGTTCGCGCTCCCTAAGGCACCCCCTCCTTTCAAAGGGGTTCGCGACATGTCAAGTCCTGGTAAGGTTCTTCGCGTTGCATCGAATTAAACCACATACTCCACCGCTTGTGCGGGCCCCCGTCAATTCCTTTGAGTTTCACACTTGCGTGCGTACTCCCCAGGCGGGAAACTTAACGCGTTAGCTACGGCACGGCCCGGGTCGATACAGGCCACACCTAGTTTCCATCGTTTACGGCTAGGACTACTGGGGTATCTAATCCCATTCGCTCCCCTAGCTTTCGTCCCTCAGTGTCAGTGCAGGTCCAGTAGAGCGCTTTCGCCACCGGTGTTCTTCCCAATCTCTACGCATTTCACCGCTACACTGGGAATTCCCTCTACCCCTACCACACTCTAGCCTTTCAGTTTCCACTGCCTTGACAAGGTTGAGCCTTGCTCTTTGACAGCAGACTTGAAGAGCCACCTGCGGACGCTTTACGCCCAATCATTCCGGATAACGCTTGCATCCTCCGTCTTACCGCGGCTGCTGGCACGGAGTTAGCCGATGCTTATTCCTCAGGTACCGTCATTTTTTTCTTCCCTGAGAAAAGGGGTTTACAACCCAAAAGCCTTCGTCCCCCACGCGGTCTGGCTCCGTCAGGCTTTCGCCCATTGCGGAAAATTCCCCACTGCTGCCTCCCGTAGGAGTCTGGGCCGTGTCTCAGTCCCAGTGTGGCTGGTCGTCCTCTCAGACCAGCTACAGATCGTCGCCTTGGTGAGCCTTTACCTCACCAACTAGCTAATCTGACGCGAGCTCATCAAAAGGCAATTAATTTTTTACCTCTCGGCACATCGGGTTTTAGCAGCGGTTTCCCCCTGTTGTCCCCGTCCTTTTGGCAGATTCTCACGCGTTACTCACCCGTCCGCCACTAAGGTATTTCTACCTCCGTTCGACTTGCATGTGTTAAGCAGACCGCCAGCGTTCATCCTGAGCCAGGATCAAACTCTCCGTTTGGTTTGGCTCCGGTATTTCTTCGGTTCCGGTTCCTTTCACTTACTGACTAATCAGCTCGTTCTAAGTTTTTTCTTGACCCGGTTGAATGTTTCTGGCTTTCAAACTATTATTTTTTCTAGGTTCAGGGCGCTTTGAGGCGCTTCGCTTTCACGTCGCTTCCCTTGAGCGCTTTACTAATCTATCAATTCCCCCAAAGTCTGTCAACCCCTTTTTGAAAAAATATTTTGAAATTGTTTTAACAAATCTCTCAAACTCCCTGCCGGTAAGACTTTGAGCTAGCTTATCTCCATGAAGAAAAACTCTAATACTCTAATAGGGAAATGTACGCTGTGAGCGCTAATACTGTTTTGCCCCCCTTGCTGGTGTTGGAGCCGCTCTTGGAGGGCTGGCTGCTGGAAGACATAGGCCGAGGAGATCGCACGACTCAAAGCCTATTTACGGCAAACGTCCCAGAGGGGCAAGCCGAATGGATTGTCAAGGAACCGGGCGTGATCACGGGCCTGCCTATCGCTGCCTTAGTTTTTCAGATGTTGAATGATAAGGTTCGCTTCGTGCCTACTGTTGCCGAAGGTGAATGGTGCAACCCAAAACAAGTCGTCGCTCACCTTAATGGCCCACTAGATGCGCTACTCATGGGTGAACGAGTGGCCTTAAACCTAGCCATGCGTCTTAGTGGGATCGCCAGCTTGACAAGCAAATATGTTGAGCAAATTGCTGATCTCCCTGCACAACTGGTAGATACTCGCAAGACAACGCCTGGTCTTAGGCTTTTAGAGAAATACGCAACCCAAGTAGGAGGAGCTAAGAACCACCGCATGGGACTCGATGACGGTGTGATGATTAAGGATAACCACATTGCCGCTGCCGGCAGCATTGGCGCAGCAATCACGCAAATTCGAGCGCGAATTCCTTACCCTCTCACAGTAGAAGTGGAAACAGAAACACTAGCTCAAGTAGAAGAAGCCCTCAACCACAGAGCGGACATCATCATGCTAGACAATATGCCTGTTGAGCTGATGCAGCAAGCAGTGCAGCTAATTCGGGCTTCACAGCCTCATATCAAAATTGAAGCATCGGGCAATATCACTCTGGAAACCCTGCGTGCTGTCGCCCAAACCGGCGTTGACTACATTTCCACCAGCGCCCCCATAACTCGCTCGACTTGGCTAGATTTAAGCATGAAACTTAACACCGGCACCCAGTCGCTTCAAAAAGATGATCACTAAAATTTAGTTAATTTTCTCGATGAAAAATAAAGTGCATTAAACAATAAATCTACCGGCCCCATCGGCAAATTTATATAGACTGATCTCGGTAGGGCCGGTAGATTTTTCATTAACGCATTTCCTGTTCGGAATTTCTAAGCACTACTATTTCGAGATAAAATGCACCCAGAAGCTCCCATCTGGAATGCAGACAGTGCGGATCAGCTGATAGGAGTAATGTAGATAAGCTCCACTGCCATCTGTACGATATCCTTCAGGACTCCATTCTCCATAAGGATCGTGGACATAGAAGCCTTTGTCATCGTAACCGACGATAGCAATAAGGTGACCAAAAGAAGAGAAAAAGCCATGTATCACAACCGGCTTACCCTCTGATAGCCAATCTTGAACTTCCTCGATTGTCGCATTTTCTTTAAAATGATCATGACATCCGTAAGCTGCCACAACTTGAACCAATTCATGCGGATTTTGTCTGTTTAAACCATTACTTTCAGTATATTCATACAGCTCATCTTCAAATTGCCCAGAATTGCTCTTGCCACGAGCGCCCAAGAACTCCAAGCACATGGCAAGTGAAGTTACATTGCCAGAACCTGTGGGATTAAACCAGTTGTCTAGTTGAGACTTATAAGGAACATCAAGCTTTACAGTTGCTGGCTTAGCTTTTGGATAAACAAGCGTTGTATTTTCATAAACCTCAATATGGTGCCCAAATGCGTACCAAATTTTAGAATTGTTAAAAGAATCCTTACGCAGAGTGACTCTTACGTGATTGCGAACAAGTTCAAAGGACAAAAGCTTAAAAGATTGACCGCCTTTAACTTCTTGTTTCTCTTCCTGTGATAGTTGAGACAAGGGGATAGGTTTTGCTTTTAAAACTGTGTCGCAAATAATTTTAAGGACTGGAGGCGGAACGGCAATTTCCTGGGGCTTAGTTTCAATCATCTTATTAGCAGTGATGGCACCTAAAAAATCTGGTTCTTCACATTGCATTAAGGATTGAAAACGCCTCAAAGCCGCTGTAGAAATTGGGCCAAATCTACCATCTGCCGGCGGTTCAAGCAAATTTAATTCGATCATCCGCATCTGGATTTGACGGGTGAGGTCTGGGTCAGATGCTATGGCATTAACGTCATACTTGATATTTGTGTTGAGAAAGTCTTGTAACTTCATCTTCAATACCTGCCTTCTGAATAAATGGCTCAATCTGAGCTGCTTCCAGTAGATTACACCAATTTTATTTTCCTACATTAAGCTCAAACATTTTTCCCGGTTAAGCTGTTGGTTTAGCTGACCGGGGACATAGCAGACGTTTTCTAAATCAATGGCTGACTTCGCTGAGCATCTCATGTACAGTTTGAGCAACTCAAAAGCAGCTACTTGCATCCAAAAAAGTTCTATTGAGTTTGCTCCCACTTAAATTTGAAAAACTGTAGGTAGGGTGGAGATGTTCACCCTACCTACAGTTTCAGGGACTATCAGGATGACTGAGTGGGAAACTTTAAGGCTCAGACCCCAAAATCATCAGACTGAACGCCTTCTGACAATTGAGGCACCTAGAATGTGAAGGTGGTTCGGACGGTTCCCACGAAGTCCGTTTCGTTGTTGTCGTTATGCTCTGGATCGAGAATCACAAACAAGCCTGGAGTGATGGCGATATTATCCGTCACTTGATAGCGATACAAAGCCTCTAGGTGTAAAGAGGAGTTTCTATCTTCAGTGGCATCGCTCTCTGTCACTTTAGGCGGCATCCCAATGATAAAGGCCGCCAAATTTCCTTCTTTGCCCAGATCCGGGAAAGCTAAGCTCAAAGCCCAGTTGATTATCTGGGCATCTGCATCTCCTCCTGATTCTTGCTGAGCGTCTGTCAGGCCACCCCAACCCGAAATGATAAATCGAGGGCTGATATTGACGCTGGCTTCAACACCATAGTGATTAGCTGAAGTAGGAACTGCACCGAAGGGTCGATTTGCTAAGCTGCTGCCGGTGCCCCCCGATAGGTTGGTGCCGTTACGATGGTAGGAATTGACGTAAGTTAAACCTAAAGCAAAGCGATTGCTAGGTCGGAAAGTGACTTGACCGAGTGCTGCATAGGAACCGCTGAAAAATCCACCTCCCCCATCAGGAGCGGGATCAGGATCGTTACCATTAGGAGCGTGATAACTTAGGGATACACCCAATGCTTTGCTAAAGTCGTAGTTTAGGGTTAGGCCCTGTCCTCCGCCTTGCCGATAGATGGGGTTGAATCGGCCAAAGCGGGATACAGATCCCCGTCCGCTACTTTCTAAGGCCGGGTTAAATACGAAGACGTTCTCATTGTACTCGCCTTGATTGGCATCAACGACAACTGTAGCCTTGCTAGTAAGGGGGAAACGATAGAACAGTTTATGGATTTGAAATTGGTTCTCAGTATTGGCTTCAAATGCCAAGCGATCCATTGGAGTTCCACCAAAGGCTGTCAAGTCTTCGGTGTTACCGACTTGCAAGCGAGCTCTCAAGAGGTCTTTGCCTGTAAAGCTAGTATCCAAGTTTAACCGGGTGCGGTGAGTAAAGTGGGGAACCGAGCTGCCACCTTCTCCGATAATGTCACTACCGGCAAATATGACTTCTCCCCTGAGCTTGGTGGTGGTGGAGAACTGATTGGCCTCTAATTCAGATGTGCGAGCTTCGAGGACATCAACCCGACCGCGTAGGGTGGCCAGTTCTGCTTGAAACTCATCTAAGAGCCGGCGCAGTATCGCTAAATCTTCTGGGGTGGCATAGTCTTCCCCTTCTGGTATCAACGCCAAAATTGAATCTAAGCAAGCATTTAAGCCGGCTGCAAACTCATAACGAGTCATGGCCCGGTTTCCTCGGAATGTTCCATCCGGGTAGCCGGCAATACAGTTATATTTCTCTACCAAGTTCCGCAAGGCTTCATAGGCCCAGTCTGTTGGCTGAACATCTGAGAGCTGGTTCACATCGCTCAGCTGAGCCATTGGGTCTACTTCTTCGTTGGCTTGGTCCATGCCGTCTAGCGAATTCACAGAGGGTTCAGCAGGGACAGAAGTTTCAGAGGGGAGCGTGCCGTCGGCTGGGAGTTCTGCCAGTAAGGTGCTGCCGGCTTCTACTGGAGTGGTGATTTCTGATGTCTGAGCGGAGGTAGGGGCGGGAAGTGTTCCTGTGGCTGATACTTGTGTGCTTAAACGAGTGTCGGCTGGCTCTGAGGTGGCTTTAACAGACGACGACTGGTCGAGGGCACTTACTGCAAGCAGATCACCAGCCTGTTGAGTGGGCCGGTTATTGTTTTCCAGAGACGAGGCAATTGGGTCGGCTGCTGCGATTTTCTCTGCATCTTTTTCGCCGGCAGGAACTTCAACGGCCAAGGCACTGTTGGTCACAACCAAAATTGCCCCTAGGACGGCTGATTTGTAAAGGAAGGCAGCCCTAAAAATCTTTGGCATCATTATTCTTCTGTCCTCACACCTAACTAACTTAAAAACTGCTGAGCAGATTGTGCTTTTGTTTCACCACTCAAATAATTTATCAGATTTTATCGAGAATCTCTGGTTATTGCTTCTTATATTTTTGATCCCAACCTGAGTTGTAACTTTGGTATCTGCTTAGACAACTCCTCCAAGTAGCATGGGAGCATTTGAATCTATGAGAAATCCTAATTTTTACAGCTTAAGCAGAGGTAAAGATTTAATAGTACGGAAGTTAAGACTTTCTTTATAAATGCTATAATTTCTTAAAATATCTAAAAATGTAATAAATACTACAAATTAAGCTACTGTCAGGCATCCCTTAACTTGTGTACTCTTAAATTATCCGCTGCTCGGTCACAGAAAGCGCTTATAATATGCCTTCAAACGCTATCTTGCAAAGTCTCAATTTGATAGCTGCTAGCTTCTAAGGTGGCGACGGGGGGTTTGAAACCAAAGGGTAATGCCGGTGATTGCCAAAGTAAATAAACCCAAAGCATTTAAAAAAGGATAAATTACCTCTAAATTTAAAGGGCCAAAATTCCCCTTATGCAGCTCGAGCAACCAGAAAAAGTCTGCTTCCTTGTCGGCAACATCTGCCATTTGGTAAAAAAGGCCGGTTATTAGGGTTAGCAGAATGGGTAAAACCATGATGGGGGCAAGCATGGAGTGTAGTTGACGCAAGCGGGCTTTGTTAATTGACATAGTCGTCTCTTTAAATAGTGAAACCCTGTTTTATTTAAGACAGAAATAAAAGGCGAATAACTTTAAACATTTAAGGGCTATTAGGTTGGCCGTAACTTCATCATCCCTGGCACTAAAAGCAGAAAATTATAGAAATTTTCCCGCACAGCACTTAGAACGCTTTCAAACTTAGAGAATCTGAGAGAGGAATTTGCGAGTGCGTTCCTCTTTTGGACTTTGAAAGAAAACTGCCGGTGGAGCTTCCTCGACCAACATCCCACTATCCATCAATACCACTCGGTCTGCTACCTCGCGAGCAAACCCGACTTCGTGAGTGACTACGACCATTGTCATACCCGAACCGGCCAACGAGCGCATAACATCCAAAACTTCCCGCACCATTTCTGGGTCTAAAGCCGATGTCGGCTCATCAAATAGCATAATCTTAGGCTGCATGGCCAAAGCCCGAGCAATGGCCACCCGTTGCTGCTGGCCCCCTGACAACTGGCCTGGATATTTCCGCGCTTGTTCTAGAATTCCTACACGTTCCAGTAGCTGCATCGCCACTTCTTCTGCTTTCGCCTTTGGCCATCGGCGAACCCAAATCGGTGCTAGGGTGACGTTTTGCAGCACTGTTAAGTGAGGGAACAAGTTAAATTGCTGAAACACCATCCCCACTTCTTGGCGAATTGCATCGATATTGCGGAGATCGTGACTGAGAGTAATCCCATCAATTTCAATTTGTCCTTGCTGGTACTCTTCTAAAGCGTTAAAGGTGCGAATAAACGTGGATTTTCCAGAACCTGACGGCCCCATGATCACTACCACTTCTCCTCTATTCACTGTAAGGCTGACGCCACGCAGAACGTGAAATTGGCCATACCATTTGTGGACATCTTGGGCCACAATCATCAAATCTTCGTTTTGTCCTTTATTCTTGATCTCTTGGTTCATTTGTCCCTTCTCCCTTTTCCTTTTTCCTGGCCTTTTACCGCTTGCCCGCGTCTAACTGCTGTTCTAAACGTCTGCTGATTAAAGACATGGTGTAACAAAAGAACCAGTAAATGATGCCGATAAACAGATAAACCTCCGCATAGCGCCCTAAAAACTGTGGCTGTGCGAGAACCGACCGAGCTATCCCTATCAACTCCAGCAATCCTACAATTGATAGCAAAGTTGTGTCTTTAAACAAACTAATAAATTGACCGACAATCGCTGGGATAACCGCCCGTAATGCTTGAGGCAGCACAATTAGCCCAATGACTAAGAATGGATTGAATCCGAGGGCTTTGCCGGCTTCAACTTGACCGCGAGGCAGAGATTGCAATCCACCGCGCACATTTTCTGCCAGGTAGGCGGCACTAAATAAAGTCAAGCCGGCGATCGCTCGCAGCACCCGATCCAAGCGGATTTCTGGTGGCAAAAGTAGTGGTAACATCACTTGTGCCATAAACAGAATGCCAATTAAAGGCAGTCCTCGGATCACTTCAATGTAGAAGATACTAAACCACCGCACCACCGGCAGAGTGCTCTGTCGTCCTAAAGCGAGTAAGACACCGAGGGGAAAAGATAGAACAATACTAACCACAGCCATTAACAAGGTCAGCAGTAGACCGTTCCAAAGTTCTGTACCCACCGGCATTAAACCCCAGCCGCCTCCAATGAGCCATAAAGTGACTGGGAAAGCAGCCAGCCACCCCACCGGCAACCACCGCCGCAAAAGACGAGGTCGCCACACTGACAAGCCGGTTAATCCCGCCAAAATAAGCCCAATCAACCACAGCCGCCAAGTTTCGCCAAGTGGGTATCGGCCTACTAAAAGTAGTCGTAAGTTTGCCCAGACAACTGCCCATTGTGCCTTGCCAATTGCCCAGCCCAAAATCGCTCCCAGTAACTGGTAGATCAGCCAGAGGCAGAAAAGCGTGAGTAAGCTGTTGTACCAAGTATTAAAGAGATTCTGGCGCAACCAGGGGATAGAATTTTGAATTTTGAATTTTGAATTTTCAGGGTTTTGCATTAATTCTGAGTTTTGAGCGACTGCTTTTTCGAGACTATCTAAAGCGAAAATTTTATCAGAAGAAGGATAAGTATAACGACAAAGCTTATTTTACGAATATCTAGAATTTTCTATTCTGTAAAATTCATCACTCAAAACTCAGTTTATGAATATTTACAAGCTTTGGATTCGGGCAAACTTATCCTTCAAAGTTTAAAACTTTTACCTCTCTTTAATTTGTACTGAGTTGTTGAACAAATTCATCCCGCCGGCAATCAGAAGATCAATCGCCAAGTAGGTACCCATAAGTAGCACAATGACTTCTACAGAGCGACCCGTCTGATTGAGGGTGGTTGAATAAACCGAATAGATATCTGGATAGGCAATAGCAATCGCCAAACTCGAATTCTTTGCTAAATTGAGATACTCACTCGTTAGAGGTGGAATAATCACCCGCAAAGCTTGGGGAAACACGACCAACCGCAGCATCAAAAATGGTTTGATTCCCAAAGCTTTTGCGGCTTCCCACTGTCCGCGAGGCACAGATTGAATGCCGGCGCGAACGATTTCTGCAATGAAAGCGGCAGTGTAAACGGTTAGCCCCACCAGCAAAGCACAGAATTCAGAAGATAGACGGATACTACCCAACTCGACTCCGCGATTGCTAAGAGAAATAAATCCCAGCAGCGAAATTGAATTTTCTTGCACAGGCATTGTTAGAAAAACAGCAAAGTACCAGAAAAACAGTTGGAGCAGTAAAGGCGTGTTGCGGATGGTTTCTACATATATAATTGCCAGTTGCCGCACTAGCCAGTTATCTGAAATTACAGAGAATCCAATGATTACGCCCCCAATAGTAGCCAGAATTATCCCGATAACTATCACTCGCAGGGTGTTAGCTATCCCCACCAGTAAAGCCTGACTGTAGGGGCTTAAAGGGGAGTAAGGAATCAGTGTTTCACCAATATCAAAAGATGCCTGCTCACCCAGAAAATCTAACCCATATTCAACTCCTTGCTGCTCAGAGTTAAAAAGTAGGTTATCTACTAAGATGGCAACTGTGATGCCTACTAGCAAAACGGCCAAAACTTGGCCGGCAATCCGCCAAAACCTGTCATCACGCCATAGGGGGGTTTTGTTCCTTATCTTTTGTCCTTTGTATTCTGTCCTTTGTCTCTCCATTGTTTTTTGCTATTGACAATAGAACCCTAAGAATTGACAACTGAAGTATCTTCTTAGAGGAACGGAGGAGAGTATAACAGACCTCCCTTTCCCCAAGAATTGTTAATCCCACGCGGCAAGTTTAACGGTGTTTTAGGGCCGAGGTTGCGGTCGTAAACTTCCGCGTAGTTCCCAACGTGTTTAATGATGCGAATTGCGAACTCATTAGAAACACCCATTCCTTTACCCAGATTTCCTTCGACGCCTAAAAAACGCCGCACTACTGGGTCGGTGGTTGTAGAGGCAATCTGTGTTACATTCTGCGAGGTGATTTCTAACTCTTCAGCATTAAATAAAGCAAAAACTGACCACTTAACAACGTCGAACCATTTGGTGTCTCCACCAAGAACTAATGGTGCTAAAGGTTCTTTCGACATCACCGCATCCAAAATAATGTGGTCATTTGGATTTGGCAAAATGCTGCGACGTCCGGCTAGTTGAGAGCGATCGGTTGTTACACCCTGGCAGCGACCTTGTGCGTAAGCTGCAAAGGTGGCATCGGTTTCTTCAAACACAAGCGGTTGATAAGTAACGCCGCGTTTACGCATTTGGTCAGCCAAGCTGTTCTCAGTAGTGGTGCCGGTTTGCACGCAGACAGCCTTTCCCTTGAAGTCTTCTAATGACTTAATGCCACTATCTTTTCTTACCATCATGGCTTGACCGTCATAAAACACCGTGGGAGCGAACTCCATTCCCACTTCGGTATCACGGCCTAAAGTCCAGGTGGTGTTGCGACTGAGAATGTCCACTTCACCGGACTGCATAGCGGTAAACCGCTCTTTAGGGGTCAAAGGTCGAATTTCTAAAGCATCCGGGTTATCAAACAAAGCGGCAGCGACCGCACGGCAGACATCTACATCCAATCCAACATATTTGCCGTCCTGGCCCACATAACTAAATCCGGGCAAGTCAGCACCAACACCACAAATTAACTTTCCGCGTTTTAATACAGTCTCTAAGCGACTCTGACGGGTAGTTTGGCTGGATGTTGTCTGTTGTGACTGCCGGCTCCGACAGCCTACTAGGGGCATGACCAAGAGCATGGTGGCTAGTAATAAGGAACCCCATCTACGCATAGACTCAGTTATACTCTCTCATTGATGATCGGCAAGGCAGGATACAAGGCCATCTCTGAAGACCTCGTTTGATAGTGTTTTATCTTACAGGCTAAGTAGGGGACTCGCATCCGATTAGCCTAATTCCCTTGTTGTGCTCTTGTGACCCAGAGATACATTCTCGTCTGCTGCACGTTCGGCGAAGTTTGTCTGTTCGCAACAAACAGTGTTAATGGTTTAGCTTGGCTAGAAATATATTTTTAACACTTTACGAAAATTCTCCCTGAAAACTTTTTGCTAAAGATAAAAGGTAACTACTTATCTAAAATTTTAATTATTTACTTTTAAATATTTAAAATCTTAAAAATACTGTCTATTTTTACTACTTTGGGTAGCACTTGCCTTTCTTGCAGAACAAGCTTTTTAATTAGGCTTTGGATAAAAAAAATACAGCATTTTTTGAAGTTTAGGGTTCCTTGTTTGCCCAGTTTTTGTGGGGCTTTCAATCAAATCGTTAGGTTACTTTGTGTTAGGTAAAGCCTAAGCCCATAAAAAATAAAGTTACAGGAAAGCAAGTGTGGAAATTCTTTGTATAAGTGTTAGAACTTTTGCAGTCAAGTAGACTTTTAATAATCACAATTGAGTATCTTTGCCTAAATTTTATGTAAATTAGAAAGGATATACACAACTATCTAGTGACAAGCTCAGCGAAAACCTCAGACGCTCGGTAGATGTAGCGCCCACTTTTCCCTGATATTAGATAAAGAGTCATTAACTCAGCAAAGGAGAAACTGTGCTGCTATCAAAAGGCTTTGAAGTCGAAATGTACACCGGCACACCCCAAGGCAGGGTTGTGGGGTTGTCTGACCGAATTGTGGCTGACTTAGATGGATTTGTCCGAGAGCCAGATAGTCGTAACGTGGAATATACCACTGCGCCTTTTTGTCGCTATGAGCGGTTGTTATGTGCCTTAGTGCGCCCGAGAGTGGAGTTGCGGGAGTATTTAAAAAATCTGGGTGATTACACGGTGATCCCTGGCAGTACGTTGCCCTTAGAAGGGAGCGATCGCTTCTACCGATCTGACCCCAATAATCCCTACCACGATTACATTGAACAAACTTACGGCACTACTGTTGTCACCGCCAGCATTCACATTAATATAGGCATCAGCGATTTGGAGCAACTGATGCGGGCTTGTCGCCTGATCCGCGTAGAAGCTCCTTTATATCTCGCCCTCAGTGCCTCTTCGCCGTTCCTCAATGGCCAAATCACCGGCAATCACTCGACCCGGTGGCGGATGTTTCCGAAAACGCCGGCCCATGTTCCGCTATTTGAAAGCCACCGCCATTTTGTGCAGTGGACTGAAGCTCAGCTGGTGCTGGGAACCATGCAAAATGTTCGCCACTTGTGGTCATCAGTGCGCCCTAATGGTGATCGGCGTCCTTACAATCTCAACCGGCTGGAACTAAGAATTTGCGACCTAGTTACCGATCCGATTTCGCTGCTGGCGATTACGGCGTTATTAGAAGCGAGATTGTGGCAATTGCTTAATGATCCGGGTTTAGATCCTTTGGAAATGAGCCAGTTGCCGGCAGGGAACCGAGCAGAAGAATTAGTAGTCTTAACGGATGCTAACGAACAGGCTGCTGCCCATCAAAGTTTAGATGCCCAGCTGCGACACTGGCAGGACGGCAGGCCCATCTTAGCTAGAGATTGGATTGAGGAAATTTACCAAGAAGTTTGGCCTGTGGCTAAAAAACGCGGCTTCAGTTGCTTCCTCTCACCCCTGAAAAAAATTCTCCGAGAAGGCAATAGCGCCCAACAGTGGCTAAAAATGCACTCTGGAGGACTCGATTGTCAGAGTATTATCACTCAGGCTATTCAATCGATGGCTGAGCAAGAACGGGATCTAGAAGATAAGTTATGCCAACTGTTGGCTGCTTAGTTCAGTGCCCAAATGGGAAATTAGAATATTTAATCAATGGAGTGGGTGGAGGGTGTATTAGAAAAAGCAATAGTTAACCTCTATCTTGAGAGGGGTTTAGTCAGTCTGGAGAGCCTGATTAAGTCTATAGTTGCCGGCATTAAGATTGATTAAGTAATTCATGCCTCAAATTGTCTTGATTCATCCCCAAATTCCGCCAAATACTGGCAATATTGCCCGTACTTGTGCCGCTACCGGCACAGAACTGCATTTAGTGGGACCAATGGGCTTTGAAATTAGTGATCGCTATCTCAAACGAGCCGGTTTGGACTACTGGCCGTATGTGAATTGGCAGTATCACCTATCTGTAGAAGCTTTCCAAGATTTCCAGCAAGCGCGTGGGGGTCGATGTGTGGGATTTAGCACTCGCGGAAAGTGTAGCTATATTCAATTTCAGTTTCTGCCCAATGATTGGCTATTGTTTGGCAGTGAAACCCTAGGTCTGTCGGCAGAAGTGTTATCTGCGTGTGATGAGACTGTCTACATTCCCATGACACAGCCCCACGTTCGCAGCCTTAATCTTTCAGTGAGTGCGGCAATAGGTTTATTTGAAGCGCGCCGTCAATTGGGCTATTTGGGCTGAAAACTTTGCCGGCTGACAGTCGCTACTGGTGAGGCCGGTCATGACTTTATCACTTTATAGTTCTGGCCGCCACATCTGTGGAAAACCTTAACCTGTAGCGATTTCAGCAAGATGAATTATTGCACACTTGTTCTGAAGGGAAATCCCTAATATATCTACACAGATATTAAATAATTTTTTATAAATAACCTTTACATAAAAGAGATTAAATACTTCGACAGTTAGTAAAGTCGTTCTATAATCATCCCAAAACTATCCAGGTATGATAAAAATGAGCCGAAGTTACTTGTGATAAGAAATTTCTATCAAACTCTCAGAGAGAACAGGTGGCGAAATAGATAGTTTTTTTTGATCGAAAACAATGAGCTTCAATTCGCTCAAACACTTATCTGTTAAGCAAAACTGGCAGATTGAGCGCTTCAGTGGAGGCGGTTACTTGAGTAATGCCAGAGCGGAGCAGCCAAAAGGTAGGGTTGTATTTCTCGAAAAAATAAGCGTAAATACACGTCTGGTGAGTCAATTCCGTTATTTGGCCACAGTAACGGTGCCAACATCTACACAGCGCTGAACAGCAGCGAGAAAGCCTTACACAAGCCCCTGACCACTCGAGGCTAGACGAAAACTCTCCGGTCTGAGGTTTTTATCAATGTAAGCTTGTCTAAATTGGAAAAGCAGGGTAATCTTGCCTAAGCATATCGACTCTCAGTGATTTAGATCTCTTTTAGAGGTGATTCTCATCATTGATTGGTCATAATAGATTGGTTCACTCAAGGACAGTTAAGCGCTGGTTGTTAGGAGGTCGTTTCTTGAAACGAGAATTTCCGCAGAAGGTAAGGTTTGTTCCTTCCCCCTCTTCAGAAAAGGAGGCGTTAGTAAAATTTTCTGCGTGCAAGTTGGGATTATTCAGGCAGGCGCACCCAGAGGGCAACCGCCGGGTTCGTACTTCTGCAGCCATGATTGGATTGGCCATTTCTATGGGTGCCTCTAGCCTGTTTCTGCCGAGACAAGGAGATAGAGCGTTTGCAGCTGAACCCATAAAAGCTGAACCGACGGCGAAGAGGGCAATCTCATCGTTAGATCAAACAGCTTGGTTGCCGGTCACCGATGAAGTGACACCGGCTGCCCAGACAGTGATTGCCATACCTGAAGCGAATGCGCTACCCAGACACGCGGAACAGGAAGATTCAAGGCTTTTGCCCTTGTCACCTGAAGTTGATTCTACGGAAATAGCTTTGCCCGTTACGGCAAACGAACCTTCCTACAGCATTAGCTCAGAGCCTGTCCGGCTTGCAGAGCCAAGGCTGGATATTCCTGAGGCCACAAGGAGCTTTGAGGAATTTCAGGTGGTGTCGCCGGCAAACACGCTGGTGGTACCCTTAGCCATTAACAGTCCGATTGCGGATGACGTTAATGAGCTGTTTAAGGCTAAGCAAGAGGTTTTAAAGGCAAATCAAGATGTTGCCATCAAAAATTTACAGCGATCATCGAATCGGCTGAAAAATGGTCTGGCGGAGTTGCGGTCTGAGGAGCCTGCAAGTTCATCTCAATGGGTTACGGAGCGGGGGCAAAACCCCTCTGTGGCCAATCAAATCACAAACTTTTCCTATCCGTCTGTCGGGGCGGATCGAGAAGTGTTAGTGCCAGTAGTACCGGCAGCGAGTCCGGAAGCTGAATTCAAGAATGTGCCACTGATTGCGCCCACACCGGAAACGACTGTGGTGCCGCATCCAGAGTTTGTGCCCGTGGTGCCGGCAGCGAGTCCGGAAGCTGCAATCAAGAGCGTGCCACTGAGTGTGCCCACACCGGAAACGACTGTGGTGCCAGCCCCAGAGATGGCAGCATCGCCTCTTGAAGACAAACAGCCGGTGTTTACGCCCTCACAGGGAGTACAAGTGCCGGATATGTCGCAAGCGGTTGTGATTGCAACGGACGACAGACAAACGGTTGTGATTCCTTCTAAGCAAGTCAAAGAAGCGAAAGCAAATGTTTACCGAGTCAATTCGGGCGACACAGTCGGTGTGATTGCCCAGAATTATGGAGTTTCTCAGTCAGAGTTGATTCATGCGAATGAGCTGAGGGATCCGAATTTTATCAATGTGGATCAAACGCTGAAAATTCCTGTCGCTGATGCCGGTAAACCCCAAGCTCAGACGATGACTCTGATTGCCAACAGTAATGTGGCACCGGAAGCGGCTTACAACCCGGCAGCGAATACTGAGCTGATTGAAGAGAAGCAAGTGCCGAATCTTATAATTCCGCAGCCGGCTTCAGCATTGAACCCGACTCTACCGTTGGTGACTCCTGGGACTCCTGAGATCGTCGGCAGTTTTTCGAGTTCGATGGAATCCAAACCCAACGAAAGCGCCAACGTAGCAGTGGTGCCGGTTCAACCAAATCAGTCGCTTGAGTCTGAAGTTAACCACAAATCTAACCCTTACGTTGAAGGGTTAAGGGCTGAAGTCCTCAAGCTCAGAGAGAAGTACCAGACACAGAAAGTTAGCAATCAAGGGAACGCAGCCATCGCCACTCCGACGCCGGTGGTGCCTTCTGTGATGAACTTATCTGTGCCGACTAGAGAAATCAGCAACCCAGAGTTCACTCCCGCTCAGCCTCGTGAGTCGTTGCAGGGAAAACTCCCACAGCAAGCTCGGTTGGGAACCCGAAGTGGACAAATAACGCAACCGGCTCCCGAACAAGCGCCGGTTGTTGCGACAGCACCAATTGGCGCTGATGCCTACAATCAAGGCATTCAACCCCGCATGGTTTCTCCAGATTTACCGCCTCTCGCCCCTGCTGAGCGCTATTTGCCCAACGGAGCAGCTAGCTTTAATGGCTATATCTGGCCGGCTAAGGGAGAAATGACCTCAGGTTATGGCTGGCGCTGGGGACGGATGCACGCAGGCATTGACGTTGCCGGTCCCATTGGCACGCCAATTGTCGCCGCTGCGCCTGGTGTTATCACCTACGCAAGCTGGAACGAGGGGGGTTATGGCAATCTGGTTGAAATTCAGCATCCAGATGGCAGCTTGACGCTATACGCCCACAATGACCGGATTCTAGTGCGCGAAGGCCAACAAGTCGAGCAAGGCCAGCAAATCGCTGAAATGGGCAGCACCGGCTTTAGTACCGGCCCGCACCTTCACTTTGAACTCCACCGGCGTGGCACGGGAGCCATCGATCCGATTGCCATGTTACCTCAGTAGTTAAGCGGCAGGATTGAGAGAATCTTGAGTGTGGAAGTCTGAAGTGCCCATTTTAGACATCCCCCACTCAAAATCTCACCCAGGGCACAATCGTGAATAAAAACACCTGTTGTGCTAATTGGATAGATGACAGGGCAGCCAATTGGCTCCCTTAAGCATCTTTCTGAGAAAAGTCTGGTTAAGTGAAACAACTTTTAGCCAACTCTGTCGCAGCAGATGTTGTGCGTTCCAACTCTTCAAGATAGCTAAGTTTTGAAGGAATCTGAATTTCACCGATTTGATTTCTGGAGACTTCTCTAGACAAATCGCTTTAACCAGTCCTCACCCTCTCGTTAGATTGCTTTCCTGAAAGGGTTCTATTTTCGAGATTAACATCGAAATATGAAGATCCCGTGAAGGAATTCACAATTGTTGCCGGTTGACTGGCTAACCTCAGAAAACTCAGCCGTATCAGCAGTTTTGAGAGATTACCTGGAAAAATTTTCATAAATTTGTCAGTCAATTTGCAATTTAGCTATTGCACTCTTGAACTTTGATGAGTTAAGATATTAAGGCTGAAAAAAAGCACGGCTCAGTAGCTCAGTGGTTAGAGCAGGGGACTCATAAGCCCAAGGTCGCAGGTTCAAATCCCGCTTGAGCCATTTACAAAAATATTATGAAGTCAGCATTTTAGGGGAGTAGCCTATATCTTCGTTGGGTTGCTCCCCTAAGTTTTTCTATGCTTGAAGATTGGCTTTGACTATGAATCAACAGACGAATTGTTGTTCTCGGTTATTGAGTTTTCAGGGGGTTCTTCCTCAATTTGAACTTGTTCCTGATTCGCCAGTTGTTTACTACGCAAGCGTCCCCCAACAGCCTTACGGCACGCAAGGCTAGAGGCAGCAGACGAATTTTTATTCTTCGTTACTGAGTTTTCAAAGTTTCAAGGGATTGTTCCTCAACCTAAACTTGTTCCTTATTAGCCGATTGTTTATTAAGCAGACGTCGTGTAACGTATGCTTTATCGGCAAGAAAGGTAAGCAACCCCACCAAAACAGGAGTGCTGCTCTCTGTCGCTGTCTTTTAAAGCTTTTCCGAAACTTCATTCTTGTCCGGTAAGAAGCAAAGCACAATCGCTAATGTGCGTAACATGATTGCCACAGTACCTCCTATTACGCTCAATATAAGTTTGAGCAGTAGGAAGATAACCAATATACAAGGAAAGCTTTTTCTGGCGCTGCCGTAGTGAGGTTCCCACTCATTTAACGCATGGGGGTATTTTATTGGCAATATGCCCATAGTAACAACTGCGAACACTTTGCTTACTGGTGCAAAACAGGAAAATATAAGAGCGAGCAAGTGAACAATGTAAGAGCAGGCGTAGCAGGTGCTGGTGCTGCGGCCCCTATTAGTGTGGCTACAAAAATCGCAACTTAAAAAGCAACTAAAATTGCTAGTCACAAAGCGACCGAAGTCGCGATAAAGTCTTTAAATTCTATAGCAACAACTCTTATGAAAGTGGGATTTAGAAAAGCTGCTTCGTTAATGTTGCTGTTGCCGGTAAAGCCGCTGCTGGTATTTTAGGTGTGGGCAGTCTTGTAAGTGGTTTAGCGAGTGACATAGTAATAGGAAAATTTCTTGAAGACAACGAAGATCTGCCTCAGCATGAGTGTAATGCTAGGAAAGATGCCAAAACAGCAAGAAGAATTGCATTAATGGTCGGAGGTATTGCACCTGCTGTAATGCTTGGTGGAGGTGCTGCTGTTGCCGCACCCGCAGTATTGGGAATAGGGGTTGCTTGAGGCGCTTATCGCCTGCTGAAATAAAACCTGTTATTTTGTCGTAGAATCTCCCTACAAGCACTCAGGAATTCTGAATAACAAATCGACTCTCCTACGAGCCAACTAGCTACCCTCCTGAGTTGTTATAAATTTGACCACCGGCAGCAAAGTGACGCAGAATTTCTGCCAAAGACCAAGCTTGAGCGATTGCGCCTTGGGGTGCGTGAGGCGCATCGCCATCAAAAATCTCGGAAATCGAGCCAAAACAAGCTTGATGCTGGAAGTGATCCAACACCGGCTGCCAATCAAAAGCAACCGGCTCATTCGGATAAAACCGCTGCCATGCCCGGATATATGGGCCAATTAACCAACTCCAAACCGTACCCTGGTGATAGGCGCGATCCCGATGCCACCGATCACCGGCATAACCACCAATATAGCCAGGATCGCCAGGATCAAGACTCCGCAAACCATAGGGCGTCAGCAGCCGATCCCGCGCCACTTGCAAAGCCCGACGCCCTTGCCCCTCAGAGAAGGCGCAGTGATGCAGAGAAAGCGCCAGCACTGCATTGGGGCGAATTCGGGGATCGGCACGCCCATCCGGTTCCAGCGTGTCGTAAAAATAACCTTGTTGCGAATTCCAAAACTTTGACAGAGATTTCTTGACAATTGCCGCTTTTTGTGAATAGTTGCGAACCTGATTTTGATAGTTCACAGAGCGCTCACCGGCATCCCTTGCCAACCGCTCTGCCCACTGGCTCGCCCAACACAATGCAGAATACCAAAGCGCATTAATTTCCACCGGCTTGCCTCGGCGCGGCGTCACCGGCAGCCCATCAATTACCGCATCCATCCAAGTCAGGGCCACACCGGCAGCGTCCCACGTCAGCAACCCATCCGACGCATCCACCTGAATGTTATAACGAGTGCCGGCGGTAAAAGCCTTGTAAATCTGCCGCACTACAGGATAGGCAAAGTTCAAGAAATCCCAATCCTGGCTCGCTTCCAAATACAGCCCCAGGGTCTCAACCCACCACAGCGTTGCATCCAGACTGTTATAAAACGGCTCACCCCCGGCATCCGGGAAAGCATTGGGAATCAACCCTTGCTGGCAGTAACGGGCAAAGGTTTCCAGCAACCCGCGAGCAATGTCAAAACGACCCGTCGCCAAAGCCAATCCAGGCAACGCGATCAGCGTATCCCGGCCCCAGTCATTAAACCAGGGATAGCCGGCAATCACCGTTGGCCCATCAATCGAACTTCTGTAAACAATAAATTGATCGCTCGCCTTCAGCAGTTGTCGCCAAATCCGCTCACCGGCATCTGGTGGAGACAGCCGGCCAAACAGCCCATCTAAGCGCTGCTGCTCAGCTTCCACCGCCGCTTCAAAGTCTACGCTGCTGAGGTCAGATAGGGGTGCTTCTGGCCATCCCACCCTCGCTTCCAAAACCACGGCATTCCCTGGTTGCAAAGAAACGCTTAGTTCGCCAGTACTGTAAAGGTCTTCCCGATCCCCTAAACCTCGCCGCGTTTCCTCTAAATATTGATAATTCCAGTACCACAACCCATCTGGTTGGTAATCCCCAGCACTCCAACGCAGTTGCCAAGGCGTTGCCGGTTCACCATTGCGGATTCCTTGCAACCGGACTTGCCGAGAACCGGCTTCTTGCCAAAACTGCAACCCAGGATCAGCGCCTTGCTGGTGGTGAAAGTCACGATCCGCAATCAGAGGGCGCAGCCTCAGTGTGGCCACTTCAGAGCCGGTGTAGCGATATTGAATTAACAGCCGGTGACACAATTCGGGCTGGGAATTGGCAATTTGAGCCGAAGTCAGAGAATTTCCGAATTCTTCTCTTCCATACGGCATCACTAATTGCCTGGTTAGCTGCCAGTTATCTTGACCCCAAACCCAGGTGGGAACGGGTTCTATTTCAAAAGAGCGCAGCAGATTGAACCCCAACGGGGAAACTGCCCCGCCTAGCCAGAAATGCGTCCCCAGGGCGAAAATCTGACCGGCAACTTCTAGGCTTGCCTCTAAATGAGACAGCAAAAGCGTGCGCCGGCTGGGAGGCTCAAGCGCCGCAATTAGCCAACCGTGATAGGTGCGGGTATGAGCATCGCACACCGTACCGCCGGCAAAACTTCCTAAACCATTTGTGAGCAGCCATTCCCGCGTATCCAACTCATCCATGAGTCTGTGCCACCAACTGTTTTACTTGATCGCAGACTAGAACCATACAGCCGGCAAAAACGCCCGCTTCACCCTGGGGACAGCTAACTTCCTGTCGTTGTTATCTCGTAGCTCGATTTATTTAACCACTAAAAAACCCACAGCTAAACCGTAATCGGCAGATTTTGCAGTTATATCGATCGCCATCGGGCTAGTAACCGCAGCACCATCCAGCCTAAGATCGATCAGGAATTGGCGAAAAGCAGCCGCTTGAGGTTTCAAATGGGCCACTGCGCCGCTTGATTGCCCTGAGTTCTGTGAGCTAGGAAGCCGGCACACCCTGAGTGAGGTTGAAAATAATCGTTAAAATACCAAGAAACCAAAGACTGATCAGGGATTGTGTTTCTGGGTAGGGAAGATGGGGAGTCATTTTTATGCGAAGCATGGAAAACGAAAGCGAATCGTTTAGATTTTACGGGGTTTAGCGAATTAAAATAAATCCAAAATTAGGCCACCAAATCTATATAAAACTGCAAAAATAGTGGAGGTTACATCAGCAATGCTAGCAGCAAGCAATCGTTTTTCTTTAATGCGGAGTCTTCGGACTATCTGGAGCCGATGGCGGCTTTTATGGGTAATATTTTTGGCTTCGCTATTGCTGTCAGGATGTGTGGAGTATGATGTTGGGGTGAACTTCGAGAGCCAGACTCACGGCGAAATTGTACAGCATATTCAGTTGGGAGAACAGCTCAGAAGTTTTAGCAGCTTAACCGTTCAGCAATGGTTAGATAGCGTGAAGCGGCGCACACAGCAACTGGGAGGTAAAACTCAGCGAATTTCTGAGCGAGAAATGCTGGTCACGATTCCTTTTAATAATGGCGCTGAGCTAGAAAAGAAGTTTAACCAATTTTTTAATTTGGTTGACTCTAAAAAATCTCGCTCAGATGCAAACCTTGAGCCTGCGCTACCTGAGATTCAATCTCACCTTACCGTCAATCAAAATAACTGGTTGTTTGCAATTCGTAATCGGTTAATTTATGACTTGGATATGCGCTCTTTAGGCGTACTTTCTTCTGATGGTAGTGTCTTAGTCAGTCCGGGTGAATTGGTCGATGTCAAGTTTAGTTTAAACACGCCTTGGGGCGCGCGCACAATTCAAGCGTCTGCGGATGATACTAGCCCGGAAAAACAGGGAAATCAGTTAGTTTGGGCACTCCAACCGGGTCAGTTAAATCATTTGGAAACTGTGTTCTGGGTGCCGAGTCCGATTGGGATTGGTGCGTTTGTGATTATTTTGCTGGTTGCTGCGGGTGGATATTTGAAATATCAATTGCTGCCGGCATTTGGTATTGGCAGCCGGCGGAAACCCACTGTTTCACCTAAACCGTTAGCTTAACAATCAGGGGGAAGGATAAACCCGTTGCAGAAACAAGTTTTATCCTTCCGCTTTATTATTTTTGAGGTTTGATGGGAATTGAAATTACAAACTCTGCACCTTTACCGGGGGTGCTAATACAGTTAAGCTGCCCTTGGTGAGAGTCTACGACAATTTGATAGCTAATGGATAATCCTAAGCCGGTGCCGGAACCCACCGGCTTTGTGGTAAAGAAGGGATCAAATATCTTCCGAATCACATCTTCTGTCATACCTGGGCCATTATCAGAAATCCGAATCGTCGCAAAGCCGGTAGAATTTGCTTCAGTGCGAATATAAATGGTTTTTTGCTTTAGCTCATTTTCCAAGGATTCTGAACACGGAACGAATGACTCTAAAGCATCAATCGCATTGCTTAGGACATTCATAAATACCTGATTCATTTGACTGGCATAGCAGGTAATGAGAGGCAACTTTCCATATTCTTTAATGATCTCAATTCCAGAACGCCCTCCTTCTTTTCTTATTCGAGGTTGCAAAATAAGCAAGGTAGATTCAATTCCTTGATGGATATCAACCGGCTTCATATCCGCTTCATCCAGCCGCGAGAAATTTCGCAAACTCAAGACTATTTTGCGGATGCGTTCAGCACCCACTTTCATGGAATCTAGAAGTTTTTGCAAATCCTCCACCACAAATTCGAGATCAATGTTTTCTATCTCCTCACAAATTTCGGCTGCCGGTGTGGGATAGTGTTGCTGGTAGAGATTAATGACAGAAAGCAAACTTTGAACATATTCGCTTGCGGGTGTAAGATTGCCATAAATGAAGCTAATCGGGTTATTAATTTCATGGGCGACCCCAGCAACCATTTGCCCCAAACTCGACATCTTTTCGCTCTGAATCAGTTTGGTTTGGGTACGTTTTAGTTCGTGAAGAGTTTGTTCGAGACGAACATTTTTTTCGTTTAATTCTTGTGTCCTATCTGATACTTTTTGTTCGACTGAAGCGTAAAGTAAAGCATTTTCTAAGGACACAGCAGCCTGGGAAGAAAGCAACCTTAAAACTTCCAGTCTTTCTGGAGTAAACGCGCCGGTGGTTAAATTGTTCTCTAAATAAAGAATGCCGATCAGTTGCCCTTGATTGATGATCGGACTGCACAAAACTGATTTCAGTTGCCGTTTAGAAATATACGGATCACTCGTAAATCGTCCTTCGCCGGCAGCATTACTTAAAACCATATCAGAGCGAGTGCGCTCGACATAATTAATCACCGACACCGGCAAATCTTGACTGGACTCAACCAAGTTAGATTTCTGCATCACCACCTCATCTTGCGTGACAGATGCTTCGGCTACAACGATCAATTTTCCATCTTTTGGCAAAACCAGCAAGCCTTTTTGTGCGCCGGCATTCTCGATAAGAATTTTCATCAACTTTGCCAGCAATTTATCCAGAACAATTTCCCCAGAAATTGCTTGGGAAGCTTTCATGACGGTTACTAAATCTAGAGATTCCGAATTGCTGCCGGTTGTCGTGTGAATCGTTGCATCTAGCTTCGTGTTGGAAGTATCACCCCTCCGATTTTTAGCCGGCGTTTTGGCTAGCAACTGACTATATTTAGTTTCTAAATCTTCAACTTTGCGTTTTGCCCCCCAGCGCTGATAGCCATAATGCGCTTCAGTCATATAAATTTTGGCAATCTTTTCTTTACCTTTCGCTAACCAGAATTTTGCTGCCAGTTCATTGGCTAAGGCTTCATTTTGGGTAAACTGATTTTCTAAGGCTGATTCAATTGCTTGATCGTACAAATCTATTGCCTCTTCTCCTTTCCCAGAAATGCGAGCAATTTCTGCTTTGACTAAAAGATACCTATTCAAAAAGTTCTCCGGACAGTTTTCTGCCCAAATTTTCATCTGCTGTTGATTAGTTTCTAATTTTTGCCAATATTGTTTTTGCTCATCTTCTGACGCTTCTGGATAGGCGGCAATTAAAACAAGTGACAAGTAAAAATTATAGTCTGTAGAGACAGCTATCCCTCCGGTGAAAGCAAGTAAGCTTTCTGTTTCTAAAGCAATTTTTAGGGCTTCATCTAGATGCTCGTAGAGGTAGAGAACTTGAATTTTATAAATTTGATACGCAGCTAGCGATAAAAAGGTACTGCGTTGCCGGCAATCTTCTACATACTGGCTTTCACTGAGTCCTTTTTTGATAAGAGGAGTTTCTTCTTGATCAAGTTTGGCTAACTGCATGATCAAGAGTTGCATTCCAATCATCGTATCAGTAGACAGTTGATTTTTTGTTTTTTGGGCAAATTGCAAATATTTAGGAATTTCGGCACTGATTTGAGAAAGATTAGTTCCTTGCATAAATAAATTTACAACTTTGTTATGCAACGCATAGCCAGCATACTCCAAACATCCAGAATTTAAAGCAACTTGATAGCCTTCATTAGTAATTATGTTCCCTTCTTTTATCGGTCTATACCAGTAATTAATTGTATTTCCAAAGGTTACTAAAACCTTACATCTGAGATCGGTATTATTCCATTTTTCGCTCAATTTTCTCCCTAAATTTCCCAACTCATAGGCTAATTTATAATTCCCAAAAACGTTAATCAATAAGATTCCATAAGCACAGTAACAAAGACATGATTCTGGAGCATTTCCGTATTGAAACGACATATTCACAACTTTAAGCACGCTCAAAGTCCAGAATTCAGCTTTTATCAAGTAAAAAGAGGTTAAAGCATTGACGATTAATTTTGCAGCGATTTTTTTGTCTGGTAAACTCATTTCTGGTGCATCAAGCAAAGAAGCAATGCTTCGGTTTGCTAAAGTTTCTTGTGCTGCTGCCATTTCTGCACCGATTGCAGCTTCTAAATTATCTGTCGGCAGTTCAATGCCTAGCAAAGCTAAAGCCTTTCTCGCTGCTGTCACGCCCTCCTCATATTTAGCCCGCAGTGTATATTGCACAATCAGGAGATTGTATATTTCTGCTTTTTCTAAAGTTGATTGCGTATTTTCTAAGGTTAAATTGATAAATTTTTCTGACTCTTCAAAGTTTCCATTTAAATATTCAATATCTGCCCGTTCTTTATGCAAAGCAAAAGCTAGATCGTAATCCGACTCCCAAATCGTTTCGCTTAAGCTTTCCATTCCTGCTGTCAAATACTGTTGGGCGGAAACGTAAGCAGTTGCATCTTTAGCTTTTCGGGTAGCTTCTAAATTTAATACTGCCAATTCAAGCTGTTCTTCTTCCTCTACAATTAATGATCTCGCTACATTCAAATGATCGACTAGCTCAAAAATTCTTTCGCTTCGGTATTCGGCGGGGGTATTCGCCAGCAATAACCGCCCAATTTCCAGATGAACGACTTTTTTATTGGATTCATCAATCAGTGAATAAGCCGCCTGTTGCACGCGGTCATGCAAAAACTTATAATTAAGAATTAAAAGCGGATAATTAATCAAATCAAGATCTGTATTTTCTAATTCTGACGCTGGTAATATTAATCCTTCTTGGACTGCCGGCCAAAGGTCTTTAAAGGTTTCTGAGGCTTCTTTTTTATGAATTAAAGACAGGGTATTTAATTCAAATTGGTTGCCCAAACAAGCCACTAAACGTAAAACTTGCTGGGTTGATTCTGGCAGTTTTTTTAACTTCCAAATCATTAATTCCACCACATTATCTGTGATAGCAAGCGCCTCAATTTTAGCCATATCCCACTGCCACCCCCCTTTAGTCACAGAGGATGGGGGATTAAAAGTGAGAAGATTTTCTTGATAGAGAGTTTTGAGAAATTCACTCACAAAAAACGGGTTGCCTTGGGTTTTACGCAAAACCAATTCTGCTAATGGTTTGACAGCTTGTTCATTACTGTGCAAAGTCTCTGCAATGAGTAAGCTGATTTGCTCAAGGTTCAAAGGTTCTAAGCTAAGCTGGTTAATAACCGCTTCTTCATGGTGTAGCGTGTCTAGGGTCATCATTAATGGATGAGTAGGACTCACTTCATTATCTCGATATGCCCCAATTACAAACAGATATTGCGTCCCCTGATCCATCAACATTAACTCAATTAATTTGAGTGTTGCAGAGTCCGCCCATTGCAAATCATCTAAAAAGATAACGAGTGGATGTTCCCTCGAACAAAACACCTGAATAAAGTTTTGAAAAACTAAATTAAAGCGATTTTGAGACTCTGTAGGACCCAATTCCGCAATAGAAGGTTGAGTACCTACAATCAATTCGACTTCGGGAATAACATCAATAATAATTTGACCATTAGGGCCAAAAGCAGTCAAAAGTTTTTCGCGCCAGCGATTTAACTGCACTTCACTTTCTGTTAAGAGTTGCCGTACCAATTCAGAAAAAGCGCTGACGACAGCCGAGTAGGGAATATTTCGCTGAAACTGGTCAAATTTCCCCGCGATAAAATAACCCTTGCGCCTGGTAATCGGTTTATAAAGAACCTGCACTAAGGCTGATTTCCCAATTCCTGAATAACCCGAAACCAACATGAGTTCCGTCGTACCGGCATAAACCCGATCAAAAGCCATTAAAAGTGTTTCAATTTCTCGTTCTCTGCCATAAAGTTTTGACGGGATTTGAAATTTATCAGATATATCTTGACGACCAATTGGAAATTCCGAAATTGTCCCTTGATCCTGTAACTGAGTTAAACATTCCTCTAGATCAGCAATTAATCCCCAAGCACTTTGATATCGCTTATCAGCGGTTTTTGCTAACAGTTTCATCACAATATCAGACAAAACTTTAGGAATTTCTGGATTAATCACATGGGGAGGCACCGGCTGTTTAGCAATGTGACAATGTACCAATTCCATTGCATCCGTTGCAATAAACGGCAATTGATGGGTTAGTAATTCATAAAAAGTCGCCCCCAAAGAATAAAAATCAGTTCGATAATCCAAACTTCGGTTCATTCTGCCGGTCTGTTCCGGCGACATATAAGCCAGGGTTCCTTCTAAAATGCTGGGATTTTTAATCGCCGTACTTTCGCGAGATAGGACAGTGGAAATACTAAAATCGATTATTTTTAATTGCTCGGTCGCAGGATTAAAACTGATATTGGAGGGATTGATATCTTTGTGTATAATATTAACAGCATGAAGGTTTCCCAGACTTTTGGCAATTTTCACAGCCAGAGTCAGAAATCCTAAAAGTGTAAACCTTTGCGAAGCCATTAAAGTTCTTAACGACTCGCCGCCAAAATCCTCTAAAACCATAACTGAAGTATTTTGATACTTTAGCAAATCATAAGCTTTGACAACGCCTTCTAAATTTAAAGACCGAGTAATTTCATATTCCTGCTCATATCTGGCAAGTTCTGCTGGGGAGGGATACTCGTGTTTAAGCAGTTTCAAGATAACAGGTTGATTATCATGCTCACGGCGTCCCCGATAAACCAGGGAATTGGCACTTTCATAAATTAAAGCGAGAATTTGGTAGCCAGGAATAGCAAGCATCGTAGGGTTATCCTTAAAGGTAGTGGCTTAAATATAAAATTGTAGCGCCAACATCTTGTTAAAAAAGCCGTAGCATCAACAAGGTACGGGGAATCGCCGGCAACATCGAGCAACTCGCTGTCAGCAGATGGACATTTACTGTCAGCAAACACCGGCATCTTTTTAGAGAGTTGTTGCCCATGGCGCTTAACCTGCTAGGAGAAAGCCCGAACTCGCCCGGTAGCCTCCCTCACAGAAAGCATCTCACATCTTTCAGTGAAAAAACAAAAGACGGGGAGAGGGGAAAATCTCATGAGAGATTTTTATCTGCCGAGTCTCACTAGGCAAACCCTAGATAGAAAGAACAAGCGACACGGTATCTTTGATATAAAATGTTACATTCTCAAATTGCAATGATAGCTTCTTGCCGGTCTTTTTAACTGATAGCTTGATTATGGCAAAATCGTAAACCCTCGCGCCGAAAATCCAGAATTATTTTTCAGTTTCCAGAAAGCGACTACCACCAAAGCCCCAGCTTTTGGCAATTGATCAAGATTTGTCTGCAACTTAATTTACTAATTGTCTTGTTGCCAAATATACGCTTTCAGAGAGCGATCATCGTAATGGGTGGCGACTGCTGAACCGGCACCAATCGCTTCAAAGCCAGAGGCAGTAATCTTTCCTATCTCCAAGCGTTCCTTCAATGCCGGCAACCTATCCATTTTGCATCAGCTAGTTTGTCCATTAATTCCTCCACCCAGTTTATAATAAACTTATCAAACGGAAATTGTATAATTATTTCAGTACGCAAGACGGCAAATCCCAGTGCCAAAATTCACCGGCATTGTTGTATCACTCAGAATTTATCTCCCTATCGGAGATTTCCGATTAAAATCTCCAACCTCACAATGCTGAATCGTGCCGGTGCCCCCGTAAAATGGGCAAATGAACCCCAAGATGCAGGAGTCCATTGATGCGACCGCTCAACTTCGTCATCATCTTCGTAGTGTGCTTAGCGCTGGTTTTATTCAGCATCGAAAATACACAGCCGGCCACCATTCAGATTATCGAAGGTATCCAATTTCAAGCCCCAATTTCCATTGAACTGATTTTGGCGATGGGGATTGGAGCCGTTTTAGCTTGGCTTTTTGGTGTGTGGACTCGCTTGCAGCGGCTACTGGCAGCCCGCCAAGATATTCGTCAAATTCGTAAAAGAGATGACCGCATTCAAGAATTAGAGCAAGATATGGAACGCTATAAAGCAGAATTGCAAGACCAGCACCGGCTGCCTCCTGCCAGCGAACCCCTCACCACGAATGCTTCTCTCGCTCAGGAGGTGTCAACCACAGACGCCTGATCAGACACAAATGCGAGCCTGGGTGACGCCTTAGCATCACCGGCTGAACATGAGATCCACAAACTGGCCCAAGACTTGCCACTCCTTCCTGGCTGCTAGTGGCCAGCTTGCCGTTTCCAATCAAAAAATGAGATAATTTACGATTAATTAATTACCGAATCATTTCCCAGTATCTCCCCATCTCCCCTGATTCGCTGCTTCAATGTTAAAAAAACCCCCAAAAGCTCCCCCACTTCCCTTGTGTACTTTATGGGGCGCGGTAGCTGAATGCAGTTGTGTTAACTTAGCATTCGACACGAGTCTGTATGCGCGGATTTGAGATGAAGGTCTAATATATGACAGTTTCATTGTCCCCTGATGCAGCGAACCTCAATCATCGCGGCTCGTCTGCCCCAGAACTCGGCATTGCCCTGCTAATCGACCTAG
Source organism: Microcoleus sp. FACHB-672 (assembly GCF_014695725.1). NCBI lineage: Bacteria > Bacillati > Cyanobacteriota > Cyanophyceae > Oscillatoriales > Microcoleaceae > Microcoleus > Microcoleus sp. FACHB-672. The sequence continues at coordinate 185,656 of NZ_JACJOU010000004.1, read as the reverse complement.
CCAAACAGGGAGAAATTAACCCCTGGGATGTCCAAGTGATTGAGGTCATTGACCGCTTTTTAAGCGAACTTGCTCCAGTTCGCGAAGCCGGCCAACTTGAGCGGGAAGTCGCCCTATCGCAGTCAGGGCAGGCTTTTTTGTATGCCTCCATGCTGGTATTGCTCAAAGCCGATAGTCTGGCTCGTTCTTCCGAGCCGGAGGACGAGGCAGAACTGCTCGAAGATGACACAGAACTACTCGACGATACTGCACAGCGAGGGCCACTAAAGCTAGAGCGCCAGTTGCGGCGGCGTGCCGTTGCCCAGCCGCCGCAAAAACGCCGCGTCACCCTTCAGGAATTGATCGACCAGCTACAGCTGATGGCAGTAGCAATGGAAGATCGCCCCCGTCGGGCGCGTCCCAAAAAATCTAGCCCCAGATCCAGTGCCCAGGTCGCTCGTGCCATCACCCATCTGGCCCACCAGGAAAATCTTTCCGAAGTTGCCGGCGTCTTGGAGCGGTTTTTCCTCCAGAATTGGACTCAAATCTCGCAAGAACACGACTGGCTAGAGCTAGATCAATTGCTAGAGCGTTTGTCATCCGCAACCCAGCAAGCTGCCGATGAGTCACCCGTGCCGGCAGACACGAGCCGGCAAGAAATCAAGGAAAATGACCGGGTAGGCGTTTTCTGGGCGCTGCTGTTGCTGTCGGCTCAGTCTAAGGTCGAGTTAAGTCAAGAGGAATTCTACCAAGACTTGAAAATCCGGGCGCTTCCAGAATCGCTCCAGCTACCAGCCGCCGAAGTGGATGAAAGCATTAAACCGGCAAGTTGAGCGGCTGAAAAGGATGCATCAGCAGGCTGGCATCCACAGGATCTCAAGAAATGTGCATTAATGAGGAAAATAACTGGTAGCCTGTTGTTTGGAGCCGGCTGGACTGAACGATAAATTTCTAAATCAACGCATGACTTGCGCGTCCTTCGCTCCCATCGGCATTAAACGAACTGTAAACTATCAATTGACTAAATTGATTGGCCACGGCTTGAGAGAAAAACTTTTATGAAAGCCATGATTCTGGCTGCTGGGAAGGGCACCCGCGTCCGCCCCATTACCCAAACCATTCCCAAACCCATGATTCCCATCCTGCAAAAGCCAGTGATGGAGTTCTTAGTTGAGTTGCTACGGCAACATGGCTTTAACGAAATTATGGTCAACGTCAGCCATCTAGCAAATGAGATCGAGAACTATTTCCGAGATGGCCAGCGATTTGGGGTTCAGATTGCCTATTCCTTTGAAGGCAGAATTGTAGAAGGTGAACTCCTAGGGGAAGCCGTAGGCTCAGCCGGCGGGATGCGCCGCATCCAAGACTTCTCTCCCTTTTTTGATAGCACCTTTGTGGTGTTGTGTGGCGATGCTTTAATTGACCTGGACTTAACCGCTGCCGTCAAGTGGCACCGCGAAAAAGGTTCAATTGCCACAGTGGTTATGAAATCCGTCCCTAAAGAGGAAGTTCCTAGCTATGGGGTTGTGGTTACGGATGAAGAGGGCCGGATCAAAGCCTTCCAAGAAAAACCCAAAGTCGAAGAAGCCCTCAGCACCAGCATCAACACCGGCATTTACATTTTTGAGCCAGAAGTCTTGGATTACATCCCCTCCGGCCAAGAATTTGACATTGGTGGCCAGTTGTTCCCCCATCTGGTAAAAATTGGAGCGCCATTCTACGGCATCACAATGGATTTTCAATGGGTGGACATTGGCAAAGTTCCTGACTACTGGCGTGCCATTCGCGGCGTGCTGCTCGGAGAAGTCAAAAATGTTGCCATTCCAGGGCATGAAGTGAAGCCAGGCGTCTACACAGGTCTCAACGTCGCCATTAACTGGGACAAAGTCGAGATTGAAGGGCCGGTCTACATCGGGGGCATGACTCGCATTGAAGATGGCGCAAAAATTATCGGCCCAACGATGATCGGCCCGAATTGCTGTATTTGCAGTGGGGCAACCGTTGAAAACAGCGTGATTTTTGAATACTCGCGTTTGGGGCAAGGGGCACGGTTAATCGATAAATTAGTTTTTGGGCGTTACTGCATTGATAAAAACGGCGAAAACATTGACCTGGAAGCAGCCGCTTTAGACTGGTTGATTACCGACGCCCGGAAATCGCTGCCAGACCAACCGCCGGCGGAACGGCAAGTCATTGCCGAACTTTTAGGCACCGAAAACTTGTAGGGAATCACGAATAAATAGCGCTCAGATATCAGTGGCAACTGACACCTGAGCGCTATTGAATTAACAATTCCCCATTCCCTAGCTCGATAGATAGGTATACCCGCTCAAACTGCGCTCGTAATTTTGCAGCAGCATCTGGGATTCTTTCAGGGAAATCCGCCCTTCTTGCAAAGCTTGCTCAGTTTGTTTGCGGATACTTTCAACCAAATCTTCAGGATCGTACTGAACATAGCCCAGCACTTCCGTCATCGTGTCCCCCTTGACAACGTGTTCAATTTGGTATCCTTTGGGCGTCAGCTTGATGTGAACCGCGTTAGTGTCGCCAAACAAGTTGTGCAGATTGCCCATAATTTCTTGGTAAGCACCGGCAAGAAACATACCCAAGTAGTAAGGTTCGCCGGCTTTCAGGGGATGCAATTCTAACACCGGCTTGACCGCCTGAAGGTCAATAAACTGATCAATTTTGCCATCGCTATCGCAAGTCAGATCCGCCAGTGTGCCTCGCTGCGTCGGTTCTTCCTCCAGCCGGTGAATCGGCATAATCGGGAACAGCTGGTTAATCGCCCAACTATCAGGCGCTGATTGGAAGACAGAGAGGTTGATATAGTAAATCGACGCCATGATATTCTCTAAATCTTCCAAATCATCAGGCACATAGTCCTGCTGGCGGACAAGAGAAAGAATCTTTTCGCAACAAGCCCAGTAGAGACGCTCAGCTTTCGCGCGATCCCGCAGGCTGAGATAGCCAAAGTTAAAGATGCTAATCGCTTCTTCCTTAAACTGAATCGCGTCGTGGTAAGCCTCTTGGTAATTCTCCACGCCGATCGACTGGTAAGTTTCGTAGAGATTTCGCAAAATCAGGTGTTCTCGCTCTCCCAGCGGTGCCGGTGCCACAGACGGGACTTCACTTGTACCGAGCACATCAAAGACTAAAACCGATTGATGGGAAGCAATCGCCCGCCCGCTTTCGCTGATCAGCGTCGGCACCGGCAGCTGGCGCTCCTCACAAGCCTCCTTAACTTCCGCCACAATATCATTGGCGTAGTTTTGCATATTGTAGTTTTTGGAGGCGTGGAAATTGGTTTTAGAGCCATCGTAATCCACCGCCAAACCGCCGCCCACATCCAGATATTTCATATTGGCTCCCAACTTGGCCAACTCGACATAAATCTGGCTGGCTTCTCGGATCGCGTCTTTAATTACGCTAATTGAGGAAATTTGAGAGCCAATGTGGAAGTGCAGTAGCTGCAACGAGTTCAACAAACCGGCCTCATTGAGCTGATCGGCAGCCTGAATTATTTCGGGAATCGTTAGGCCAAATTTAGCCCGATCGCCGGTTGAGCCACCCCAGCGGCCAATTCCTTTACTACTCAGCTTGGCTCGAACCCCTAGCACCGGCTCGATCCCCAACTTACGGCTGGCTTCAATCACTAACTGCACTTCTTCTAGCTGCTCGATCACAATAATCGGCAACTGTCCCAATCCCTGCGCTAAGGTTGCAGTTTCGATATACTCCCGGTCTTTATAACCGTTGCAAATCAGCAGTGCCCCTGGGGTTTTTAAGGTTGCCAAAGCAATCAGCAACTCTGGCTTAGAACCGGCTTCTAAGCCAAACTGATGCGGTTGACCAAAACGCACCAAGTCTTCTAACAAGTGCCGGTGTTGGTTGCATTTCACCGGGAAAACACCGCGATAAACACCGGGATACTTGTAACGGGCAATAGCTTTGGCAAAGCAAGCATTTAACCGCTCAATCCGATCTTCCAAAATATCCGAAAACCGGATCAGCAAAGGCAGCCCTAAGTTACGCTGTTGTAAGGCTTCTACTAATTCACAAAGATCGAGAGAACCGCCGCGATCGCCCTTGGGTGATACCGTTACATGACCGGCAGCATTAATTGAAAAATAAGGCTCCCCCCAGCCGCGAATGCGATACAGTTCTTCACTTTTCTCGATTGTCCAAGATTTACGAGCGCTGGCTCGATTTGACGGCTTCCCATTGTGCAGTGGGGAGGATTCGATGCTCGTCGGCAACTCGATTGAGACTTCTTCAGTGCCGGCATCAGCGGTGGTTGGCTCCAAACCCATACTAGAAGTGTCCTCGCTTTTGACCTGTAGAGTGACAGTTTATCGCATTCATCCACAGCAAGCTGAGGGGAGAAAAGCCTTCATTCAATCTTTAGATGGCTTTCAGAAAGCTTTCTCAACCCTTTGTTAGAATACGACCCATCAGGTCTGCAATGAAGGACTGTTTTGATGGTTTACACACAATACGACTCGGAAGGCAACGCTTATGCAGAGGATGCCGAGGGGAATGTGTATATAGAGGATGCCGGGGGTAATGCCGAAGTAGTGGATGTTGCAGGAAATTATACAGCAGTCGATGCAGACGGAACGCTTTATACAGAAGACTCTCAGGGGAACATCGCAGCGATAGACGCCGAGGGCAATCTCTATTATCAAGACGCTGACGGCAGCTATTATGCAGAGTCTGCTGATGGAATTGTGCGTTATTCAGAGGGTGCCGACGGCAGCTGAGTCCCTGCAATTGCCTGAGTGCAAATCGCCCCCGCCGGCAAGAGCGATCCCCAGTCGGCAGGGGAAAATTAGTCAATTTAACGATTCGTAAAACTTACCCAAAGATTCGGCTTACAGGCAATGTTGGCTCTATTTATCAGCCTGTTTGCTAGAAAGCCGACTTATTGACAACCAGCCAAACTCACCTTTCACCGCCTTCAAACTCTAGATGTCAATGCAGTCGGTTGCTGAGCCAGCTTTCCGGCAGCCCTTTAAAATGTATTAATAGTTACAAGGCGTTGTAAATATTTGCTCTGCTTACCCGATTAACGAGGCACAATAGGACTAGAGAAGTTGAAAAGGGATAAAGCATGACCTCAGCCTGTAAGCGCCGCACTTAATGGTGGGTACATAAGATGACTTTTTATCTGGCTTTGTGAAAGTACAACTACCTGGGATCAACTCTTTAAAACTCTGAATGGTTATTTAATAGCTAGACTTAGACATAAGCTTCCAACAAAAAATTTTGTTGTTTAGTCTTTTCTTAAGAGGCGAGCTGACCGTTATCAAAATAAGTGAACAACGACTGAATCAGCGCGGTAAACGAATGAGCTATCTAACTTTGCCAAGTCAAATTATCCTCCATTTGACTTGGCCCAGAGTGTGTTCTCTAGTAGAAATTTTACAAACAGCCGTCGCCTCGAATGGTCGGTTGCGGACGTTATTGGCTGCCGGCAAAAATAGAGAACTTTGTCAGAGTTTAGCGCAAACCTGGTGGGAAGCCGCCCACAAAGCCCAACAAAGCCTTGATCCAAAACTGCTGGTGCGGCCTGCCGACAGCAGCAACCCTGTTCAGCCACTATCTACTAAAAAAGCCAACAACAGAGCCTCAAAAAATTCAGCCGGCAACCCAGAAGCGACCGGGACGCCTCAGTTGCCAACCTTCCAGTTAATTGATTTGGCTGAAGTGGAAGCAAGTTTAATCATATTGAGTTCTTATCTCAATATTTGGATTCATCTAGAGCCTGCCACAACAAGCCTCAAGTCACAACACCATCAGCAAATTCATCCTTCATTTTCCCTAGGGCAATCTTCAGAAACAGAGTTCTTATCTGCATCCGTAACAACCCCAATTTGGCAAGTTTCCTTAAACTTTGACCCACAAGTCATCGTCAATTTGCTCAGCACCCCAGCAGTAGCAGCGGCAGCACCTCATTGCTCAGGATTAAAAGCAACAGACCTTAACAATCACAGCAACGTGCTGCGCCGGGTTTGGTTACAACTCTTAGGAGTTGTCGGAGAAAATAGCGCTGATGTCACCGAAAACCTACAAGAAGAAACGATTAAGCGCAATCAAGAAACTGAAAAGTTAAACGTTAACAACTTAAAACAACAAACTTCACCCTTGCCTGATTCGCCACCTGTTTCACAAACTAAAATTCCAGGCAATCCTCACCCCTTAGCAGCCGGCATACCTCAGGCCAAATTCAGCCCGGATGAGAGCATTAACAACTTATTCTGGGAAGCCCCCATCGGCATTCTCTACGAAAGCCTCGATGGCGGTATCCTGAGTGCCAATCCAGCATTTTGTCGCCTCACAGGTTACACCCAAACCCAGTTGCGCCATTTAGATCGCCGATCAATTTCTCATCCAGAAGATTTTGCGGTTGAGGTGAGAGTCATTCAACAAATGCTGAACGGCGGCAGCAAACGTCAAACGCTTCGCAAACGATATCTGCGGCGGGACGGTTCCTTTGTCACAGCAGAAGTGGCAATGTCGCTGATTGGCGAAGAGGTAGAAGAAAGCTACTTGCTGAGTTTTGTCACAGACTTAAGCGAACACCAACGAGCTGAACTGGAGATCCAGCAGCGGCGGGAGCGCGAAGCCCTCTTAAGTGAAATTTCCGCTAAAATCCGTGCGACGTTCGATCTCGATGCGATTTTGCAAACAGCAGTCCAGCGTCTTAGACAGGCACTGGGTGCAGACCGAGTTTTAGCTTACCAGCTAGTTGACGATTCGTTAGTTGAGCTTAGCGTCTCAGCGCTTGCTCAGGTTAATCCAAATCTGTCAAGCAGTGGAATTTGTGTTGCTGAAGACGTTCTTGTTATTTATCCGACCCTTAAGGGGATGTCGTTCTCTGCAGATTGTATTCCCCTGCCTTATCTGGAAGCCTATCGCAACGGGCGTCTATGGAGTGTGACCGATGTTCGGACAGAAGAACTCGCCGAATGTCACCATAAAATGCTACAGCAAATGCAAGTTCGTAGCATGATGGCAGTGGCCATTCAACGTACCGAAGGCGCAGGGCATCGTAGCAACGGAAACTTTCAAGAAAATGGCTCCAGGCAAGATGCCGGCAATGCGCTCCGCCGGCCTTCCATTCCTCCGCTGTGGGGTTTGTTGGTGGTTCATCAATGTCAGGGTCCCCGACAGTGGACGGCTGACGAACAGCAGCTTTTGCAAGCAGTTGCCAATCAGTTGGCCATTGCCATTGAGCAAGCCAATCTGGTGCACCAACTGCAAGCTTACGCGCATGAATTGGAAAACCGGGTTAACCAGCGAACGCGCTCTTTAGAACAATCGCTGAAATTTGAGCAGCTGATCCGCCAGCTGACTGAAGCACTGCTGCAATCGCTGGGTGAAGACCAAATGCTAAAAATTGCGGTGGAAGGTTTGGCGAACACCCTTGGCGTTGATGGTTGTTATGCCAGTTTGTTTGATGAGCGGCAGGAAGTCTTTGAGGTGCGTTCTCAACACTTGATCGGCTCACTTCAACTAGCAGCGCCGCTGATTGGATCGCGTTCGTCTCTGCAAGATTGGCCTGAACAGTTCCGAAACCGACTCTTTGCCGGTCAACCCTGCATTCACGAAGTTCCGATGCCGCAAACCGAAAGTTCTAAGGTTGAGGATATACCGGGCGCACAATCCCTAGAGGCTGCTACGGTAGTGTCTTTGCTAATTAGTCCGATTTTGGATAACCAAGGCTTAATTGGGGTAGTGTGCGTGTTTCATACCACTCACCGCCGGTTTCAAGCAAAGGAAATGAACTTAGTAGAGCAGGTGGCTTCTCAGTGTGCGATCGCTATCCGTCAAGCGCGTCTATACCGGCAAGAACACGAACAGCGCCTCAGTGCAGAATACTTCCGCTTATTCTTAGAACAATCAACGGATGTCTTTGTCGAATATGACCGGCAGATGCGCTACCTTTCCATCAACCCAGCGGGAGCATCTTTTATCGGCAAACCACAGAGTGAAATTATCGGCCAAACCAACCGGCAGCTGTTAGGAACCGAAGCCAGTACGATTGAACCATTAATTCATCATGTGTTTAGCACCGGCCAAAAAGTTGTTTTCAATCACGAAATTTCCTTCCCCACCGGCACTCGCACATTTGAAACGGTTTACGCACCGATTACAGACGCCACCGGCACCATTCATCGCGTCATTGGGTTTGGTCAAGATGTCACGGAAATCAGGCAGCAGTGGCGGTTGCTCCAAGAACAAAATTACCAGCTTGCAGAAGTTAACCGTCTCAAAGAAGAATTCATTGCCACAACTAGCCACGAACTTCGCACGCCCTTGACTGCGGTTCTTGGCTTCTCCAGCGTGCTGCTAGAGGAATCTTTCGGCAAACTGAATCCTAAACAAATGTTGTATGTTGACCGTATTCACAGCAGCGGTGAACACTTATTAGAACTGATTAATGACATTCTAGACTTGTCACGAATTGAGGCAGATCGTCTGGAATTGGAGCCGCAACTTGTGTTTATCCGAGATATCTGTGAAAGTGTGATTAGCTTAATTCAAGAGCGAGTGATGAATCACGGTTTAAACTTGGACGTGGATGTAGAACCTGACTTGGAGTACATGGTTACAGATCCTCGCCGGTTGAAACAAATGCTGTTGAATTTGCTCACAAACGCCATCAAGTTTACCCCTCAAGGCAGTGTGGGTCTAAAAATCTATCGCACCCGCAACGAGATAAAAGAAGAGGGTGACTGTAACATTTTTACACCTGAAACCATTCACTTTCAAGTTTGGGACACCGGCATTGGTATTGATGAAGCTGATCAACTCCGGCTTTTTTCTCCCTTTTCACAAATCGATTCTTCTTTGTCTCGCAAGTATCAGGGAACGGGACTCGGTTTGGTGATTACTCGCAAATTAGCTGAACTCCACGGCGGTTCTATTACCTTAAAATCTAACAGTGGTCAGGGTTCGAGTTTCACGATTTCGCTGCCCCTACACCAATCTCCTGAGACATTAGCAAATATGCTTGGCAATATTGATCAGGCAAGTTTTGATACGGTTGTACACCTCGTTCAACATTTGCCAGAGGCTTTCCCGCCCGAAGAAAATTGAATGGGAAAAAGGATCAGTGAGAAGACACGGGGAAAAATTCCCCTAAACTGGTCACTTTTCTTTTTTCCCGCCGGCTAAGCACCTAAGCGCCGGCCTCGAATGGCTGACGGCAAACAGATAATATGATCGCCGTGGGTGTGAATGAATCCTGTTGTTCGCAATTTACCCATTAAGCGGGTAACCGTGACACGGGTAGAACCGATGGCGCTACCAATTTGGGCGTGCGTTAACGCCCAAGGCAGGCAGTAACCGGGTTCGTTGCCGGTTTTGCGAACTAACTCGCAAGGTTCCCCATATTCTTCCACCAACAGCGTGAGAAACCCTAAAAGCCGGTCGATGGTGCGCCGCTGTCCCAAAGTTGCCAGCCACAGCAATTTCCGCTGGTGCTGATAGCGAAACGCATCCATGACTTCGCGGCGGAAATGAGGCCAGTTGTCTAAGTCTTGCCAGTACATCCACACCACAGAAGTTTGATCGATATGGGCGTAGGCTTGGAGCTTAAACGGGGATTGGGCTACAATTTCAAACGGTTGGCCGGCACCCACGAATCCTAAAAATGCTTCTTCTGATGAATCTATGGAAGTTGAGTGAGACTTTGACTTGCCGGCAGCGGCACTCACTTGGGCAGTCCCCACCAGTCGCACAGCACCCCGTTGCACCAAATACAGCAGCTCAGATCGAGCTGGAATTCGCTCATCTTTACTAAATGTACGATAGCGATAGTGTTCCTCAGCCCAGTCGAGAATCAGTTGCCAAGTTAAAAATGGTCGAGAGACTTGTGACTGTAAGAATGAATGCATAAAAAAGGCTTTTGCAGAGCGGTGAAGACTTCAAAGACAGCGCATTTGTTGAACCCGTGTGAGGAAGTTACACTTCACTCATAAATTTCAAAAAATTGAGTAAAGAATCAAACTCCTTTAGGTTTAGCTGCGTTGTCTCTGTTTTATTTATAGGTCTTAAGGAAAAATTGAAGGTAGCAAAAAATACTTCTAACCTCCATAAATGTTTCAGGATGTTTTTGTTTGATTGGTTATTTGTGCTGAAAGTTCCAATGACAAGCTGGGATTGAGTCCGCCATTACTTAAGGATGCAGGTGAGTGAGTGTGAATTTTGATTTATCTGCTACTAAATTACCGGCTCTTAAGCGGTCGTTGGAGGGCCGGCTACAAGCTGCCATCCGGCTGCACGGCCCAACCTCCCAAACATTAGCCTCTGCTGCCTTAGAAGTTTTTCCAGAGTCTATAACCTTACTCCGGGCAAAAGATACAAATCGAATTCTGTACCTTTGTCCGATAGCGTTAAAACTGGCTAAAATCTGGCAGATGTCTGCAATGGATATTGCAACTAAAATTACAGCTTATTTATTACACATTGCCCCAATCAATGCCGGCAGCCTGGATTTTACTGTTCAAGCTGTCCCTCCCGGTTGGATTCATTTGCACCTAACAAACGCTGGCTTGGCGAACTGGTTGCAATGCCTTACTCAGGGGATAGATCCTTTCCCGCTTAAAGAATATCTGTTGGAACGAGAGGGAGAAGGGCAGGTGCAACAACCGGCATCGGTAATCTTATCCAAGCCAGGGATAGGGATAGCCGGCGAAAAAGGGAAACAGGGGGCAGATAAGTCCCAAGATGCTTTTCATTCTTCTAAAAGCCTTTTTGCTATTCAGTATGCTCACGCTCGCTGCTGCTCACTTCTGCGCTTGGCACATTGGGACGGCACGATCACCCTCAGCGCTCTCCATCCTGAACTCTGCTCCCCATTTTGGCATCTACTCGCCCCCAACCCTATCCCCTGGCTCAACGCTGAAGTCTTCCCCTCTCCCGCCCTACGGTTCGTGCAGCCAGCAGAATGGGGCTTAATTTCCCAGTTAGTTGACACCCTAGATGCTTTATCCTTGCCACCGGCAGATCACCGGCTCAGTGAGTGGCTGAAACTGGCGACTGCTTTGAGTACGGCGTTTGAGAGCTTCTACAGCGCTTGTCGGCTTTGGGGCGAGGTTAAAACTGAAACGCCACAACTTGCCCAAGCAAGATTGGGTTTGATCATGGCTACCCAATCGGTGCTGCGGTTAATTCTGCAAGACTTGTTCGGTGTTTGTGCGCCGGTGGAACTTTAAAGTTTTGATAATGAAATGAAAGCTGTTTGAATACTACTTTCTTAAAACTTAGTTTTAAAATCCTTAAAAGGATAGTAGGAAAGCGTTTGAGGATCAACCTTAGCTCCGATATACCACACCTATATCAGCCATTAATTTAAATGCATAATCTAAAATCTATGGTTGCGGGTTAAAACATTAATAAAAATTGTAATAAAAATATAAGAAGAGGGATTGACAAACGAAACGTACATAGGCTAGAGTTTCTCTTGTGTGAGGAGCGAACCAGCGAGGGCACCGAGACGAAACACGGCCAGTCGTCGGTGCCCTTTCTGCTGAGCACTTATAGCAAAAACGCCTCAATCGCTGCCGCTGCACCGTCTTGCTCGACGCTTGGAGCAACCCATTTAGCCACAGCCTTCACTTCTGCCGGCGCATTACCCATCGCTACACCAAGGCCGGCATAAACAAGCATTTCGACATCATTAAAGTTATCGCCAATCGTCATCACGCTAGAAGCCGGCAAGCCCAGTATCTCCTCAGCGAGGTAACGAACCGCTTCGCCTTTATTTACGGCTGGGTGAGTGGCTTCAAAAAAAGTGGCGACTGATTTGGTTAAGTAAAGCTCAGCCGGCGTGTAGCGTCCGCGCAACGTTCCTAGCAACTGGTCAATGACGGCGGGATCATCACACAGCGCTAAAATTTTGGTTGGTTCAATTGTCAGAAATTGACGCAAGTCCCCAACTGGAATGGGCTGTACGCCGGTGCGTTCGCCATAAGCGATGCTGGCTGGGGTGAGTTCGCGCACATAAAGCCGGTCATCCACATAACAGTGAATAGAAAGCAGGGATCGCAGTTCGGGCAACTCAAAATAGTCCAGCAGCTGTAACGCAAGTGGTTGAGAAACTCGCAAGTGCCGGTGAAGGTGTTGGGTTGCGGGATCTTTAATCAGCGCTCCCTGATAGGTTATTAAAGGGAGAGTCGAGCCAATTTCCTCATAGAAGCGTAAAGCTGAGCAGTACATCCGCCCAGTTGCAACTGCCACTTGGACACCTTTCCTCTGAGCTGCCTTAATTGCTTGCTTCACCGGCTCGCTTATTTCATTCGACACCCCGGCAATGGTGCCATCAATATCGAGCACTAAAAGTTGAATGTCTGTAGCATCAATACCGGCAGTATTTGCTCGGTTAACTGCAGATGTGATATCTATCATCTTTTGCATTCTCAAACGCGATGGGGACAAATCTTAAGTTTGGAATTCAGCCACCTCCCTCAGCACTCAGCATTCCCGAAATGGCCCATTAAACCGACAAGGACACGGTAATGCCGTGCCCCTGCAATTGGTCAGTGAATCACATTTTCAAGCTGCCGGCTAGCCAATGGTGGGGTAAATTGGTTGACTTCTATACTTGCCGACACTCCCCCACAGCCTATTGCTTACCCGTGTCGGCTACTTCATTTTTTGTTTAATGAACGTCATAATCTGAGTGATTTGTTTCTTCAAGCCATCAATTTCAGCCTGCATTTTGGCCATTTGCTGCTTCAGTGCCTGAACATCTGCAGAAGAATCACCTGAAGCTGCCGCTGCTGGTGCGGCTGCGCCTGCCGGCGCGGCTGCGGCTGGCGGTGCTTTTGGCGCAATCTTCATTGCCAATTTGATCGCCTCAATCAGCGTTTTCTTCTCAAAAGGCTTTTCGATAAAGGCAAAATGCTTAAACGGTTCCTGAATTTTCTCCGTAACTTCCTCTTTACGCCCCGACATTAACACCAGAGGAATGCTTCGTAGTTCAGCATTCGATTGGATCTGCTGAAACACTTCCCAACCGCTCACTTTAGGCAGGAGGAAATCTAACATAATCAAATTGGGGCGTGCCTGACGGATTAGCTTGAGTCCTTCTTCGCCATCTTTCGCTTCTAGGACTTCAAAGTTACCAGGCGGTAACATTTCTCGAACTCGCACCCGAATGACCTTACTATCATCGATAACCAGGATCTTGTGACTTGCCACGACTGACTCCTCTAGTGGTTGAGTGAAGGATTAAATTTAATGGTGACAGTTTTGTGACCTTGAAGCAGTTGAATCCTAGTTGAGGATGCAACCCCGATTAGACAAACTAGCTCAGGCCAAGGACGGAAGAAGAATCAGCAATGCCTAGCTGCGGTGCATCCAGCCCAGACCCGGTGAGTCACCCTACAACGAAGTAAAGTAGCGTCCTCGCTGCCCAACAAAATCACTCTGATTAGAGTTTTATACAACAGTAATAGCAGCGATACAATTTTTGAGCCGGCTATTTCCATTTTTCTGTATTTTGAAGTCTCGCTAAAAACGAGCTGAGTTCTTCATCCCCTAGCTTAATGCCCTATTGGAGCCAACAGCAAAAAAGCAACCTCACTTTTTTAGAGACACCCCACCGGCATCTCTTGAGAAAGGCAAAATATATCACAGTTATTGATGTTAGTAACCTGCCTGAAGGATTATAATGTCACGTTTATGCCTAACCAAAATCAGCAACCTTCTGTAACTCCATCTTCAAACAAACATCTGAGGGCAGAAATTGAAGCGATGCCAGAGTGGCTGCGACGCCCTATCGGTAAAGCCAGCCAACTTTCGACAGTTCAAAGAATTATTAAGCAGCGCCAGATCCACACCATTTGTGAAGAGGGCCGGTGTCCCAACAGAGGTGAGTGCTATTCACAGAAAACCGCAACATTTCTGCTCATGGGTCCAGTTTGCACCCGTTCCTGTGCGTTTTGTCAAGTGGATAAAGGTCATGCGCCGATGCCTTTAGATCCTGAGGAACCCCAGAAGGTAGCCGACGCCGTGCAGCAATTGGGCTTACGTTATGTTGTCCTGACATCTGTTGCCAGAGATGACTTGCCCGATAGCGGGGCCAGCTGGTTTGTGGCGACAATAGAAGCGGTGCGCCGGCTCAATCCCCAAACTGAGATTGAAGTGCTCACCGCCGATTTTTGGGGCGGTCATTCTGAGGAGATTCCACCGGCACAGCAGCAGCGCCAACGCATTGAGACAGTCGTTAAAGCAAATCCCGCCTGTTATAACCACAATATTGAAACCGTCAGACGCTTGCAGGGGCCGGTGCGCCGGGGTGCGAAGTATGAGCGATCGCTGGATGTGTTGCGGATCGTTAAAGAAATTAATCCCAGCATTCCCACCAAATCAGGGTTAATGCTGGGACACGGGGAAACAGAAGCGGAAATAATCGAGGCAATGAAAGATTTGCGAGAAGCCGGCTGTGATCGCATCACCTTGGGACAGTATATGCGTCCTTCTTTAGAACACCTGCCGGTGCAAAAATATTGGACACCCGAAGAATTTAGCCGGCTGGGCGAAATCGCCACAGAAATGGGCTTTTCCCACGTCCGATCTGGCCCATTGGTTCGCAGTTCGTATCATGCTGGGGAGAGGGAATAGGGGATTGGGCATGGGGCATGGGGAATGGGGGAGTTTTTAGTGCTGAGTGCTGAGGGGAGAAATGTTGCTGATTCCTCATTCCTGAATTTATGCCCGTACCTTTAGGTTGGCGTAGCCATGCCCCATGCCCCATTCGCCATGCCCTATGCCCCATGCCCTACTTATAAACCGGCATCTCCCCACGATTGAGACGATCCATATAATTCTTGAGATCAGCTGCCACCTTTCCAGATAAGAGGAAGCCGCCCAACATATTAGGGAACGCCATCGTTAAGATCATCATGTCGCTGAAGTCAAGCACTGAGCGCAGGTTCACCACTGAGCCGATGAAGACGCAGATTACGAACAGTGCCTTGTAAAAAATTGTTGTATTTTCCCCAAATAGATACGCCCAAGCTCTTTCCCCGTAGTAACTCCAAGAAATCATCGTTGAGAAAGCAAACAGGAAAACAGAAATCGCTAAGATTGCAGGAAACCAACTAATGACGGTTGAAAAGGCCGCTGAGGTCATGTAAATGCCATCTAAGTTGGCAGTTGCCGGATTGCTGTAGACGCCGGTGAGAATGACGACAATTGCAGTCATATTGCAGATCACCACCGTGTCGATAAAGGGTTCTAGCAGGGCGACAATTCCTTCACGAACCGGCTCATGAGTCCGGGCGGCTGAGTGGGCGATGGATGCCGATCCAATCCCCGCCTCGTTGGAGAAAGACGCGCGTCTCACCCCCTGCACAAGTACCCCAATAAAGCCTCCCTCAACGGCTGTAGGAGAAAACGCTTCCCTGACAACCGTGGCAAAAGCACCAGGGATTTCCGGGATGTTCAACAGCAGAATCCACAGGGAAGCTAAGACATAGAGGAGGCACATAGCCGGCACTAACAGTTCTGCCACTGCCCCAATGCGACGAATTCCGCCGATAATGACGAGGGCAACCAAAAAGGCAATCACTAAACCGTACAGCCAACTGCGGCCAGCAAAAACCGGCAAAACTTGGGCGACGGCGGCAAAGGATTGGTTGGCTTGGAACATATTGCCCCCGCCGAAAGACCCGCCGATGCAGAAGATCGCAAAGAAAATTGCTAGAACCTTACCCAGTGGGCGTAAGCCAACCTCAGCGAGTCCGCGAGATAAAAAGTACATGGGGCCACCAGAAACACGGCCATCTGGGCTGATCAGCCGGTATTTAAGGCCCAGGGTACACTCAACAAACTTGCTACTCATGCCCAATAGGCCGGCGAGGGTCATCCAAAACATCGCGCCCGGGCCGCCTAGCTTGATGGCAATAGCCACGCCGGCAATGTTACCCAGCCCCACTGTTGCCGACAAGGCAGCCGATAAAGCTTGAAAGTGCGTGACTTCGCCCTCTTCCGCTGGGTCGTCATAATGCCCCCGAACCACGTAGATAGCGTGCTTGAAAGCCCGAATGTTAACAAAACCCATCCGGATGGTAAAGAAGATTGCACCGCCAATCAGCCACAGCACAATAAAGGGCATCCCGCCGATGCTTAAGAACAGCAGCCCAGACATTGCCTCAACCATCTGGGCGAAGACAGCATCAATGGCATCTAAAAAGCCGCCTGGGGCTGCTGTTTCCGCAGCGAGGGCGGCGCTAGGTAAGGCCAGAATCAGTAAAAATAAAAGCCAGGTTCGTTTCATGGCGTGATTTTTTAAACATTGTGAAGCCGCGTGGGCGGTTGTGGTGCTAAGTTCTTCAGGTTCGCCGCAATCAAGGGCAACATGATTCTACGCAGTACAGGTTAAACAATCCAGCCAGGTGGCAACCTTGATGGGTGCGGCACAACCATCAAGTTTCCTTTACTGCTAAATTCGGTTGTTTTACCATAAAACGCTTGCCTCTGTTTGCACCTAACCTTCTCAGATGGGTTAATCGTGAGGCCGGCATTATTATTAAGTGCCGGTTGCAAGCTGCCGCAATTTTAGCCACACTCCGGGTTTTGATGCCTGCATACTGAGGTTGAAACACCGGCATCATCGGGAAAGTTGCTCAATACCACTAGCCATTTGTTTTGCAGCCGGTTAAAACTGACTTAGGTTATTAGCCGCCGGTTTTAACTGCTGACGGGTTTCAGGAAAGTAAAACAGCCTTGCCTTAAAAATAGGAACTTTGAAGGCAAGCATCCCACTTTCCTAGAAAGATTGCTGTTTTGGGGAGCCGGCAATAAAAGCTACTATTTTAAACCGGCAGCCGGCAATTAGAAGCTTTAAAATCTATAAATTTTTGGGCAGTAATTTCTCAAAAATTGTTATCAGCTTCTCATTACTCTTTAGACTAAGTGAGAAAAATCTATCAAAGGTTACTCTGAGCATTAACTCTTAAATTCTTTGGGTGCACTATGAAGAAAATTCGGTACTGGTTGCTTTTCTACAGCATTTTTACTTTATCTCTCACGGGCTGTAGTAGTGTAAAAAAATTATCTGCCGGTGTTACCAAGCTAATTACTCCCCCTCATATTGCCAAATTAACTCCCAGTCTTGTGCTAATTACCCACGGGAAAAGAGAGGGAAATGGCACCGGATTTTTTGTGGCTGGAGAAAAGAATGTCTGCACAGTGCTAACCACACGTCATGTCATTGGGATGAGTAGCCAAGTGCAACTACAAACCCATGACTTGAAAGTTTGGGGAGCTAACAAAGTTCGACTTTTCCCCAATCATGATTTAGCGTTGGTAATGTTCGATTTCGGCAGCCAAGGTTGCCCTTACAAAGCTCTTGAATTGGGCAATTCTGATAGTTTCAAAGTAGGCGATAATGCCTACATTTTTGGATTTGCTAAAGAGATAAATAGTGAAAAAATAACCCAGCAATTTGCTTCCAGTCGTGTATTAATAAAGCAAGACGTAACTGATGGTTATGCTATTTCTTATACTGCCATGACTGCTGAGGGAATGAGTGGGAGTCCTGTGTTTGATAAAATCGGCAAGGTGGTGGCAGTCCAAGGACTTTCTGGGGCAGAAGTTTCTTTTATAATGGCATTCAGACCGGGTGGCAAGCTATCACAAAAACCACCGTCGGGAGTCAATATTAACTTTGATAAGCTGGGAGGAGAAACTCCCGATAGTAAGTGGGCAATTCCCATTAATACATATCTAGCAAATGTTCATAAGCTTCCTGCTAGTGATGTTAGTAGTACACAAAGTGCCAAAGAGTGGGTGAAGATCGGCAATGATTTTCAGACGTATCGATTGGAAGAAGATTCGCTTGCTGCTTATGACAAGGCAATTCAAATTAAATCTGACTTTGCTGATGCTTGGGATGGCCGAGGCGGTGCGCTATTTAACTTGCAACGCTACGAAGCTGCGGTTGCTGCTTATGACAAGGCAATTCAAATAAAGTCTGGCTTTGCTCAGGCTTGGTTTTTCCGAGGCTTGGCGCTATATCACTTGAAACGCTACGAAGATGCGATTGCTTCTTATGACAAGGCAATTCAAATTAAACCTGACTATCGTTCGGTTTGGTTTTTCCGAGGCAATGCGTTATATGACTTGAAACGCTACAAAGATGCGGTAGCTTCTTATGACAAGGCAATTCAAGTTAATCCTAACAATGGTATGGCTTGGTTTAAGCGAGGCAATGCGCTATCTGACTTGAAACGCTATGAAGATGCGGTTGCTTCTTATGACAAAGTGATTCAAGTTGATTCTGGCTTTTCTCAGACGGCTTGGTTTAAGCGAGGCAATGCGCTATCTGACTTGAAACGCTATGAAGATGCGGTAGCTTCTTATGATAAGGCGATTAAACTTCGCCTTAACGATGCTGATGCTTGGTATAACCAAGGCTTGGCGCTAAGCAAGTTAAAGCGCTACAAGCAAGCAGTTGCTTCTTATGACAAAGCGATTCAAATTAAGTCTGACTTTGCAAATGCTTGGTATAACCGAGGCGGTGTGCTATCTGACTTAAAACGCTACGGAGATGCAGTTGCTTCTTATGACAAGGCGATTCAAATTAAGCCGGACTTTGCTGATGCTTGGTTTTTCCGAGGCGGTGTGCTATATGACTTGAAACGTTACAAAGATGCGGTAGCTTCTTATGACAAGGCAATTCAAATTCAGCCTAATGATGCTGATGCTTGGTTTGGACGCAGCATAGTGCTAGTTTTATTGGGACGAAATCAAGAAGCGCTTGAGTCTGTGGAGAAGGGGCTGAAAATTAATCCCAACGTTCAATACGCCCAAGAATTACGAAAAACTATTCTACAACAGTTAGGGCGCTAAAAATTGTGTGAATTCATTGATATTAGCTGAACTAATTTTAGCCACAATCCAAGTTTTGATGTCTGCATACTGAGGTTGAAACACCGGCATCATTGGGAAAGTTGTCTCAATACCACTAGCCATTTGTTTTGCAGCCGGTTAAAACTGAACTAGGTTATTAGCCGGCGGTTTTAACGACTGGTGGGTTTGAGGAAAATAAAACTGCCTCGCAAAATAGGGACTTTGAAGGCAAGCATCCCACTTTCCTAGAAAGATTACTATTTTGTGGAGCCGGCAACAAAAGCTGCTGAGCGTTAACTCTTAAATTCTTTGGGTGCACTATGAAGAAATTTCGGTACTGGTTGCTTTTCTGTAGCATTTTTACTTTATCTCTCACGGGCTGTAGTGGTGTAAAAAAATTATCTGCCGGTGTTACCAAGCTACTTACTCCCCCTCATATTGCCAAATTAACTCCTAGTCTTGTGCTAATTACTCATGAGAAAGGGGAGAGAAATGGCACCGGATTTTTTGTGGCTGGAGAAAAGAATGTCTGCACAGTGCTAACCACACGTCATGTCATTGGGATGAGTAGCCAAGTGCAACTACAAACCCATGACTTGAAAGTTTGGGGAGCTAACAAAGTTCGACTTTTTCCCAATCATGATTTAGCATTGGTGATGTTTGATTCTGGCAGCCAACATTGCTCTTACAAAGCTCTTGAGTTGGGCAATTCTGAGAGTTTTAAAGTTGGCGATAATGCCTACATTTCTGGATTTGCAAAAAAGACAGATAGTGGAAAAATAGATAAGGAGTTCGTTGCCAGCCGTGTATTATCAAAGGAAGATTTTGCTGATGGTTATGATATTTCTTATAGTGCCATGACTCCTAAGGAAATGAGTGGGAGTCCTGTGTTTGATAAAATTGGCAAGGTGGTGGCAGTTCACGGAATTGGGGGGCTAGAAGCTTCTTTTCTTGCGGCACACAAAGCTAGTAAGCAACCACAAAAACCACCGTCGAAAGTCAATACCAATTTTGATAAAGCGGAAGTTTCTCCTTCCCATAGTAAGTGGGCAATTCCCATCAATATATATCTAGCAAATGTTCATAAGCCTTCTATCGGTGATGCTGCTAGTGTACGAAGTGCCCAAGAATGGTTGAAACTCGGCCACGATTTTCAGCCGTATCAATTCGAAGAAGATGCACTTGCTGCTTATGACAAGGCAATTCAAATTAAACCTGACTTTGCTGATGCTTGGTTGAGCCGAGGCTTTGCGCTAAGCAACTTGAAACGCTACGAAGCTGCGGTTACTTCTTATGACAAGGCAATTCAAATGAAGTCTGGCTTTGCTCGGGCTTGGTTTGGCCGAGGCTGGGCACTATATCACTTGAAACGCTACGAAGATGCGGTTGCTTCTTATGACAAGGCAATTCAAATGAAGTCTAACTATGGTTTGGCTTTGATGTTTCGAGGTAATGCGCTATATGACTTAAAACGCTATGAAGATGCGGTTGCTTCTTATGACAAGGCAATTCAAATTAATCCTAACAATGCTGATGCTTGGTTTAAGCGAGGCAATGCGCTATATGACTTGAAACGCTATGAAGATGCGGTTGCTTCTTATGACAAGACATTTCAAGTTAATTCTATCGTTGTTGTGACGGCTTTGTGGTTTAAGCAAGGCAATGCGCTATATGGCTTGAAACGCTATAAAGATGCGGTTGCTGCTTATGACAAGGCGACTCAAATTCAGCCTCAAAATGCAGATGCTTGGTATAACCGAGGCTTGGCACTAAGCAGCTTGAAACGCTACGAAGATGCGGTTGCTTCTTATGACAAGGCGATTCAAATTAAATCTGAATTTGCTGTGGCTTGGTACAACCGAGGCTTTGCGTTATATGACTTGAAACGCTACAAAGATGCGGTTGCTTCTTTTGACAAAGTAATTCAAATTACGCCTAACGATGCTGAGGCTTGGAATTTCCGAGGCATGATGCTATTTATGCAGGGACGAAATAAAGAAGCTCTTGAGTCTGTGGAGAAGGCGCTGCAAATTAATCCCAACCTTCAATACGCCCAAGAATTAAGAAAAACTATTTTACAACAGTTAGGGCGCTAAAAATCGGGTCAGTTCATTGATATTAGCTGAACTAATTTTGTATCAGCTAATATCATTTCGAGTGAAATAACCCACTATAAATTTTTGGCCGGCTTAATCATTTCAATCAATGAAGTAGGATAGGTGAGTCACGCACCCTGCTTGATATTTCTTACCAGGCAAGTGCTAATCCATCGGCGCGGGGTTCGGATGCGGCGATTAAGACTTTATTTTTTCGTAAAATGATTTGGCCGCGACCGAATAAACCGGCTTCTGGATTCACTTGAATATTATGACCATGTTCACTTAATTCTTTTGCTAATTGAACACCGGCAGCCGGTTCTAAAAATACGTGATTATCCTTGACAAAATGCCAGCGAGGAGCATCAAGGGCAGCTTGCGGATTCATGCCGTAATCGACTAAATTCACCACAACTTGCAAATGTCCTTGGGGCTGCATTGGCCCTCCCATCACGCCAAATGGGCCTACCGGCACGCCATCTTGGGTGAGAAAACCAGGAATAATGGTATGAAAAGGACGCTTTGCCGGCGCATATTGGTTGGGATGACCGGCTTCTAACGTAAACCCAATTGCCCGGTTATGTAAGGCGATGCCGGTGCTAGGAATCAGGACGCCACTGCCAAACCCTGTAAAGTTAGATTGGATAAACGAAACCATCAATTCCCCATCGGCGGCAGCGAGATAAACGGTTCCGCCTTTGGGTAAACCGGGTTCAGCTAAGGGAATGGCGGTTTCTCCAATCAGTTGCCGGCGTTGTGCTGCATAGGTTTTATCTAAAAGTCGTTCCACCGGCATCTCCATAAATCTGGGATCGGCGGTGTAGCGGTGAACATCTGCAAAGGCAAGTTTCATCGCTTCGATCTGCTGGTGGTAGCTGTCAGCCGACTCGCGGGGATATTTCCCTAAGTCAAAACCTTCTAAAATATTCAGTGCAATTAATGTGGCTAACCCTTGGGTATTGGGAGGCATTTCCCAAACGCTCACACCGCGATAGTCTGTAGAAATTGGTGTTACCCAATCAGCTTGGTGGACTGCGAGGTCAGCTAAGGTTAAAAAACCGCCGGTTTCTGCGGCAAAATTCGCCATTTCCTTAGCTAGTCGGCCCCTATAAAAACTTTCGCCGCCGGTGGTTGCGATCTCCCGCAAGGTTGCAGCATGGGTAGGACTGGCCCAAATTTCACCGGCAGATGGTGCGCGGTTATTCTTAAAAAATACTGCTTTAAACGCTTGAAACTCCAAGCCGATTTGAGACAAATAAGTTGCTTCTGCACGTTTCCAAGCCAGGGATGTCACCGGCGAAACGGGAAAGCCTTCCTCGGCATAGCGAATTGCCGGCGCAAACAGTTGCTCAAATGGCAGCCGGCCCCAACGTTCCCATACCGTACGCCACGCAGAAACCGCACCTGGAACCGTCACCGGCAGCCAGCCATAAGTCGGAATTTTATCTACCCCAGAAAAATATTCTGCTGTCAAGTTCTGGCAGCTTTTGCCGGAACCATTTAAGCCGTGCAACTTGCCATCCCAAACGAGGGCGAAAGCGTCTGAACCGATGCCGTTTGAGGTGGGTTCAACAACAGTTAAAGCGATCGCCATTGCAATTGCGGCATCCACGGCATTTCCCCCCGCCCACAACATTTCCATGCCGGCGAGGGTAGCTAGGGGTTGGCTTGTCGCCACTGCACCCCGTTGTCCCAGGATGACTTGCCGGGTTGAAGAATAGGGGTTTTCTGTAAGGTTTGCGCGATTCATGGCATGAGTTGCCGGTTTGTAGATGTTTGCACTCTACAACACTTCTGATGTGGGTGGGTAAGGTTTTTAGAAGAGGCCGGCAGCGCGGAAATTAGAAGATTATGATTTTCACGGTTCAGTTGCTATAAACAACTGAACCCTGAGAGTTAATACAAGGATAGAAGGTAATGTAGATGTTATTTAATTTGATTTTTTAGTAGATGCCGGCAGGAAATAAGTTTTTGGGAAGATTTAAAAAACCAAAATAACATGGTTTTTATTCTTCTATTTGGAAAGGATGTTCACCCACTCTCAACTGTTTTTTACTGCTTTCTAGTTGTTGCCAAAGCTGTTCAATATCTGTGTAAGCTTTTTCTAGAGAGAGTTTTCCCCCAGTCGCTAAGCTGGTGATGATGCTGACGCGCTGAGCGAATTCTTGCAAGTTTGCATTAAAAACTAAATTTTCCGGTTTGACTTCGCCATAATAGCGACTGCGGGCGTACAGAAAACTAGAATTAACTGCCATTTTTGTTCCCCCCAGTTCGATCAATTTATTGCTTATCCTTTTAATATCTCACTAAAGAATTATAAAAAGGGTGATGGTGATCGGTGTGAGGTTGTGACAACTTTCAGCCAATCAGGTGATGCCGGCACAAATCAAATGTGATAGATATTTTTTCTTTCAGTGATGTCGATCATAATCAGTAAGTTTACTGACATGACGTTTGCGAGTTGTTCTAACTCATAAATAGCCGGCACTTTATAACGCAGCAGCTTTTCTAACCCCGATTTTTAATAAGCATGGCGTGAATCAGTTGATCAGCTGTTTCATCTGAAACCCCTAAAGCGTGTTGAAGATCGGCTAAAAACTTTTCCTCTTTTTTATGTAAAACGCCATCTGACAAAACTAAATCAACAGATACAGCAAAGGCTGTCGCTTGAAGTTCAGGGGAAAGAAATTCTTTGGCCGAGTTGACAAACGCCTCTGTTCCGTGCTGCTTGAGAAATTGAAGCAAATTATCAAGTACGCTTTTAATTTGTACTTCTGAATAGCCTTCAAAAAGTTTCATGCGCGATAGCACGAGAAAGATTGTTCGTGTCTCTGTATTAGTAAAGTAACCATCTGAAGCGATAGCCGCTAATGCAATGGCTGCAAAGGCTTCGGCACGGCTCAGGGAATTAAATATTGAATGCTTCTTTGGTTCGCCCTGAAAAGATAAGTTCTCGTTACTCTGCTGTTGCTCTGCCATTTCCCAAAATATACTAAACAAACTTAATTTTTGACTCCGACTAGAGCCGCTTATCTCCTATCAACCCACAATCTGCTAGTCAAAGACAAAAATTAAAGATTTTTTTAATATCATGAATCAAAAGAATATAAACATTTCAAAAAGTAACAAGTTCTCAGTGTAGTTCCTGAGGCTGAGGTAATGCAATCTCTGTATTAATATCCGGATTTCTTAAGCTTTTCTGATTCCGCTGTCCTCGGTGATAGGTAAGTAGGGAATTGGGGCAATCTAAAGCAGGTGAGCTGCAAATCTTTATCAGCAAGGCAATAAAAAGCGTTTCTATGTAAAGTTACGATGAATCAGCTCGGCTCTCTCTTATTATGTGGTAGATCAGTATTATCACGAGTGCTAGAAGTTTGTTCGTTTCTTTAAAAAGTTGTTAAGTCGCAAAAAGCATGACTTAAGCCGTTGCGTTCACTCAAACTCAGTGGGGTGCCTTCCTTTACCTCGGTCGGAAAGATGCAAGTATGCCTAAAAAACAACCTATACCTTGGTCTCGATATATCCCTGCCGGGTTGACGCTTTGTGTGGGGGTGGGACTGTCTATCCTTGCGTGCGTTGTTGTAGCGAGATGGGAAGACAAACGTCGCGAATATGAATTTAACCGTTATGCAGATGGAGTTGCCGCCGCGCTGCAGCAGCACTTCAAGGAAGATCTGCAAATTATCCCAAACCTGAGCGACTTCTTTGCCGCGTCTGGCAAAATTGAACCGTCTGCTTTTAAGCAATTCGTTCAGCGCCCTGTGTCTAGCAACACAAGCATTCAATTTTTAGCGTGGGTGCCAAAAGTCAGTGACGCAAACCGGCAAGCTTACGAAGCGGCAGATCAAACCGGCACGCTTCCTAATTTCCAAATTGCCGAACGAAACGCTGACGGTGCAATTGTCCCAGCTCAGCAACGCCCAGAATATTACCCTGTATATTTTTTGGAACCGCTCAAAGGTAACGAGAGGACATTGGGGTTTGATTTGGCAAGCCAGCCGGCTTACCGCGCGGCACTAGAAAGGGCGCGGGATACCGGCAAAATGGTTGTCACCGGCAGCGTTGAGTTACAGCCGGCAAAAGACGCTCAACTCAGCCTCATGGTCATTCAACCCATTTACGATAATCAAGATACTTTTTCCAGCGACAGTCCTGACTCTTTACAAGGGTTTGTGGTGGGAGTATTTCGAGTTGCTGAGATTTTTGAGGCGGCTTTAAAGGGACGAGGCGTTGGCAATCTCGATCTTTATCTTGCTGACAAAACGGATACAACAAGCAGTTTGCTCAATAGGAGTGAAGCTTTTCGCTGGGCGTCTAGACAAGAAAATCGCTTCCTTGCCTTTTACGACTCCAGCACGAAAAAAGTGGTGGAATTTCCTGCTGTGCAAAATTTGCTGCAAGTCGATGGCATCAGCAAAACTGAGCGGACGGTGGGTACGCGAACCTTAACGGTTGGTGGCCGTCAATGGTCGCTTTACCTACTTTCTACGCCGGCTTATCGAGAAATTCAAACAAAACATTGGCGTTCTTGGGCAGCGCTAATTATTGGGTTACTTTGGACTCACATTCCGGTTACTTATTTGCTCACTTCTTTGAGCCGGCAGAGACAGATTGAACAGCTCGCACACGAACGCGCCCGCCAAGCCGAACAATTGCAAAAAGCGCTCCAGCAACTCTCAAATGAGCAGGAAAAGTCAGAGCGTCTGTTGCTCAATATCTTGCCTCAACCGATTGCAGAGCGCTTGAAACAGGAGCAAAAAATTATTGCCGATAGCTTTGCGGAAGTTACCGTTATGTTTGCTGATATTGTTGGTTTTACCCAGCTAGCATCGCGAATCTCGGCAACAGAATTGGTGCAACTGCTCAACGAAATATTTTCCGCTTTCGACAAGCTGGCAGCGTGGCATGGATTGGAGAAAATAAAGACGATTGGGGACGCTTACATGGTTGTCGGTGGCCTCCCAATGCACCGGCCCGATCATGCACAAGCGATTGCTGAAATGGCTCTGGATATGCAGCAAGCCATCCTTAAATTTAATGCCGATCATGGTGAAGCGTTCACGATTCGGATTGGAATTCACACCGGGCCGGTGGTTGCCGGTGTGATTGGCACGAACAAGTTTATTTATGATTTGTGGGGCGACACGGTTAATATTGCGAACCGCATGGAATCTCACGGCATCGCTGGTTGCATTCAGATCAGTGCGGCGACTTATGAGCAATTGCAGCATCTTTATCAGTTTGAGAGACGGGGCTATATTCCGATTAAGGGCAAAGGAGAAATGCTGACTTATCTGCTGGCCGGCAGAGAGTCCAATGAATTATCAGATTATTCTTTGAAACTTTCCGCTGCTCACAGATGCCGGTTTTTGCAATCAAGTCAAGCGGACGTAGGACAGAATGCTTCGGTGTCACCTTCAACTGGATGAACAAGCGCAAAATTTTGGATTGCCGTGAATTGTACAGATGTGCTGATTGCCAGTTGCCGGTTTTTGTTGCGTTTTTAACCTTCTTGGTAATCAACTAAACGCATTTGAGAAGAAGGCGCACCCTCACCTAAAAAGTAAATGAATTTTTTCTATTCGCCTTTAACTCCGAGAAAATACTTAAAATTTTTAACTGTTTAGTTTTTTTAGCTACTTGTGAAAGTTCAGCACACTTAGTCTATAGTGTTAAAAATTTATTAAAATTTAATTGCTTCCGTATAAAAGCATACAAAACCTTTAAGCCCTCTAGATAATAGTTTTTATAAAGATACCAAAAAGATCGGTGCGATTCTAGGTTGAATCATCTCATTTGTCCTCAAAGAGGTTTAAAATTTTAGAAACTCTTATAAGCAGGCTGGGCAGACTTAATAAATTCTACGTCCACTCGGACAAATGAGAGTATATGTCATGCTTCCACAATCAAAATTTACTAGAGACTTGCCGTGAATCGAGCTGTAGACAGCCTTTATCATGAAATTAGTATGGCTAGGGAAATAAACGCAGCCGTTGTCAATGTCAGTGGGCGACAGAGAATGCTATCGCAACGAATCGCTTTCTTCTGCTTAAAACTTGTTTGCACAGAAAATCCACTGGAACGAGAAAAGCTGCGGATGGCGCTGGTGGATGCAATTGAGCTGATGGAAAAGTCTCACAATGGGCTGATCTGCGGCGATGAAAGCATGAATTTACCGGCAAATCTCTCAAAGACTATCGAAGCGATGTATTTTGAGGCACCGCTGTATTTAGACAAGCAGGTGCGTCACTATATTGAGCAAGTGAGGGTGCTGATTTCTGTTGCTGATGCTGAATTGAAGGCCGAGAATTCTTATCTTAGTTATATTATGAGTGCCGCGTCCTCGGAATTGCTCACAGCGTTGGATGCAGTAGTGAGTCAGTATCAGAAGGAAAGTGAGGCTGAACAGCTGGCACTTGACATGAAGCTGGTTGAACTTTACAAACAAAGTTGTACGGCGACTGCTGCCGCCCAAGCTCAAGCTCAGCAGTTGCAGCAAACTCTGCACTATTTGCAACAAGCTCAAGCCCATTTGGTGCACAGTGAAAAAATGTCTAGCCTTGGCCAGCTTTTGGCGGGTGTGGCGCACGAAATTAATAATCCAGTTACGTTTATCTATTGCAACTTAAGCCACGCTCATAATTACGTTCAAGATGTGCTTGAGTTGCTGAATCTTTACCGGCAGCGTTACCCAAAGCCGGCTGCTGAAATTGAAAACTTGAGTGATTCTATTGAACTTGATTTTCTGCTTGAAGACTTGCCAAAGGTCATGTCTTCAATGCAAATGGGAGCTGAACGCATTCGTCAGATTGTCTTATCTTTGCGGAATTTCTCGCGACTGGATGAAGCAGAAATTACTCTGGTTGATATTCACGAGGGAATTGAGAATACGTTATTAATTTTGCAAAATCGTCTAAAAGCTCAGCCTGATTGTGCCGGCATTAAAGTGGTGAAAGAGTTTGGGAATTTACCGCTGGTTGAGTGCTATGCCAGCCAGCTTAATCAAGTATTTATGAATATTTTGGCGAATGCACTAGATGCGCTCAATTGCTACAACGCACAGCGCTGTGATCTAGATGTGCAGGGCAATCCTAGCTGCATTAAGATCCGTACGGAAGTCTCGCACCCGGATTATGTGAGGGTGCGGATTGCGGATAATGGCCCGGGAATGACAAAAGATGTAATGACACAATTATTTGAGCCGTTTTTTACGACGAAGCCGGTGGGGCAGGGCACTGGTTTGGGTTTGTCGATCAGCTATCAAATTGTGGTAGACAAGCATGGGGGAAGGCTTGAGTGCGTTTCCTCGCCAGGAGAAGGGGCAGAGTTTGTCATTGATCTGCCGGTGTGTCAAAACAGGCAAAGGGAGACAGCCGATTTAAATTCAATGGTTGCACATCAAGAGCCGGTGGCGGCAAAGGAGCGATTTTAAAGCAATCTTTCTCAACATCCATTTTCATTAAATGCCAATTGCATAAGATAGCAAAGTGCCTCTTGCCTTTAAGAAGGGGGAAAAATGTTTACTCCCAGTTCTTGAAATTATTTTTACAGTTTTTTGGAATTGTAAGACTTTACATTTTGCCTGGATAAAACCTTGATTTACACATAGATTTTTGATCATAGCTAAACTTAATATGCAAACTATTTGCGCGAGCAGTCAGCAGTTATGTATGATCCATAAATGGGCGACTAGGGAAATATGTCTTTCGGATGAGCCATTCGCTAACCTTAACCGGAATATAATAAACGCAAGTGTGAGTTAGCTTAACTGAATCAAGCTATCAAAAGGCTCGCAACTTTTAGAGCGAGCCTGGGACACAAAGTAATTGAAGATGGAGTAGACCTCATTTTGATGAAAACAAGTGGAACCCCTTGAAAAAAGGCCGGCTGGGAACGCGATAGCCACGTGCATAGAGATGGTTGTCCGGATCAGCCGTAAAACTATATGAGCCTTCAGTAAATATTGGGTGTTCTACATATCAGTAAAAGGTTATAGCATTTTGCATTCGATAGAGAAGACGACAAGCCGGCGTTTCCCCCAAAACTCGACGATCTCAAAGCACCTGGGTATGAGCTTCTAGCACTTTTAGTGACTCTGATGGTGGGCACTGATATCCTAGAAAATTAAGCATACTTGCACTTTCGTGTTTCCAGTGCGAGGTTTACTTCGAGGCAAAAGGAACTGACGAGGGAACTTAGCGGGAGATGTCGCAAGTCTGTTGAGATTACGCACAGGAAGTGTAAGAGGAGGGGGCCGATTGTGACAAGTTTTTTATCCACTTTTCAGCCAGCAACAAGCGCAGCATTTTCTGGGGTGACACTCCCGCCGCAGCTATTTTTACAACTGTTTCCATTTCACTTAGTCTTTAACCGGCATGGCTCAATTGTGCAAGTGGGAGAAGTCCTACAACGGCTGTATGTTAGTTTGGCAGCCGATAGCCCTATTGAACAGCATTTTAAAATTAATTCTCCTGTAATCGCTCTAGAATTTGAAGCGATCCGAGCGCAATCTGGATGCATATTTGTTTTGGAATCTAAGCAAAATGGAATACAGTTTAAAGGCTCGATGGTTTATGTTGAGGAGCAAGACGCTCTCTACTTTTTAGGGTTTCCTTGGCTCACTGATCTAGAATCTCTTGCTCGGCTGGGATTAACCTTTAATGACTTTGCCATTCACGCGCCTATGGCTGAGTTTTTGCTGCTGTTGCAAGCTCATAAAAATGCTTTATTAGAGTCCAAAAACTTAACCCAAGAGCTGAGTGAGCAGCGGATAAAACTACATGAAACCTTGCAGCAAGCCAAACTAGCTACGGCAGAATTAAAAGCAATTTTTGAAACTTCTCCAGATTTATACTTCCGATTGCGAACCGACGGCATGATTCAAGAATATTATGCCGGTAAAACATCACAATTGTATGCACCACCTGAAGCATTCATTGGTAAAACACTCCAAGAGGTTATGCCAGGTAATGTGGCGCAGCTATCTTATCAGGCACTTAGAAAAGTTGTTCAAACAAACACTTTAGTAACGATTGAATATTCATTACCAATTCAAAATACAGAAAAGTTTTTTGAAGCAAGATTTTTTCCATTTTTGGAACAGCAAGTTATCGTTATTGTTCGCGATATTAGTGACCGAAAGCAAGCCGAGGAAGCGAACACTCTGCTAGTAACTGCCGTCAAGCACGCGGCTGATATTATTGAAATTACTGATGCTGAAGCAAGGCTGCAATACGTGAATTCAGCCTTTGAGAAAGTTACTGGATATAGCAGTGCTGAAGTGCTGGGGAAAACTGCGGATAGCTTGCTGCACACTCCTGAGGATAAGGAAGCATTTAATCAAAGTATTTGGAAGACCATTTCTAGCGGGCAAGTTTGGAATGGTTGTTTGCTCGGAAGGCGGAAAGATGGGACGATTTACCCTCAAGAGGCAACGATCTCTCCCGTCTACAGTGGAGCCGGTATAATCGCCAACTATGTGATTCTCAAGCGAGATATTACTGAACGCAAGCGCACAGAAGAACAACTTGAACAATCGCTTTCAATCCTACGCGGAACCTTAGAAGCGACGGCTGATGGAATCCTTGTTGGTGACAGCGGAAAAATCGTCGTTTTCAATCAAAAATTTGTAGATATGTGGGGCATTCCTGAGTCTGTAATTGAGTCAAAAGATCAGAATCAGGTGGTAAGTTTTGTACTAGATTTACTTAAAGAGCCGGCAGAGTTTCTCTGCAAAACCATGAATTTGTTCGGTCAACCAGACGCACAATGCTACGAGATTTACGAATTAAAGGACGGAAGAGTTTTCGAGCGCTATTCTCAGCCTCAGTGGATTGGTGGAAAAATTACTGGCAGAGTGTGCAGTTTTCGAGATATTACTGAGCGAAAGCAAGCAGAAGAAACCATTCGATATCAGGCTTTACACGACATTTTGACGGGTTTACCAAACCGAACATTATTTAATGAGCGACTTGCAGAATCACTCGCTAATGCCAGCGAAAATCAAAGTTCGCTAGCTGTCATGTTTCTAGATTTAGATCGGTTTAAAACAATTAATGATACACTCGGCCATGCTGTTGGTGACCGATTGTTGCAAGGTGTTGCTAAACGGCTAAAA
This sequence comes from Microcoleus sp. FACHB-672, assembly GCF_014695725.1. NCBI lineage: Bacteria > Bacillati > Cyanobacteriota > Cyanophyceae > Oscillatoriales > Microcoleaceae > Microcoleus > Microcoleus sp. FACHB-672. The sequence continues at coordinate 154,594 of NZ_JACJOU010000004.1, read as the reverse complement.
AGTTGTTTGCGAGAGGGCGATGTTGTTGCCCGATGGGGAGGTGATGAATTTACTTTGCTCTTGTCCCACATCACTTGTAAAAATGATGCGGCTAAGATTGCTCAACGAATTTTAGACACCTTCAAAGTTGGGTTTGATTTAGAAACTCATTACCTTCATATCAGCAGCAGTATAGGAATTGCGCTTTATCCCTTTGGAGGCGAAAATGCGGAAGCCCTGATTAAAAATGCAGATGCAGCGTTATATCGGGCTAAAGAAGACGGTCGTAACAACTATCATTTTTATACGTCTACGATGAATTCTAAAGCTTCTGAATTATTAGCATTAGAAAATAGCCTGCACCAGGCTTTGGAACGGGAAGAATTGGTGCTTTACTACCAGCCTCAAGTCAATATAACCACTGGGGAAGTCACTCAGATGGAAGTTCTCATGCGTTGGCTGCACCCCCAGTTGGGGCTGATTTTGCCTGAAACATTTATTCCGATTGTTGAAGAAAATGGACTAATTGTAGCGATTGGTGAATGGATATTGCGGACTGCTTGCACTCAAAATAAAGCTTGGCAGGATGCCGGTTTGCCACGGATAGGCGTAGCGGTAAATCTATCGGCCCGACAATTTCAGCAGCCAAATTCAGTCGAAAAAGTGGCACGTATTTTGCAAGAAACCGGATTACCGGCAAGTTGCTTGGAGTTGGAAATTACTGAAACTACCGTGATGCAAAATGCCGACTTAACCAGTGGGAGATTACGCGAGTTTCACAGTATGGGAGTTCGCCTTTCTCTAGACGGTTTTGGTTCGGGATATTCTTCACTGAGTTATCTGAAAAATTTTCCATTTAATACGCTCAAAATTGACCGTTCTTTTCTTGATAACTTGGCTCCAAAATCAAAAGATGCAGCCATTATTAGAGCAATTATTGCTTTAGGAAAAGGATTAAATATTCGAGTGGTTGCAGAAGGTGTTGAAACTTCAGAACAAAAAGATTTATTAACTTCTCTAGATTGTGAAGAAATGCAAGGAGATTTATTCAGTCAACCTTTATCGGCGGAGGAAGCAACTCAACAACTTATAAGAGCGGGTTTAAGTAAAGTATTGGATTGTTCAGTCGTTTAGATAAACTTAAGCCGACATTACTTCAAGCAGACACTTTCACCCTTCAAAAGATGTGAGAGAATTTTTTTTATCGTAACCTTGATGATCAAGCATTAACAAGACTTACAGGCGAGGCAAAAAGGGAGCAGGCGATGTAAAAACCAAACTACCGGCGGGCAGATTTTTAGGAATATCTTGATAGTCGGTTGCCCTTAAACCAGTTCCTACAGCTTGGCATCGCGCAGTGAAGTATTGAGTGGCTATTTCTTATTTTAAGAGCCGGTTTTTGATTCAATCACCCCTTCAGCTTGGTGAACCAGTGCCCTCAAATCTTCTAGCATTTCTTGGCTTGCAGATTGCCACAAAGAACGCTGATTCGCCTCCAGCAACCGTTCCGCCATATCGCGCAATGCCCAAGGATTTTTCTGCTCAATAAACTCCCGTACAGCCGGCTCCAATAAATACGCCTTCGCCACCCCTTCATACATAAAATCTTCCACGCAACGCGCTGTGGCATCATAAGCAAATAAATAATCCACCGTTGCCGCCATTTCAAAAGCTCCCTTATACCCGTGACGCATCACGCCGGCAATCCATTTAGGATTCACAACCCGCGAACGATACACCCGTGCGATTTCCTCCTGTAAGCGGCGAACTTTAGGAGCTTCCGGCCTGGAATTATCCCCAAAATAAGTATCAGGATTTTTACCACTTGCAGCCCGTACAGCCGCAGTCAAACCGCCTTGGAATTGATAGTAATCATCGGAATCCAGTAAATCGTGTTCGCGGTTATCTTGATTGTGCAGCACAATTTGCATTCCCTTCAAACGCTGCTCAAATGCTTCTGGTGCAGAGATTTCGCCTTTTTTTGAATATGGTAGATTTTCCCCTTGGGATGAATCTGAGATGCCGGTGTAAGCGTAACTACTCCAGTTAATATAAGCGCGGGCTAAATCTGCGTCATCTGTCCAATTTTGTGCTTCAATTAAACCTTGTAAACCGGCACCATACGCACCCGGTTTAGAACCAAAAATACGATAGCGTGACCGGCTTTGTGCTTGCTGCAACGTTAAACCGGCACTTTCCCAAAATTGAGTTTCCTGTTTTACTTGCGCGGCTAAAGGATTTTCCTGTGCCGGCTCATTTAAAGCTGCAACCGCATTGATTGCACAATCAAATAAATCAATTAAATTCGGAAACGCATCGCGGAAAAAACCAGAAATTCGCAACGTGACATCCACACGAGGCCGGCCTAATATTGACACCGGCAGAATTTCAAAATCCACGACTCGCCGCGATGGGCCATCCCAAACTGGACGCACACCCAACAAAGCCAACGCCTCTGCAATATCATCGCCGCCGGTTCGCATTGTGGAAGTTCCCCACACCGACAAACCCAGCGTTTTGGGGTATTCGCCATTTTCCTGCGTGTAGCGTTCAATCAGTGCTTCAGCGGCTTTGCGCCCCACATCCCAGGCTGTTTCTGTGGGGATGGCGCGGATATCTACAGAGTAAAAATTGCGACCTGTAGGCAAGACTTCGGGACGCCCGCGTGTGGGTGCGCCGGATGGGCCACTAGGGACATAGTGCCCATTTAATCCTGTTAATAATTGGGTAATTTCTTGGGTTGTTTGTTGGAGCGCCGGCAGCAAATAATCACGTATCCAATCGAGTTCTTTTTGAGTGCAGGATTGGAAATCTTTTATGCTAACATTCGGAGATTCTAAAATTATTTGGGGTTTCTGACTAATAATTTGTTCAACTAATTTTGCTGCTTGATGTTCTAGTTTTTCTACGAGATCACCGGCATTGAGTAATTTCGTGTAACCGGCATCTGGCCGGATCTCGTTTAAAGGCCGGTTGGAATTAATCGTTTGGGTTGGATCTGCGGTGAGTGGGTCAAAATTCCAGGCTAAATCTTGAGCTAACGCACGGGTTAATCCCAAGCGACCGGCACCCGGATGACGGGCAATTGCGACGATTAAATCTCGTAATTGCCGGCCTTGGGGAGGCTGCCCAAAAATATGCAGTCCATCTCGAATTTGTGCTTCTTTAATTTCGCACAAATAACCATCGATTCGAGTTTGAATTTGAGTGTTTAAATTTTCGACATCATCTTTTTCTAGTCCTAAATCGTTCTGCAGATTTTCTCGGACAATTAGCTGACTAATGCGTTCTTGCAAAATAGGCAATCGGGAGGGATCTAAACTTTCGGCCTCGTAATATTCATCGATTAAATTTTCTAGCTTTTGCAAAGGCCCGTAAAGCTCGGCACGCGTCATGGGTGGTGTTAAATGATCGATAATGACTGCTTGCGCTCGTCTTTTTGCTTGCGAACCTTCTCCAGGGTCGTTGACAATAAAGGGGTATAAGTGTGGGAGTGCACCAAGAGCGATTTCTGGGTAACAACGTTCAGACAGTGCAATGCTTTTACCGGGCAACCATTCTAAATTTCCATGTTTTCCCACATGAACGACTGCCTGGGCATTAAAATGTTTTCGCAGCCAATAATAAAAGGCTAGATAATCGTGGGTGGGATCTAAATCTGGGGCATGATAATTTAAACTGGGATCGAGATCATAACCGCGTGCCGGTTGAATTCCTACGAAGATATTTCCAAATTGGATACCGGCAATGGGAAAGGAGCGGATAATTTTTTCTTCAATACTTCCCCAACGGCTGGTGATTTCCTGCTGCACCGGCTCTGGTAAAGTGGCAAAATATTCTTGATATTCTTCTATCGATAATTGTTGGTTGATTGAGCGTAATTCCCGCGCTTCTGAGTCATTTGTTATCCCAGCAGTTAGGCGTTGAATTAACTCATCCCCAGTTGCTGGTATATTTTCTACTTGATACCCAGCCTGTTGCAACGCTTTGAGAATTTCTATACAGCTTGCCGGCGTATCCAACCCAACGCCATTAGCAATCCGTCCATCTCGCGTCGGGTAGTTTGCCAAAATTAGTGCAATGCGCCGCTGCGCCGGCATCGTTTGCCGCAACTGCACCCAGCCGGCGGCTAAATCTGCAACAAATTTAATGCGATCGCTCACCGGCTGATAAACCACTACGTCGGTTTCTAGTTGGGGATGCCGGTGTTGCAAGGCTTTAAAGGAAACCACCCGGCTAATAATTCGCCCATCCACCTCCGGCAGCGCCACATTCATCGCCATATCTCGCGGCGAAAGTCCTTGAAATCCTGCTTCCCACGCTTCCACCCCGCCACTACTGAAAATTACCTGCAACACCGGCACGTTTAGGGAGAGAAGGGGAGAGGGAGAGGGGGTGAGTGTGCCGGCAGATTTACCAAAGTCTGGAATTTGACTAATTGCAAAACTTGTCGTGTTAAGTAAAACTTGAATTTCCTCAGCGTCTTTTGGTTGGAAATACTCTAAAACCTCGGCTTGCACATCCGGATCACGCGGGGAAGAAACAAACACCGGCACCGGCTTTAATCCTCGCTCAATTAAAGCTTGACAAAGCGCATCTACCGGCGCAGTATTTCCCGCCAAATAATGAGCGCGGTAAAAAAGCAGCCCCGCCTTCTTCATTCCTGAAGAGGAGAGTGCAGATCCAACGTCTCTTCCTATCTCCTGCTGCCACGCATAAAGCCCAACCCGAGGCACTTCCACGGGTGTCGGTGGATTGTAAGCACTTCCCAGACAAACATCTGCGACAAACTGAAGGGCATTCACGAAATTATCAACGCCACCTTCACAGAAGTAGCGCCACAACTGATTAACCGCCTTCAGAGAAATTGTGGAGTGACTGATTAAATCTGGATCGGGCCGGTCGTCGCCAGGAAGTACAATTAAATGACTTTTGTTGCGTGCAATTGTGTCTATTAATACTTCCATTCCATAAGACCAGTAGGCACGTCCCCCCAGCAATCGAACGATAATAATTTGTGCCGATTCTAAAATTTCTTCAGCATAAACATCTATACTTATTTGTTGTTGCAGTTGTAGGAGATTCGCCACACGTAAGGCAGGGAAACCCTTAGGAAGTTTAGAAACAGCAACCGCAAGCGTTTGAATATCCGTATCAGCCGCAGTGAGAAAAACAATCGGTGCCGGTGTTTGAGAAATAAAGGAAATCCCTTCGGATTGAGAATTCCATCCTCCGGGAGATGTGGCGAGACGGTGCATGATGCTAAGCTCCTGTGGCAACACGAAGAAAAAGGCAAAAGATGCTTGAGTCGGTGGTGGAGAGAAATGAGGGGCAACGGATTCAGGCCGCTCGCTAATGGCTCAACTTCAAAGATTGATCACCCGAAATACCTCGCCCCTGCGGCAAAATTGGGATACTGCTTTTTCTTCCAACGTGCTGCACAGCCGCAATCGTAATCAACAATATCTGCCCGCTTCCGGTTTAGTTGAAGAAACAAAATAATAATTTTAATTCAGCCTACTTAGAAAAAATGAGATCGCAGACTACTATAACAAAGTAAGCGATTGACTAGACGCTAAGAAACCTAGGCAAGGATACCCAAAAGGCGTGGCCAGTTCTAGGCTATGTTGCTGCTAATCATCATGGGGCACCCACCACTGGAAACTCCGAGTGTCGATTACGAGATGCTGATTGAGTCTCAGGTGAAAGGCTTTAGATCAACTGTCACGCTTTCTGCAAACTAACCGCTACAATGCCTAATTCTCAATTCATCCGTCGAACCTTGCCGTTAGCAACCTTTGAGCAACTGCGTTTTACCCTATTACAACACGTTGCTCAAAATCAAGGGGAAACATCTGTCACGATTGCAGAAGATATTCTCGCCTCTGTAGAAATTCTTCAAAGCCAGCGGACGAGGCGGTTTGCAGTCGTGGTGTCCCAAAGGTTTAGCGCGTTGCTGACGGGAATTCCCAGCGCCGCTACCTCGGCGCTAGGCTGGGAAAATCCTCAAATGACGCTTTATCAAATCGAGGTGAGCTTTGAGGAATCAACTATCGCCGCTTTTTTATCTCATCTGCGGAAGGTTCTGCAAAACCAACCCCAGGTGCTCAGCCTAATCGAACAAGCTGAGGGCATCCTCAGCCCCAATGATGGGAAAATTCAAAGTGAGTTTACGCTGCAATTACTGAACATTCTCGCCCCAGACACCAGCAGCTTTCCTGCCCCACAGATGGAATACGCTTATTCCGTCTGTCAGCCGGTAGAAGAGGCGCTAAGCCAGCAAATTGAACAGGAACGGGTTTTAAATCAAGTCACGGCTCAAATCCGCCAAAGCTTGGAGTTACCTGTCATTTTAGAAACGGCTGTTGAGAAGGTACGAAGTTTTTTGCAAGTTGATCGGTTGGTGATCTATCAATTTGATAGTTATAACAGTGTCCCGCAAAAGCAGAGAAGCACAGAAGGCGAAGCTCACCCCCTCAAAAGCCAAAGCAAAGACTCGCACCGGATAGAACAGAACATCCCAGACGGCAGCGGTTCGATTACCTACGAAGCGAGAGCATCCGATAGTATCTCTTCTGTACTGCACTGGCGTGAGAAAGAGCAGTGTTTTGTGGGGGTACGCCATTTGCGAGATAAATATCGTAAGGGCTTCACTCAGGCAATCGAAGATATTGAAACAACTTATGTATTTTCTCCGTGCTTATTAAATTTCCTACGAGAAGCGCAGGTAAAAGCGAAGTTGGTGACAGCCATTGTCGTTGGCGGCGAATTGTGGGGCTTACTCATCGCCCAGCAGTGCTTTGAACCGCGCCGGTGGCAAGAAAATGAACAAGATTTTCTTAAACAAATTGCCGAACATTTAGCGATTGCGATTTACCAAGCTCAACTTTATGCTGAGTTGCAACAGCAAAAACAAACCTTAGAAGATCGGGTAAGCGAGCGTACTCAAGCCCTGTATGATGCGCTAATTGCTGCTCAAGCAGCCAGCCGCGCCAAAAGTGAATTTTTGGCAACGATGAGCCATGAGTTGCGGACGCCTCTAACTTGTGTGATTGGGATGTCGGGGACGCTGTTGCGCTGGTCTTTTGGGCAGTTAAATCAGAAGCAGCGGAGCTATTTGCAAACGATTCACGACAGCGGAGAGCATTTGCTGCATCTGATTAATGATATTCTCGACTTGTCTCAAGTAGAGGCCGGCAAGACGGTTTTGAATATCAGTGAGTTGTCCCTTTCTCAACTCGCTGAGCAAAGTTTGGAAGCCCTAAAAGAACAAGCTGCCAAAAATGGAGTTGAACTCAAAAGTGAGTTAAGACTCGAGCCGAGTCAGGATCTGTTTATTGCAGATGAGCGGCGCTTAAAACAAATTCTCAACAATCTTTTGAGCAATGCGGTTAAGTTTACGCCTGAAGGGGGAGGAGTGACGCTGCGAATTTGGCTTGACAGCAATGCCGCCTTGTTTCAGGTTGAGGACACCGGCATTGGGATTTCTGAGAATCAGCGCCCTCTACTTTTTCAGAAATTTCAGCAGTTAGATACCTCTTACCAGCGTAAATATGGTGGCACCGGCTTGGGTTTGGCGCTTACTAAACAGTTGGTCGAACTTCATGGCGGCTGGGTTGAAGTAGAATCTACCCTTAATGTTGGCTCGACCTTTACAGTCTGGTTGCCGGCTCAGCCTTTGAGGGTGCCTAGCTCAACGGTTAATCAAGATGGGTTGTCTGTCAATTCTGAAAATCTACAGGGGCGCATCGTTTTGGTTGAAGACGATGATGACACGGCGACAAGCATCTGCGACACCCTGACAGCGGCGGGATATCAGGTGGTGTGGATGATTGAAGGTTCCACCGCTATCGAGCAAATAGAGGTCTTGCAGCCCACTGCGGTGATTATTGATATGGAATTGCCCGGTATGGACGGCTATGAAATTATCTATCATTTGCGCCAATCACCGGCGATGCAACAGATTAAGGTTTTGGTGTTGAAGGAGAAGGCGAGAACCGATAACCAAGAATACTGCCTCGCTGCCGGTGCGGATGATTATTTGGTCAAACCCATACAGCCGGCTCATTTATTGCAAAAAATTGCTACTCTGACGGCTTCTCAGGCTTAATCCCGTCTACTTGCTGCTGAATTATGAGAGAATGTTGTAGAAGTTAATAAATTTTTGTTACATTAGCTTTAAGGTGAAGGGCAATATGGAGATGGTGTCTGCACGGCTAAATCGATTGATCCGCTTCTTGCAAGAAGAATTGACCCTGCCGGCCAATGCAATCAAGCTGGCTGTACGAGAGTGCGAACAAAGCTCAAACGTTCTGCCCATCGTACTTTGGCAGTATGGACTGGTAACGATAGAACAATTAGAGCGAATCTTTGACTGGTTAGAAATTGCTTAATCTCTTACTGGAGAGGGATTAAAATTAAGAATTAAAAATTAAACAATAGAAATGGTAAGTTACATTTTTTTAATTTTTAATTCAGCTTTGAGAGGTTGTTCTGCTAACTGCGATAAGAGCGGGTAAAGCCGCTCATTTTTATGGGCCAGTTAGCTAAAAATAAGTTGCCTATCCCTTAAAATTTTGGCAACCACCCCACCCCAACGATTTCTCAATCTTCAATCAAAGGAACACTGACATCCATGAGTATTAAAGACAAGCCACAACCCCCTCGGTCTCGACAGATCGGCAATATTTTATTACTGGTATCGGGGTTGTTTTTGCTGGCAAACATATTTGTGCCGCAATTCTTTGGCCCCAAAATTCCACAGGTGCCCTACAGCTTATTTATCGATCAGGTAGAAGACGGAGAAGTTGCGCGAGTTTCTGTCGGTCAAAATCAAATCCGCTACCAGCTGAAAGCGGAAGGCGACCAACCGCCGGCGGTGTTAGCGACAACTCCGGTACTGGATTTAGAATTGCCCAAACGGCTTGAAGAAAAAGGCGTTGAATTTGCCGCCACGCCGCCGCCCAAAAATGGCTGGTTTAGCAATATTTTAGGTTGGGTGGTTCCGCCACTGATTTTTGTTGCGATTTGGCAGTTTTTCATCGGTCGCAATGGTGGCCCGCAAGGCGCACTTTCAATTAATAAAAGCAAGGCGAAAGTTTATGTCGAAGGTGAATCTGCAAAAATTACCTTTGCTGATGTGGCCGGCGTAGAAGAAGCCAAAACAGAGTTAGTTGAAATTGTTGAATTCCTAAAAACTCCCCAACGCTTTACCCAAATTGGGGCACGAATTCCCAAGGGTGTGCTGTTGGTTGGCCCTCCAGGGACGGGTAAAACTTTGCTAGCGAAAGCGGTGGCAGGGGAAGCCGGCGTGCCTTTCTTCAGCATCTCTGGATCTGAATTTGTCGAACTGTTTGTCGGTGCCGGCGCGGCGCGTGTGCGTGATTTATTTGAGCAGGCGAAAAAGAAAGCACCCTGCATTGTCTTTATCGATGAACTTGATGCGATTGGTAAATCCCGTAGCAGTTCTGGTATGTACGGCGGCAACGATGAGCGAGAACAAACGTTAAACCAGTTGCTCACAGAAATGGATGGTTTCTCTGCCGGCGATGCAACGGTCATCGTTTTGGCTGCAACGAACCGTCCGGAAACCCTTGACCCTGCGTTGTTACGTCCAGGCCGGTTTGACCGGCAAGTATTGGTAGATCGTCCAGATTTATCGGGTCGCTTGGCCATCTTAAATATCTATGGCCAGAAGGTGAAATTAGGGCCAGATATCGATCTCAAGGCCATTGCCACTCGCACACCTGGGTTTGCCGGCGCAGACTTGGCAAATTTGGTGAATGAAGCCGCTTTGCTTGCTGCACGTAATCGCCGCGAAACCGTATCACAAGCAGATTTTGCTGAAGCCGTTGAACGCGTTGTTGCCGGTTTAGAGAAGAAAAGCCGCGTCCTCAACGAAAAAGAGAAAAAGATTGTTGCCTATCATGAAGTGGGTCACGCCTTAGTCGGTGCCTTAATGCCAGGTGGCAATAAAGTTGCGAAAATCTCCATTGTGCCGCGTGGAATGGCAGCTTTAGGCTATACCCTGCAACTGCCAACGGAAGATCGCTTCTTAATGGATGAAGCAGAATTGCGCGGTCAAATTGCCACACTTTTAGGTGGACGTTCCGCAGAAGAAGTTGTCTTTGGCAGCATCACCACAGGTGCCTCTAATGACTTGCAACGCGCCACTGACTTAGCAGAACGGATGGTAACCGCTTACGGGATGAGCAAGGTTCTTGGCCCTCTGGCTTATGATAAGGGGCAGCAAACGAGCTTCCTAGGAGAGGGTGCAATGAACCCCCGCCGTATGGTGAGCGATGAAACCGCAAAAGCCATTGATCACGAAGTCAAGGAAATTGTGGAAAGTGCCCACGAGCACGCTGTCAATATCTTGAAAAACAATCGGGATTTACTGGAGACAATTGCCTCTCAAATCTTAGAAACCGAGGTAATTGAAGGCGAGATTCTGCAAGATTTGTTGAATCAAGTTCGTTCTCCTGAATCTGCTGATGGCAAGGTGCCGATTAGCGTTTAAGTTATTTGATTGCTAAGAGTACAGAGCCGGCATTGCCGGCTCTGTTTTTTTGGAGGTAATTTTTGTTTGCAATTTATTATTCTCATGTTTATAAAAAAAATCTTTCTCAAGGCACATTGATTTTAGCTAAAGCTTGAATAACATATCAGAGAATACAAAAACTTTTGAACAAAGGAATGAGAAAATGATTAACTCTAATCGAGGTTTTCAAATATTTAGTCGCACAATTGTGACTACAGTGTTAGCTGGGTTATTCTGGTTATTCAGCTTGCCGGCTTTCTCAGCTTGGGCAATGCCGAATCTTAATTTTGACAGCAATATTTACTATGCAGATGGGGCACACACCGCCTTGCAACCCAAGGAAGATTTGACTCAGGGAGACTCTGCGGTTTCTCAAGCAAGGGGTCAACGAATTGATGCGGTTGAAGAATGCAAACAGTCCCTGAATAAAAGTAATAAAAATACAGTTGCTAAGCCAGATAAACCCCTGGATAAAATGGGAAATGACCGGCTTGCCGGCGCACTAAAAGGAAACAGTGATCAAACAACGGTAGCAGAAGTCGAGTTTAAGCGCTGCCTCGAAGAAAAAGGAGTCGCACCTCAGCCGTAAGATCATTCGGGTGCGTGACTCACGCACCCGACGAAGCTTTTTAAGAGGAATTTAGAGAAATCTTGAATTTCCTAACAATCACTTTCTAGAAAACTTAATCAACTGCCAAACTAAAAATCTTTCAAAACCATCTGTGTGTATCTGTGGTTTATAAAAAAACAGAAAATACGGTAAGATATAAAAATATTTGCCGCTAATTGTTGCCATGTCTGCTAATTTTGTAAAGCCCATAGAATTACTCAATCGAGGACTAATTGTGTCCTGCCAAGCACCGGCAGACTCGCCCTTACACGATCCTCAAGTCATTGCAGCAATGGCGCAAGCCGCGATCAATCAAGGCGCTGCCGGCATCCGAATTGATACTCCTGCACACGTTAAAGCAGTGCGAGAACGTTTAGGTGCCGGCATTCCAATCATCGGATTGTGGAAGCAACAAGTGCCGGGATATGACGTTTATATTACGCCCCTATTTGAACACGCAGCAGCAATTGCAGATGCCGGCGCAGATATTATTGCCATTGACGCCACCCTAAGAAATCGCCCAGAAGTGGTGGGTGAATTAATTTACCGGATTAACAAAGAGTTAAACGTGCCGGTGATGGCAGATGTGGATGCAATTGAAGCAGCCATCGCCGCAGCAGATGCCGGCGCAGGCATTGTAGGAACGACACTTTATGGTTACACCGGCATCACTCAAAACCAAACGCCCCCAGCATTTAACTTGCTTGCTGAAATTGTAGAAAAGGTGAGAATCCCGGCAATTTGTGAAGGCGGAATTGCATCGCCAGAAATGGCGAAACAAGCCCTTGATTTAGGTGCTTATGCTGTCGTGGTTGGCACAGCAATCACCGGCATTGATCTCCAGGTTAAAGCGTATAAATCAGCCTTATTTAACCTAAACTAACCTGATCTGCTGATATCTGCCGGCACCCGCGCAATCATCTGCGTTTATCTGCATCCATCTGCGGTTAAAAAATCAACTTGTCAAAGCTTCAGGACTCGTAACCCGTCGCTTCAAAAGCACCATATCAGTCCCGATAACCGGACTCCGGGCAACCACAACACTTTGAGAGTCCAAAATTTTCAACCGGCTAAAATCTAAATCCTTAGCCCGCTGTAACATTTCCTTCGCCAACTTATCTTGACGTCCATTCTTCAGGGTGTACCAATCATCACTAACTTTTACCACCAAAAGACTGCCCTGAAAATTCGCTTCTACAGACTGAATTAACCCGTCTGCATATTGAGTGGTAACGTCCGTAACTTGCTCCTGAATCGAGGCGATTAAGCGCTGTTCCGGCGTTAATTCTGGTACGGGTTCTGGGGCAGGTTCCACCGGCACCGGCGCTGAGGGTGCGCTCAATTCTGGGGGTGTGGGGACGCCTCCGGTGGGAAGTTTGGCAACTTCTGGGGGTTTTTCGGAGAATAGGGCAGATCCCGTCCAAATGACCAGCGCCAGAAGTCCCGCTATCGTGCTGGTTAAACCCCAGTTGGGCAATTTTTGACTCAGGGATGCCGGTAAAAAAGAGCGAATCGTATCCAGCACAACCACCCAGCCATTCCAAAGGCTGAGGAGTACGGGGCGCAGTTTATCGAACACAGAAGGCTGAGGCTGCGCTGGGGGGGGTGCCTCCAGTTTTGCCACCGCCTTTTCTAACACCCCGATTGTGCCCCGCAGCGTTTTAATGCTGAGCGTTTTGACTAACGATGGCTTCTGGGGTGGCAACCCTGTTGCTGCCGGTGCGCCTGAAGCTTGGGGCGCAGGCGTTTGAGGTTGAGGTTGTGCTGACTCTGGGGGGTTTGGCTGATTTTCGGTCATGTGATCTCCCTTTTTTCAATCCCGTTGAGGGATTCAAGGAATCGCTTTCCCTGTTTTCACCCCTCATTTTATGGGCATTCTAGGACAAAAATCACATGGGCGCACCGGGCAACTGAAGTAGCAGAGTGATACCGGCATCCCCAGAAAACTCTTTTATGCCGGTTTCTATCACCGGGTAAATCGTTCAAAAATCAAGCGTTCAATCCCTGATAGGGATTCAAGTGGATTTCAGGCGCTATCACCGGCTCACTTTCCCGGCACGGTAAGCCCACAGAAAGTAAAATCGAATATCTTAGCCGTTTGTCTTCCTGTGAAGTCTAGCCAACTATGAGCATTACACGCCGTCAGTTTTTAATTTTAACCAGTCTCACCGGCTTTGGGTTAACTGCGCTGGGCAAAACCCTTGGGGGACACACTGCCCAAAGTGCGGCTGGCTATGCCATTGCTGCCAATGCAGAAGAAGCGGCGACAATCGCCTCTCTACGCCTCAGCCGGCCAATTTTTCGCTTTGTTTCCCTGGCAGACACCGGCACCGGCACACGCGGACAATATGCGGTTGCTGAGGCGATGACTCGCTACCATCAGCAACACCCGTTTGATTTAGCGATTCTTGCCGGCGACAATATTTACAATAGTGGTGAAATTGAAAAAATTGAGGCTGTTTTCGAGAAACCCTATCAGCCATTGCTGGATGCAGGAGTGAAATTTCAAGCCTGTCTTGGCAACCACGATATTGCCACCGATAATGGCAACCCCCAAGTGAAATATGCCGGTTTCAATATGTCAGGGCGCTACTATACATTTCGCCGCGATTCCATCCAATTTTTTGCATTAGACACCAATTACAATGCAGATTGGAAAACCCAACTTCCCTGGTTAGAAAAAGAACTGAGCAGCAGCGATGCCCCTTGGAAAATTGTCTTCGGTCATCATCCCGTTTATTCTGCCGGCCTACATGGAGCTAGCAAGCAATTAAAGCAAATCTTAACGCCTTTGTTTGAAAAATATAACGTCCGTCTTTACATCAACGGCCATGATCACAATTATGAACGCACACGGACTATTAAAGGCACAACTTATTTAACTTGCGGTGCCGGCGCAGGAACCAGGCCGGTTGGTCATTCTGAAGTAACGGCCCATTCTGTTAGTAAGCTAAGTTTTGCTGCAATTGATATCTATCCCACTCACATTTTGCTCAGTGGGATAGATAAAAATAATCAAATTTTCGACCAAGGGGTAATTTTCTTGAAACCGATTTAAACTTGGGCATCTTATTAAATTTAGCTTTTAAACTCTTCACTTTTATAAATCAATCAATAAAAATTTAAATAATAAATAAATATTTATTGATTGTTCTTTTGATCTCGCATAATTTCTCATTTTATAGTAATCATAAATAAGTTGTAAACAAGCAAAAAATATAAAAAAACTGGGCTAAAGGCAAGATGCCCGCAAATGTTATAACGTTTTATTTAGAATTGCTCTATGCGAATTCTATGAACGTGGATGATTTCTTGAATCTATAAAAATAAGTTTTGAGGTAGTTGACTTAAAAATCAATCTACTTTATAATAGCTGATGACTTAAAAATCATTAGTCATTTTTGTCTCGTTCCATAGGTGTCTATAGAGGTTGTTTGTGAGCGGCAATAAGGTAGTAAAACCTTTCTTGAAGTGGGCTGGAGGTAAAAGACAACTATTACCAGAAATTTTAAAATATGTTCCTAAAAAAAGTTTAAGCAAACATACATACTATGAACCTTTTATAGGGGGTGGAGCATTATTTTTTGAACTTCAACCCAAAAAAGCTGTTATTAATGATAGCAACTGGGAACTAATTAACTGCTATCAAGTTGTGAAAGATTTATTAGATGAGCTGATTGAACAATTAACAGTTTATAAGAATAATAATAGTGAGCATTACTATTATGATGTTAGAGATTTAGATCGGTCAACTAAAAAATATCAAAGTCTATCACCAGTAGAAAAGGCTGCTCGAATTATATTCTTGAATAAAACTTGTTACAATGGATTATTTAGAGTTAATTCTCAAGGCCAATTTAATGTTCCATTTGGTAAATACAAAAATCCCAATATTTTAGATGATGCAGTTTTAAAAGCTGTCAGTAATTACTTAAACACAAATCAAGTAAAACTTTTGAACACGGATTTTGAAGAAGCCGTTAAAACTGCTAAGAAGGGAGATTTTGTATATTTAGATCCACCCTACGATCCGGTATCAGATACAGCTTCTTTTACTGGCTATGATGTTAATGGTTTTAATAGAGAAGAACAGAAGCGATTAAAGAGAGTTTTCGACGAATTAACTAACCGAGGTTGCCAGGTTATGCTAAGTAACTCTTGTACGGATTTTATCAAAGAATTGTACAAAGATTATCAAGATAATTTTAAAATAGTAAGGGCTACAAGAAATATTAATTCTAATGCTTTAAAAAGAGGAGTTGTTGAGGAAATTTTAGTTCTTAACTATAACCCCTAATGAAGCTAAAAATGACTAAGAATGATGAATCTTGGAAAAAACTGTTTGAGCAATACAATATTTTAGAGGAAGTCAGTAAAAATGGTTTATTTAAAATCCGCGCAGCCCAAATCAATGAAGAAAGAGAAAGCAGATTGATGGCTAAGTTTGATCATCATGTTAACTTGCCAGAAATCTTTAGAGAACACAAACTTTCAATTCTACCAATATCTCGTAACGAATATGTTATTGGTCATTTTGATTCCTACTGTTCTGTGGAATACAATAAGGAAACTGAAGTAATACCTGTTAATTTGCCAGAGAATATAGAAAGCATTGATTATACAAATTTATACTCAGAAAGTTCTGCCTTGCATTGTGCATTTAATATAGGAATTATTGATAATTTGATAGAGGATGGCGAAAGCACTCATTACACTGTTTCAGGAAGAATGTCTACAGATTCTTTTGAATTTAGTATTGGAAATTTAAATAATGCTAATCAACCTTATACAATTGAGGTAAAAAATTCTCAGTGTGAAATAGATGGGGGGTTTGAGAGCAAAAACTATTTTTTATTAATAGAAGCTAAAAAGTCTATGATTGATGATTTTTTAATTCGACAACTTTACTATCCCTATAGGCTATGGTCACAAAAAATCAGCAAACCAGTCATCCCCATACTGATGACCTATTCTAATGACACTTATACTTTCTTTATTTATGAATTTAAAAATCCTCAAGATTATAATTCTTTGATTCTAGTTAGCCAAAAGAATTATACGATAGCCCATGAAGAAATACAACGAGAAGATGTTTCTATCCTTTTTGAGAATATTCAATTAGTAGCAGAACCAAAAAATATTTCAATTCCGCAAGCAGATATATTTGAAAAAGTTGTTGACTTATTATCATTATTAGTTGACAAAGATTTAACTAAAGATGAGATTACAGAAAACTATCAATTTGATAGGAGACAGACGGATTATTACACTCATGCAAGTAGATATTTAGGATTGATAAAAAAGTATAAAGATCCTGTAACTAAAAAAATATGTTTTAAGTTAACGAATGAAGCAAAATCTATTTTAAGAAAAAGACATAAATTAAAATATCTTGATTTTATGAAAAAAATTTTAGAACATGAAATTTTTTATCGATGCTTTGAATTAAGTATAAAGAACGGTGGAATTCCATCAAAAGAGCAAATTTGTGAAATCATGTCGCGAAGCAATTTAGGTATCAACCCAGGCACTCAAGGAAGACGTGCCTCTACTGTTCGAGGATGGATAGAATGGATTTGGGCACAAATTTAAGATTAGCCGGTGCGAATTTAACTCAAATTCGCACCGGCTAACTTATCACATTTTGCTCAGCGATCCCAATAGGGAAAACCAAATTTTCGATCAAGGAATTATTTTATTAAACAGCTAAGGGGAATTCAGCACTGCCATCCATTCCGCGTAATACCCCAGTTCGGGCAGCAAGGGTCGTCACAACTTCGACTAACTCATCTAGATTGACCGGCTTAGCTATGTGGGCATCATAACCGGCTGAGAGTGCCTCTCTGCTATCCTCATCCCTGACATATCCACTCATCGCAATAGCTGGAATGTTTCCACCTCGCTCAGCATCAAGAGTCCTAATTTTGGCGATCAGAGCGTAGCCGTCTTCTTCAGGCAGCTTAATATCGCTGATTAAGATATCTGCCTTAAAAAATTTCAGTGCTTGTAGGGCTTCACTGGCTGAATTTGCCGCGATCAGTTCTGCTCCGTCTGCTTCAAAGAGAAACGTGAGTAAAGATATCGTATCAGGGTCGTCATCCACAACGAGCAACCGCAGACCGTCCAGCAATAGATAATCATTAAGCATGGATGGATCTCCCGTGTACGCAAGAGCTTGTTTTAGGAAAGGAACAAACGACCGTTGCTACTACAAGAGCCGTTAACGCCTATTTCTACATCCTTAAACAATAAAGTCCCCTGCCTGACGTTGTCAGTACGCTCTCGCACATAAGCGGGAATTTAACCGAAATTTCTTAAGAATTTAACCTTGCTCAAGATTCAATAGCCGCGCAAACTCGCTCTGGATCACTTGATAACATTCGCAAGCCGTTGCTTCCAAGTTCTCTTGGTTAAGGATATTAATCTTACCGCGTTTGTAGGAGATAATTCCCGCCTGTTGAAGGGTGCCGGCTGCCACCGTCACACCGGAGCGACGTGTCCCTAGCATTTGCGAGATATATTCTTGCGTGAGCGGCAACTCGTCCGATTGTAGCCGGTGCTGGACTAGCAGCAGCCACCGGGAGAGTCGTTCCTCTAGGGTATGAAGCCGGTTGCAAGCAGCAGTCTGTGACACAAAACTCAACAGCGCTTGTGAGTATCGCAGCAGCAAAGTTTGCAGCACACCTCCCCGTTCAAATTCACTTTTCAGCAGGCTTGCCTTAAGCCGCATCCCATAGCCGGCAACTTGCACAAGAGCTAGGTTCGTCGTTTTCATGCCTCCCAAAATTACGGGAATACCGACCATTCCTTCCGCTCCAACTATTCCAACTTCGACAGTTGAGCCATCTTCCATCGCGTAAAGCAAAGAAACCACTCCTTGAGTGGGAAAATACACAAATTCGATGAGTTCGTTAGGGTTATACAGCACTTGGTGGTTGTTGAGTTCAACTTTTTCCAAGTAAGGAACCAGGCGTTGGTACTCTTCAGCCGGCAGCGCTGCAAGCAGTTGATTTCCCGCTCTTCCGGAATCTTTAGATACAGGCATAGCTCTCTTGACCAAATGATTATAAAAAAAGTGATGACATCAGCAACGCAATACAGAAACCGCTGCTTATGTCAGAAACGATTTTGCAGAAAAAAGACTAAACTTCCTTTTATTCAATTCAATCGTAACAGATTAAGTTTGCATTTCGTCTATATAATTTAGCTGCTTTATCTGTGCGGTATCGTACAGATGGGGATAAGCAGACTTAACTACCAAACTTATTAATTTAGAAGTTTCTATTGAAAATTTTTGCTAGCCTAATTGTGACTGATTGAAGAAAAAATAACGCTTGTACCAAGTTGCTCGATAAACGCTCAATGTTGCGCTCGCTTTCCCCAGGTTTTCGCCAGTCAAATGCTTATTTTAATAAGAAGTCACAAGAACCTCAGCAATCTTTCCGCGCTTATTCCCTTTTGAGTTAATCGCCCTTGCCGCTGATATCGTGTGAATCTTGAAATCTTTATACAGTTCTCGAATAAACAAACAATCTGAATTAGACAGCATCACACTTACGCCCAAACTTACCAATTTTGTAATAATATCTTTCAATTTAATTTGGTCTGCTTCAGTAAAAGCATGGCGACTGTAGGCGGTAAAATTACTGGTTGGGCTTAAAGGATAATAGGGCGGATCAAAATAAACAAAGTCTTTGCCTGTTTTGGCAAAATTCAGAACAGCATCGAAAGGTCTGACTTCGATTTGAGCAGTTTTCAGTGCGACTGAAACCGAGCGCAGCAACTCGGCATTACAAATGGTTGGATTTTTGTAGTTTCCAATCGGAACATTAAGCGCGCCCTTAGAATTTTCTCGATAAAGACCGTTAAAACAAGTTTTATTGAGATAAATGAAACGAGCCGCCCTTTCTACTTCTGAAGTGCCGGCACGCGAACGCACCTGATAATAATATTCTTTGTGATGTTTTAAGTGATGGTTTTCTAAAAGTAAGATAACTGCCTCGACCAGATCTCTTACACAGCGATAGGCATTAATTAATTCTGGATTAATATCTGTTAAAATAGAGTGGGCCGACAACAGGTGAAAAAAAACAGCCCCACCGCCCAAAAAGGGTTCATAATAAGTTTTAAATTCGGTTGGAAAATAAGGAATATACTGCTGAATCAGCTTACCTTTACCCCCAGCCCATTTTAAAAACGGACGGGGAGAGACTGTTTTTAAATCTTGCATTAACATAAGCGATAAAAATAGAAACAGGCAGCAGCTAAGACATTTACAGTTAACAAAAAGAGCATGAGCTTACCGCGTCCAGAACAATTTTCCGGTTGCCTGATCGGCCAGTGTCTTGGAGACGCGACCGGCTGCCGAGTCGAAGGCTATGCCCCCGAAGCTTGTCAGAATTATGTTAAATATGAACTGAGCATCAAGCAACCAGGGGAGAGAGATCGCTTCCCCTATCCCTTCGGTCAGTATACCGACGACTCGCAACTGGCAAGGGAACTCCTGCAAAGCTATGTTACCTGCGGCAGATTCGATCCCGACGATTATGCCTGCCGCATCGCTGCAATTTTCACAGAAAATCGAATTGTTGGACGCGGTAGAGCAACGGAAAAAGCGGCACTGCGGCTGGCACAAGGTGTCCCTTGGCAAGATGCCGGCACTCCAGCACCTGATGCCGGCAATGGCAGCGCCATGAGAGCGGCACCCATTGGGTTAATCTTTTGTGATGATCCCCAACAGATGATTCAAGCGGCACATGACCAAGGACGTATCACCCATCAAGACGTGCGTTGCTCTGCCGGCGCAGTGGCAGTCGCTGGTGCGGTTGCGCTTGGGCTTCAGGGATCTAGTATGGAACCGAAGCCATTTTTATCTCAATTAAGCCAGTGGGTCAGCGAAATAGACCTGACCTTCGCAGCGAGTATAAAAGAACTAATATTGTGGATACCACAACCGCCGGCAGAAGCCGTAAAATTTGTCTCCACAGCCGGCTTACCAACCGACTATACATCTGATTGGCGGGGCATATCCCCGTTTGTTGTTGGCAGCGTATTGTGGAGCTTGTATTCTTTCCTCAAAACGCCAGCAAACTACTGGCAAACTATCTGCACCGCTATCGCAGTCGGTGGGGATGTTGATACCACGGCAGCAATGGCAGGTGCGATGAGTGGTGCCTACCTTGGACTTGCCGCCATTCCTCAAGAACTAGGAAGCCGGCTCAACGATAGGGGATCTTGGCGATATGCTGAACTTGTCGAACTTGCAAACAAATGTTACCAGTTAAAGAACACTGACTCTTAGCCGCTCGTGTTAGCCGCTCTTAAATATGGTCGCATTTGATGATTTTTGGACAAACGTCACTCGTTACCCCCGATACTTTGTCACCATCATCCTGGGGATATTTTTCTTCTTGTTTGAATGGTTGAAACCGTTTATAAAGCGACCTGTCACGGCAGTTGCCCTAATAGCGTTATTGGTGTCAGGTGCAATCTTTATCAGTTTGACCCTGCGAGCCATGCTGGGGCTGAGTCCAGTCTAGACTAGAGGTTAGCACTCAGAGGTTTTTGCCTTTTGTCATTCCTCCTGTGTCTTTTGCCGGCAGGCAAATAACCCATAACCGATCACAACTGACATCAGGTAACTGACAAAAAGCAAAAGCGCATACTGCATTAAAAAGGTTGAAATTATGGCTACCGATCGTCGAGTTTCCCGCGTGGCTTCCCAAATCAAACGCGAAGTTAGCCTGATGTTGCTAAACGATATTAAAGATGACCGCGTGGGTGCCGGCATGGTCACCGTTACAGATGTTGACGTTTCCGGCGACCTGCAACACGCTAAAATCTTCGTCAGCATCTACGGCAGCATAGAGGCACGGGCTGAAACAATGGCCGGCTTGAAGTCTGCAACCGGCTTTGTCCGTAGCGAACTGGGCCATAGAGTCCGCCTACGCCGCACGCCAGAAGTCGTGTTTTTAGAAGATCGCTCTTTAGAACGGGGAGATCGCATCCTATCGCTGATTAATCAGATCAGTGGTGATCGCAAACCCGACGATCTTTCAGAAACCAACGGCGATGAAGGCAACAAGCTTTCAGAAAGCAACGGTGATGAAGGCAACGATTTTTCAGAAACCGAAGGCGACGAAGACTTCTATACTATCTCGGCAGAAGAGGATTGACAGATTTGGCGAATTTTGATTCCAAAGCAGCGCTGCCTGACGTGAAAACCCTCTCCTTAGAGGAACAGGTGGCTCAAATGTTCGTAATTCGGGCGTCTGGCTACCTGTTTGATCACCAAATTCGTTATCCGGAATGGGAACCAACGGCAGCCAACCTCAAACACTTGATCGCCAACCTCGGTGTCGGAGGTGTGCTGTTGCCGGTGGGGAACAGCGGCGATCTGATTTTACGAACTCAACAGCTGCAATCTTGGTCTAAAATTCCCTTGCTGCTTGCCTCTGATATCGAAGAAGGCACGGGCCAACGGTTTGACGGGGCCACTTGGTTTCCGCCACCGATGGCCCTCGGTGCCATTGCCGGCAAAGACCCGGTTAAAGCGGAAGGCTACGCCGAAGCAATGGGAGCATTCACCGCTCAAGAAGCAGTCGCTCTCGGCTTTAACTGGGTGCTTGCGCCGGTGGTGGATGTGAACAATAATCCCGACAACCCGGTGATTAATGTCCGCTCATTTGGTGAAACACCGGCAACGGTAAGCCGGCTGGCAAGTGCGTTTATTCGCGGTGCTCATCAGTGGCCGGTTTTAACCACCGCCAAGCATTTTCCCGGACACGGCGACACAGCCGTTGATTCCCATCTAGAACTGCCGGTGTTGCCCCACAGCAGCGATAGACTCGCAGAAATTGAATTACCGCCCTTTACCGCTGCCATAGCTGCCGATGTCGATGCAGTCATGAGCGCTCATTTGGTGATTAAATGCTGGGACGCTGAGAAACCGGCCACTCTGTCCCATCAAATTTTGACCGGCCAGTTGCGAGAAAAGCTGGGATTTAATGGCTTAATTGTCACCGACGCCTTGGTAATGGGTGCCATCGCCAATGAATATGGCCCGAATGAAGCCCCGATTTTAGCGTTAGAAGCCGGTGCCGATATTCTGCTGATGCCGCTTGATCCCGCGAATGCGATCAAAGCTGTATGTGATGCCGTTGCAGCCGGTCGCATTTCCCCAGAACGAATTCGCGCCTCCGTCGAGCGAATTTGGCAAGCCAAGCGGAAAATTTACGAACAATCCGCACAAAATTATTCCACCACTCAGGATGCAGCGCTCAGTCTCCTCGCCACACCGGCAGCCCAAAATGCTGCTGCCAGTATCTTGCAGGATTCAATGCAAGCCGGTGGCTCTTTGCCTTTGCCGGTTGACAAAAAGGACAATCTACAGAACCTCATCATCCTTGATGACATCCTTCTCAGCGATGTGTTGGGCCACCACGCGCCGGCAATCGACTTCCCCAAACAACTTGGCTATCAACTCCAAATCTGTGACCGCAACAGCAATTTTCTGCTCAAAAATTTAGCGGCAGGCAACTTGCACCCCACATTGCTGCAAATCTTTATTCGTGGCAATCCCTTCCGCAGCAGCGCCCAGGTAAGTGAGGCAGCACTCGCTTGGTTTAAAAAATTATTAAAAACTGGGGAACTACAGGCATTAGTGGTTTACGGTAGTCCTTATGTATTAAAGCAGCTCTCAGCGGATCTACCGAAAGAAATAACTTACGTGTTTTCCTACGGACAAACGCTTCCCGCCCAAGCACTCGCGCTAGAAACCTTGTTTGGTACTTCCTTTTCTCTCTCCCAAACTTTCTGATCTGGCGGAGACGACATTCAAATCTTTGTAATTTACATAATCCTTAGCGTTGACCGGCAGTGGGAAAAGCTTGTCGATTCATGCCTAGCGGCAGGAGGAACACCCAGCTCTACCAAAGCGAAAATTTTATCAACGCTTCAGGCAGCGGCAGAATGACGGTATTGTAAGGGATACAACCACATCAGCCCGCTTACCCAACTTCAGATCTGGGAAATTCTTAATAATTATTTAACCTAATTCCGGGGGACTTAGCGTGACAATAGAAAGGATTCAGTATACCTAGATACAAATTTACGTTTAATATATCAAGTAGGGAGTTTTACCTCCTGTTACGAGATATTTCATCTCCCCTTAGTGGTTTTCACGGTCTACCCCGGCTAGTTTGTAAATCAAGATTGAAAGGATTAATATGAATTTGTCTACCGTTCGATACTCCATCGATGTCATAAAAGATGAAGCTCGGCAGCTCGTGAGTAAAGGCATCGTTAGCCGCCAGCAACCCATTTACAGTCTGTGTCAGTATATACCGGCGCGTGAGTGGGCCTGCGTAGAAAACGAGTTAGAAAGATGCAACTTCTTACTAAGAGACCGGATTGGCGACCTCATGGGTCGTGAAGTCTGGGACAACGATTAAATTATTAAATCGGCGCTGCGGTGCCTCAAAGACTTGTTTGTCGGTTGAAAAACCGCCCGTAATATAGGCATTGTGAGTGCTCGATTGGATACCTAACGAGCACTTTATGTTTTTAAGGGGATTTAAGGTTACACTCTGGCAACCGGCACCCTTCACCCGTTAGAGTCTGAAGACTTGAGATTCTCCAGCTCAGCTCGAAGCGCCGCAAGTTGTGCCGTTAGCGCTTCAACATCTGCCTGAACATCAGGATCGGCAACCGACTCGGCGCTTGTCGTAACGGTGGCATCTCCTGCCGCCGTTGTTTCGCTGTTTGCCGATTGAGCCTGTTGAGTCCAGAGAGTATCCACGAAGTTTCGGGCTTCCAGCTCAGTCACCGCGCCTTTGTCCGCCCACTCCTCCGTTAGTTTACCGAAATCTGATTGCATCTTAGAAAGATTTTCATCGCGTTTTTCGGAGTCTTGCAGACTTTCAACGAAGGCACTTGTAGCGCCCAAGGTGACGCGAAATCCTTTTTGCAGTAAATCAGTTAAATTATCTGGGTTCATTCGTTAAAAATCGCTTCAAAACGATTGGAACACAATACAGCTAATGATGTCGCCTCGGCTACTCACTGGCGTTAGTGGTGTCCAAGGGTGCCGGCACATCCCCATCCCTCGATCCTTGACGCGTGCTGAAGATTTAACCTACTTGTTCCAAAAACTGGTTAACATCCTCAAGGGTGCGAGTTAGTTCAGCTTCAGTCGTCAAGCGAATACGCTCATCGCGCAGCGTAATTAAAACTTTCGCAGCAAATGGACTGGGCCAAATGTTCGGGTTGCAGAAAATTTCTAAAAACACCTCGCCGGTGTGCTGGTATTCCATCGGTTTCTGAGGGCTAGGTTTACCGCCACCCCCCACGGCTGTTTTATTTGCCACAGCTCTGAGTTTAACCATCAATTCTGCCAGTGCCCCTTGCAACTCTCGCGCCGCTTGGGGGCTAAAGCTAAAGGAGACAGAACCTTCAATGAGATTCAGTTTTAGTTGGGAAACAGACATGGGCTATCAAATTTAACATCCTGCTCTTAATGCTAAAAGATAGCGTCACATTAGGGAAAGCATTTTTGAAATTTTTGGGAAGCCGGTGAGCGCAATTGATTAATTGTGTCAGTTAAATCTCTCTCTATCTGCAACTTATAAACATTAAAAGCCTTGCCCCACAACAAATTGAAGCCTTTTTAACTATTAAGCTCTAAACTAAATGACATAGAACTTAATAGTGAATTAGACAAATTTATGTTACTAGATAACCGCGCGAAAGTTCGCCAAGTTTTGCTCATTACCCTGCTGCTGAATTTAGTCGTGTTGGTGATCAAAGCAGGGGTGGGATTCCTCACCGGCTCTCTTAGCTTACTAGCCGATGCTCTGCATAGTGTCACCGACAGCGCCAACAATATATTAGGACTGGTGACCAACCAACTAGCCTCTCCCCACCCAGATCGGGATCACCCTTACGGACATCAGAAATTTGACGCTGTGGGAGCACTAGGAATTGCCGCATTTCTAGGCATTGCCTGCTTTGAAATTTTAAAAGGGGGAGTTGACCGGCTGCTCAACGGGGGCAAGCCGGTGAACATTTCTCCCTCAGAACTGTGGTTGCTGTTACTTGTGCTAGGCATCAATATTTTTGTCACCTATTATGAGCGCAATGTCGGGCAGCGCATTGGCAGCAGTATTTTGATTGCAGACGCCAAACACACCATGAGTGATGTTTGGGTGACAATTCTCGTTATTGCCGGTTTAATCGGCGTCTGGCAGGGGCTAATGTGGCTCGATATTCTGCTGGCGTTTCCGGTCGCGCTGTTAGTATTTCGCAGTGGCTGGCAAGTGATTAAAGACAATTTACCCTGGCTGGTTGATGAAATGGCAATTGCCCCTGAAGCCATTCATGCAATGGTGATCCAAGTACCGGGAGTGATTAACTGTCACGAAATTGCTTCTCGTGGCATTGTAGGCCGGCAGGTGTTTATTGAAATGCACATGATTGTAGATGCCGAGGATGTGGAAACCGCTCACCAAATCACAGAAGAAGTAGAAACTCGCCTGCAAGAACGCTACAACCCGGTGCGAGTTATGATTCATATCGAGCCGCCGGCTTACCAGTCTGAAAATATCACCTACAAATCTGAATCTGAGACAAATTAGTTGCCGACAGTTGAGGAAAATTCCCCAAAGTTTTCCACAGAAAGGGGTAGTTTTCCACAGATTTATGGGTAGTTTTCCACAAAAGTTAATAGGAAGGTTAAGAGCAAACTTCCTAATCATTAATTCGACTTTAACCGGCTCAGCCGTGCCGGTAGCCCCTTCTCTCAAGCAAGACTTCTGCGTTTCAATCCAAACTTATATCAAGGCAGAGACAGCGAGATCAGAAGAAGGGATAGACATCAGCTGCGACTCCGCTAAGTTTTCCTGTTGAGATGCGGAGATTGAGTTGGGGGAAGTGAAACGGAGGGTAATCAACCCAACCTACATCTGCTGTTGAGATGCGGAGGTTGGGTTGGGTTTCTACCTCTCGCCCTCTACTCCCATTCGATGGTTCCAGGCGGCTTAGAAGTAATATCGTAAACCACGCGGTTTACGCCTTTAACCTCATTAACAATTCGGTTAGAAAGCGTTTCCAGTAGATCGTAAGGCACACGTGACCAGTCAGCCGTCATGCCATCTTCACTAGAAATTAATCGCAAAACGATTGGGTAAGCATAGGTGCGCTGATCGCCCATAACACCGACACTGCGAATTGGTAACAGCACCGCAAAAGCCTGCCAGAATTCGTGATACAATCCCCGCTGATTAATTTCTTGGCGGACAACGTAATCTGCATCTCGCAAAATATTTAACCGTTCCGCCGTCACTTCACCCAAAATGCGAATGGCTAAACCTGGGCCGGGGAAAGGATGCCGGCGCACAATTTCTTCGGGTAAGCCAATTGATCGCCCAACTTTCCGTACTTCATCCTTAAACAGTTTCCGCAGCGGTTCAACTAATTTAAAGCGCAAATCTTTTGGCAAACCGCCGACATTGTGATGACTCTTAATTTTCACCGCGACTCGTTCGCCCGTTTTGGGATCAACGTTCGTATCAGCAGACTCAATCACATCTGGATACAGAGTGCCTTGTGCCAAATAATCAAAAGGGCCGAGGCGTTTAGACTCTTCTTCAAATACCTGAATAAATTCGTGCCCAATTATCTTGCGTTTTTTCTCTGGATCGGTGACACCGGCAATTTGTGAAAGGAAACGCTCACGGGCATTCACATACTCTACATCAATGTGAAATTGCTCTTTGAACAGCTTCACCAACCGTTCTGGCTCATACTTACGCATAAAGCCTTGATCGATGAACATACAAGTGAGCTGATCTCCAATTGCCCGGTGCAGCAAGAAAGCCAGGGTGGATGAATCAACGCCTCCCGATAGCGCCAGCAGCACTCGTTTATCGCCTACTTTTGCCTGAATTTCTCGAATGGCTTCTTCAACAAACGCTTCTGTTGTCCAAGTCGGTTCGCACTCGCAGATATGATAAACAAAGTTGCGAATTAAAGCCAAACCGCCAATGGAATGTACCACCTCTGGATGGAACTGCACGCCGTAAAACTTTTGATCATGGTGGGCGACGGCAGCACAGGATGTATTGCCGGTGTGAGCGAGCACTTTGAACCCATCTGGCAGTTTTGTCACAGAATCTCCATGACTCATCCACATGGTGGTGCCATCATCCACATTGGTTAGTAAATCTGTGGGATCGTCAATTAATAAGGAGGCTTTTCCATATTCAGCTCGTTTGGCACGCTCAACTTCGCCGCCTAACTGCTGCACCATTAATTGCATTCCGTAGCAGACACCAAGCACCGGCACGCCCAAATTCCAAATTTCTGGGTCACAATGGGGGGCACCGGCATCATAAACAGAACTTGGTCCCCCAGAAAGAATAATTCCTTTAGGATTCAACCGGCGCAACTGTTCAGCGGTGGTGCGGTAAGATAAAACTTCTGAATAAACTTGCGTCTCCCGAATGCGGCGGGCGATTAATTCCGAATACTGAGAACCAAAGTCCAGAATTACGAGCATCTGGCGATTTACAAACGCTTCTTCTTCCATCTCTCCTGAAGAGAGCGCCTCTGAGGGTTCTTGGGTTTGTGTATGCAGGGTCATGCTGATTTTAGACTTTAGATGCGTGGATTTTGGATGGAATCAACAATCAGCAATCAACCCTTCGCTTGCCGGCATTTAGCCATGAATACTTAAGGCTGATGGCATCTTGTGAATTGCTTATCTATAGAGTTCATTCTATGGATTTAAACTACACTAACAAAATTTTGCTAGTAATGAAGCACCTAAATCGCTTTTAACAATGATTTGACGTTTGCGATCAAACATAACGGAACCGACGAGAACGCCGGCTTCTGTATGATTGCGGATGTAATTCTGTGAACGCTGGTCAATTTTTTGGGCAATTGCGCGATAAACTAAGCTGACCCAATCAGTGCCGGCAGCTTGATCCAACGTGCGGAGATATTGCAGCGCGTCTTCTGCGGTGGCACACTTAAAAATTGCTTGTAAATCCTGCGCCGGCAATCCTAAATTCCCACAATGAGCGCAAAGAATCTCTAGGCGTCCGTCAGCTAAGTGGTGGTGGGTATGAAAGATTCCACCGGCTAGTTTAATCAGTTTGCCGTGATAGCCAAATAATAAGAGCGATTGCAGTCCCACTGTGCCGGCAACCGCTAGAATTGGCCCTAACCAGTTGGCCGTCTTCACCAGTTGTTCTGGATTAACGCCTAAGTTCTTGGCTAAATCTAATCCATTTTCTCCGACACAGAGCACTAACTCATTAAAATTGCCAGCTTTTTGTCGCAGTTCTTCGCAGTAGGCATCAAGTTGTCCGGGAGCACTTAAAGGTTGAGAGATAGCGGAGGTTCCCAGCAGCGAGAGTCCTTCGATTACGCCAAAGGCTTCATTTGAGGTGCGGGTGGCAAGCTGCCGGCCTTCTGGCAAAATAATCGTGACGGTAATTTTTTCCTCGGCTTGCAAATGCCGGCTCAGGTTTTCTTGTAGCAAACGCCGCGCATAGGCATAAATTGCCGGTTGCTCATTAGCGTTCATTTGCCTGCCAATTCCTTCGCCTCCTTGGATAGTGATTTGTGATTCGGAATCACTAAGATTTTGTTGAGAAGAGTTCTGCCGGTTTTGGAATTCAACCATTGCCCAAATCGGCGTGTTGCGTGTTAAGTCAAGATTATCTCCGGGATCGCTGCGGGTAATAGCTAAGGCCATGCCTTCTTTAATACCGGCAACCTGTTCAATCGAAATTTCTACTGTTTCAGCCGGCTCAATTAAATCGACTGATACTGACGGGATCGGTTGCAAAGCGTTTTTAAGCCGGTGTAATGCAGCGAGGGCAGCCGCGCAAGCAAACACCGGCAGCGTATATCCAGAGCGGGGTTTAGAAAGATTCATCAGGCAATTATGATAATTTCAGCAAGACAGAGCAATAAATTTATATTAATAATTGAAATATATTTCTCCTATTTATCTGGTTGTTAAAATTGCTTTGCGCCGGCTGGGAAAAGACAAGTTAGAATTAGGGGCAGTGCGAAACAGAACGCTTTGATGACATCAGAAAGTTTTTCTGGTTTGAGCAGCAGATACGTCAACTGAGACACTCTCTGATTATCCCCTGCCATTGCCGGTTCACCTTAAGTAGTAGCGCTCTCTTCAGATTCGACTGCTTTGCTTCATATAATTTTCAATTCGTGGCAGAAATTCCCTCGATTTTCCAATTGTCAAACTCTGCCGATTTGGTATTTCAATCACGTAAATAGGCATCGTTGCGGTTTGTCTTAGTCAGCTTGGCTTTACTGCTGTTTTCGCTACAGGATTCTTTGGCATCCAATTATTCCACACATCAATCCCTTAGGAAATTCCTGCCCAATGTTCCTCAACCCCTATCAGAATTTCTTGTAGGCGATGTTTCATACCAAATCCGGTTATTATAAGGTACATATATAATTGCAAGAAAAAGGCAGTCAAAACCGATGCCCAAACAAGCCAACCTAGTGAATCATTTGGATGTGAGTGAACTCAAACAAAACTATCTCATGAGCCAAGACCCAGTAGAAGCAAGGAGGTGGCACGTGCTATGGAAAGTCGCCTTGGGATGGACGATAAAAAATAGTGCAAGAGCCGTAGGATTAGGCTATCAATATGCAAAAAAGATTGTCAAGAACTATAACGAACTAGGAGCAGAAGGAGTCAAGAACCAACGGAAGAAAAACCAAAAGCATCGACAAAGTGGAAATAGAAGTTTGGTTCTTTGACGAACATAGAGTCGGGTTGAAACCAATACTGAGAAAGGTATGGGCTTTGGTAGGGTCAAGATCGAAAGCCGTGGTAGAGCATCGATATGAATGGGTATATGTATATGGATTCGTGGAGCCAAAAAGCGGAAGAACATATTGGTATTTAATTCCAAGAGTCAATACAAAATGGTTAAACCTAGTCTGGGAAACCTTTGCACAGGAAGTCGGAGCTTCAACCGAGAAAATAATACTTTTAGTGCAGGATAGAGCGGGATGGCATTAGAGTAAAAAAGTCAAATTACCAATAGGAATTGTGACAGAATTTTTGCCCCCCTACTCACCGGAATTACAACCAGCAGAAAGGTTATGGCCATTAGTAGATGAGCCGCTGGTCAACCAACACTTTGAAAGTATTGAAGAGTTGGAAGAGGTGTTAGCCAAAAGATGTTGCGTTCTTCAGGAACAGATTAGAGAGGAAATCAAAAATTTAACGAATTATCATTGGCTTAAATACGACAAGTTATTAGTATCTTAAATAAACCGGATTTGGTATCAATATCAAGTTAGAGATTCTAGAAGCCTAATCAGGCATTTCACGCTGGTGTTTTGCGCCTACACATTTATCTTATGGCCCACCTTAACGGGAGGCTTAAGAAGGCGTTGGGCAAACAAACCTTTAAACACTTTTATAGAGGCATTAGAGGCATTCCGCACAGCCATGTCTTTCCGATTTGTGGAGTGGCTCACAAAGCGGCTTTGGACTTGATTTGGGCTTGATTTTTGTTTAAGTCCCGTTAAGGGCAACTCGATTAATTGACTTATTGCGAATTTTAGTACTTGAAATTATTGAAGTTTCGGTGCACTTCTCAATAAGATTTGTATTTTTCGAGCTACCCTTAACTCTATTCCTTATGAGGCAAGATACATTCTTCTATCCGGAAAAGATCGACTAGAAAGTAAAGGTCATAGTTACCCTGGTCACCACCATCAACATTGATAACAACGTTGTACTCATTGTCTCCATGCTTCCCTATAACTTTTGGCGCACCCCATTCTAGGAGGTCTGGCTTATAGTCAAAGAATACTCTTGCCTTATAACCCACCTTATCGTCGCCCAATCCAAATACCGCAGCAATTCCCTCTGGTAGCCAGCCTATATATATTTCTCGCGCCCATTCTGGCATGACATGACTGTCTCCTGATTCACCAACAAGACCAAGTGCTTGTTCAAATTTCTTTTCAATTTCTTCAAAGACTTTTCTAACCTTGCCTTCTGCTTCCTCGGGTGTTCCGTAATCGTATTCCCATGCAGTAACACCAAGAACTATTGGTGGCTTAATTTTATGCACCGTGTCTACGATATATGATGCTTCAAATCCATTTTCGCCACCATCTACATCTTCATAAGGACCAAAGCCTACAGTATTCGATCCGTTTGACCCAGCAACTCCAATTATGAAATAAGGTTCATCTGAGTTTGAGCCTTGGTCCCACTCCGACTCTGACTTGCAATGAAAGCCAACGAATCGCACACGAACTACTATTTCTTCCTTACATTGGGGTCCATGTAATTGAAATTTTAATGTTCCCCCAGCATATCTACGCTCAGCAGTCCGTTCATTATCATTAAACTGAACTTCATTAAGAGGAAAACCTAAAGAGCCTCTAAAACTTTTATTTTTGAGGTAAAGTGAGTCGATAGCTGCTATCTGTGCTTGTTTGAAGACGGATTGCTCGGAAGATCCTGTTCTATTAAAAAGCTCTCGTACAGAGGTGATCCCCAGGTCTTTCATTATTTTTGATAGATGAACTTCAGTCATTTCTTCCTCCTATTGATAGTTAAATTCATGGTATTAGGATGCTGCTCCCTGCTAAATCTTGTCTTTATCTTCAGAATGAACAACCTTATAGTGCTTGAAATAAAGGTCATCCGCTCCAGAACCTAGATTGTCAATTATCACTACTGTCTTCATTCTGCTAAATGTAAACAGAACATAGTCACAACTGAGGATGGAAATAGGATAGAAGCGATTTAGTGTTGTTTCAGCTCCTATTTTTATAGCAGGTTTAATCTACTTTTTCTGGGTTGCCTCTAAAGCTTTGACTTTTGCATTCAAAGAGTCAACCTCTGTACGCAGTTTCTTGACCTCCTTCACCAAAAGTGAATATGAGCCATCCTTTTTAGATCAACTCAGGAAGATCGGCAGTAAAGGATTTCAGAAAAATATCATCCTTCGCTCCGGGTTCGTTCTCTAGTAGTACAGCATGGATGAAAACATTCTTGCCTTCACGCGTAATATTTGCATAACAGCAGCCTTGAAGCTCCTGTCTTCCTGCCGCTGAACGAACCGGAATCGAATTCATTAGCTTACCGTTTAGAAGTGAGTAGCAGTAAATATACTGATACCCCTTGCTAGAGTCGAGTATGCCACCCTGACCGGAGGATATGTACAAATGGTTGTTGGGTGACAAGAAACCTCCTTGAGCATAGCAACCATCAGTTATCCCCGGATTCAATGTGAGTGTTTTGTTAAGGAACTCACCTGTATCGAGATCATGAAGATATACCTGGTCGATATTTATCTTTCCAAGTGAAGTGATGACTCTGCGGTTCGTAAAGTCTATTGCGATCATGCCTACTCTTCCATTAGGATTTTTTAAGGGAATCCATTTTGAGAAGTTCAGAGTTGCTCCATCACCTTCAAAAACTAGGATTTGTCCACCAGCATCACACCAGTGATCAATGTAGATTTGATTGCCGTTGATAATAATGGCACCAACATGATAAATAGAAAAACCAGGCAACGGGGGTTCGGGTGGTGGGAGATTATCTAGTGACCAACTCTTAATTTTCTGCCCGGTTGGACCGTCAAATACATGCAATCGCTTTCCTTCTGCATTAGAAGTAAAGAACCAACGATTATGTGCAAAGGCGCAGCCTTGTACCTCATTTGTCCAATTTTGATCAAGTTCATCTCCCGGAATCTCTTCCCAAAATTTATTCGGGAAGTCCATTGACCTCATGATTTCTCGAAGACTGCTTGGAGCCAAGAAGAAATCTCGGTATAACACAGATTGGCTCGTTGAATATCCAATTTTTGCCAGTTGTTCTCTGTATGAAATCATCTCTATTTCCGTAAAGTTACTGGAATGCTAGTATTTAAAATTTCCGTAAAAATCTAGGCGTTGCTGAATTGCTAATGATTTAGATACCTCTGAAGCTGATTTTATGATGCCAAAACTATTACTTTTCAGCAACGCCCTATTTTCATAGGATGTCTGATCTACTTTTTCTGGGTTGCCTCTAAAGCGTTGAATCTTGCCTTCAAAAAGTCAACGCTTTAGAGGCAGTTTCTTGACCTCATCAATCAAATCTAGAGCATTCTCTCTTCATGTAAGCTCTCACCTCAACTACGCAGTTTTTTGTGTCTGCTTCAAAGCGTTTACCTCAGTTACCAGTTGTGAAATCTGCTGATGTTGCTCCTGTACCACTTTAGTGAGTACGGCAACAATATCCATTGAACTTAGTGTCTTCCGATCAGCCATTGCCACTAGCTCTGGAACATCTTCGGCAATAAAACCAACATGCGACTCTTTGCTACTATCTGCTTTAAAGTTGAATTTGACGGGATTCAAATTTGTTAAAGCCGATATGGCTTCTTGTGGAGAAAGTTCAGCGATATTCTCTTTTAGTACTCTTGATGAAGTTTGCTTAACGGCAGTGGCGGTTAAGGTGCCAGTCACCAGTGCATCACCTACAATATGTAATTTCTGGCTGGGAGTAGCTTGCCCAGTACCAATCCCAACATTGCCAGTGGTGGTATCCATGACTAATCCCCAGCCAGCACCAGTATTACCATAGAAACCAACTTGGGTATCAGTACTCATACCGACAAAGGCTTGGTTTCTAGCAGGTTTAGTTTGATAAAACCAAATACCTGCTGTGCCGTTTGCCTCTCTTACCCGCATTCGACCAGCAACGTCCAACTTATATCCAGGATCTGGGGTTCCAATCCCAACATTGCCAGTCGTGGTGTCCATCACAAAGCCCCAGCCAGCACCAGTACTACCATAGAAACCGACTTGAGTATCGCTAGCCATCCCGACAAAAGCTTGGTCTTTAGCAGGTTTAGTTTGATAAAACCAAATACCTGCTGTGTCATTTGCCTGTCTTACCCGCATTCGATCGGCAACATCCAACTTATATCCAGGGTCTGGGGTTCCAATCCCAACATTTCCTGCTGTATTAATAGTTAAATACGCACCAGACCACTGACTGTAATCATTCCAAAAAATACAGAGGGGATTTCCAACTTCATAGGTGCGGGGGCCTGAAATATGCCAAAAACCAGTCGGGTTCTTAAGATTTAAAGATACAGAAGAAGGCTCTTGTCCTGCTGCTTGTACTCGGTCAATAAATAAATCAGCCCCTTCAACAAGAACCTGGTCTCCATCAAGAAGTTTGATATCACTAGCCATGCGATTTCTCCTACTATATTTTGTAAAATGGATGAATGATTTGCGTATCTTGAATTGAAAGTTGATGAGCAGGGTTTTCCAACCCACCTTCAAGATCATCTTTTCTAAGGTAGAACCTCATGTGTGATGGTCTAATCTGCTCCATCACCATTGAATTGAGCCTCTCGCATACCTTAGTTCACCTCGCCAGACTAGACCACCCAACTTCCCCAAAAGTCATCGTTGTCCAACCATCCAGCATCTTGGGCATATAACGACAGACGAATTCTGCTGTTAACAAGGATTTTGGGAACTACCGTCAACTGTAAAAAATGCGCTCATACCGCGACACGACCCTGATATCGCAAGTAATTTCCTCGATTTGATTCCTGACTTGTTCTAAGCAGAATCTTGCTCAATCGTAAGCAAGGCGATCTACCACCTGACAGCACCCTTATCGGTTATTGTTTATTACTCTTCTACAGATACATTTCCGGAAACTTAATTACAACAATTTTCAAGTGATTGGACTGTGAAACTGCATTTGTTATAAGTGATACCAAATCCTTTTTGATATCACTCCTTTCACCCAACCAAAACCTTTGCTCCAAGAGAATTTTGTCAATCTGTAAGGTGTCTCTCATAACCGGATTTGGTATCAGTTGCTTTTCCTCTCTTCTGGCAGACTCAACCATCAAAGTCAAGCGCTGCTCAAGCTTGCTTTTTTATAGCCAAGGGAAGAGGGCAGGGTACGCTTTTATCTGGGCTATTTGCAGTTCCTATCAATTTATTGAGATTAACCGGCAGTGATTGGGCATTCTAAGAAGAATAGACCAATACACTGCACATCCTTGTCTTAATGTCAATAAGCACTGTAGATGATCGCAAATTGCATAGGAACACCCAGACAAATTGTGTAGTTTTGTCTCAAAATATTGAGACATATCTCCCGGCTGATGGATGTGTTCACACTCGCTCACCCTTTACTTTCAGAGAATTACCCGGTAACGCTAGCCTCGCCTTCGATACTTGTTTATTGAAGGTGGGGTTGGCTTCATTCTTCGCTCAACTCCCAAGATATTCAATGCACGGATTTTGAGTTTTGTTTGAGCGGTAAAAGCCAAGAGACGAAACAGTTTCAGCAGATTACCTTGCCCTTAGCAACACTCAGCCATGAACTCCAACTCATATCAAAAGGTTGCCAATTCCCATATGCTCAGACCCGTGGTGGATTTTGCTCCTGTTGAATCACTTTCTCTCTCAAACCCGGAGATTTCAGAAACGAAGATTTCCGACTCCATCGTGCCTTGCGAAGTGCTCAGCACTTGCGAACCGACGGGGGAGCAAAAGGGGATTTCTAAGCAGGCAATACGTTCTAGCTTAAAAGCTTCAACGTTTGATAGTGTCTTTTCCAACATTTTTGGCGCAGCCACCACCGGCGTGTTGCTAACAGACTTCGCGCTACGGTTGGGGGCGACGAGTTGGGAAATTGGCTTGCTGTGTGCGCTGCCGATGGTGATGAACTTCCTGCAGCCGGTGGGAGCTTATTTAGCAGACCGGCAGACGAGTCGCAGCCGGTATAACTTGCTGATGTTTGGCTTCTCAAGGCTGTTGTGGTTGATTTTAGTGGTGGGGATCGGGTTTGCTAGTTGGTCTCACGCAGACCGGCACCTGCTGTTGCAAGGGACGCTAGCCGTTGTCTTTGCCGCCAATTTGCTCTCAGCACTAGGCAGTGCTTCGTGGCTAAGCTGGATGAGCGTATTAGTTCCCCATCGGCTGCGAGGGCGGTATTTTGGCTTTCGCAACAGTGCCGGCAGCTTGACAACACTGCTAGGCGTGCCACTGATGGGAATCGTCGTATCGGCATGGGCCGGCGGCACCATTCAAGGCTATGGAGTCGCTTTATCTGTCGGAGTCATCGCAGGATTAATCAGTCTGGGGTGTCAGTGTTTCATGGCAGATGTTAACCCCCAGCAGCAGGAGAACCCCCAAAAGGCGGAGACGGGGAAAGAGGAAGAAACAGAGACAAAAAACTTCGCTGCACTCCTCAAAGACAGCAATTTCTTAATGTTTCTGTTCTACTTTGGTTTTTGGACGTTTGCGGTTAATCTCAGCAGCCCCTTCTTCAATCTCTAC
The DNA here is from genome assembly GCF_014695725.1 of Microcoleus sp. FACHB-672. Taxonomy (NCBI): domain Bacteria; kingdom Bacillati; phylum Cyanobacteriota; class Cyanophyceae; order Oscillatoriales; family Microcoleaceae; genus Microcoleus; species Microcoleus sp. FACHB-672. The sequence goes on along the minus strand of NZ_JACJOU010000004.1, from coordinate 118,085 downwards.
CTGCTGAAAGATTTAGGCTTGGATGTGAGTTGGGTGACAATTTTTAACAGCTGTAGCGCTGGAGCAAACTTGCTGATGCTGATGCTTTGGGGTAAATTGGCAGATCGGTTGGGCAACCGGCCCATCCTGCTTTTGGTTGGGATTTTAGTCGGAGTGACGCCTTTACTCTGGGTCGGCACCAGCAACAATTCTCTGTCCCTTTGGTTGTGGTTGCCACTACTGCACGCGCTGGGTGGCGGCACTTGGGCGGCAATTGACCTGTGCAGTAATAATATCCAGATGGAAATCGCACCAAAACGACAGCCATCTACCTACTTTGGCATTGCCGCCGCCGTTGCCGGTGTAACGGGTGCGTTGGGAACTACAGTCGGGGGTTTTCTTGCCGAGATCCCGGCAGTCGGTGGTTTAACCGGCTTATTTGCCCTCTCAGCCGTCCTCCGACTGGTGGCCATTTTGCCTTTGCTGTTTGTCCAAGAACGCCGCAGTCTTTCAGTGGGCCAGCTTATTCGCAATTTCTTACCCTTAAAGCCGCGAATGGAGCCAGTTTTAGAGCCAATTTCTGTAGCCGGTTCTATGGCGATCTCGCAGACCTCAAAAAGGGGCTAGGGGCTAGTAGAGTAAAAAGATAAGGCTTTTTAGTTAATGGTATAAGTGTAAAATCTGATAGAACGAGTGGTTAGTTGATGTTCGTTTTTTTCAGATTGTGTAGGTTGGGTTTAGCGAAAGCAAAACCCCACAACTACAAAACTCTCAAGGTGTTTCTTCAAGTTTGCGCTGCCGCATTAGGAGAAATAAAGGCAAACCCAGGGAAACACCCACCAGTAAGTTACTGGCAATATAAATCCACAAGTTTTTCATTTTTAGACGCGAACCTTCGCTAAATACATAAGTACCAAAAACCAGGGATGACACTATGACATCCATGCCGAAAAAACCGGAAATTTGATTGGCAAACAACTCTCCGAAGAAAGCGTTAATATTCAACCCTTCTTCTAAAAGAAACGGGATAAACTGGGAGTAGGGCAAAGCAGTGCCTAGAATACAGAAAATTAAATAGGCAATTTTCAACATTTTCAAACCTTCACTTTGTTAATTAAAAATCGCTGTATTTGGGAGTTTATTCTGCATTGCTGAGTGCTTGAATATCGCTTTGCATAATTATGCTGACATTGAAAAGCCACTCGACTAACTCTTTATCAAAGAGTGCCGGTTCTTCAAACTGAGGGGCATGACTACTCTTCTCAAATATGCGGATAGTCAGATTACTGAACTTGTCTCTTACAGATTCCCATAGATATGCCGGTGGCTGAAGATAATCATAGCGACCAAGGGCCAGAAATACAGGTGCTTGCAACTTATCTAAGTTTTTAGCGATATCTATGTCGCGAAAAACCTCGCCCCAAACATAATCAAACATAGCCATATTGACTTCTACTCCTTCCCAAAGCTTTGTCGCGTCAAAGTTGTAGTCAAACCAACTTTTGGGTCCCATGAGAAGGCAATAGGTAATAAAGGCTTTCTCAGGTGCAGCTTCGATTTCTTGAGGCAACCTAGCTAGGTTTTCAGCAAGCGCTGCTTTACGCTCAGGGCAAACAGAGTCATTCAGATACCGTTGAGTCGCAAGATGGCTTTCCTGCGACAAATTTGGGCCGGCACACATCATTACCACATGAGACACATTGGCAGGATATTTTTTCGCATATTCCAACGCCATAAATGCATGACCTGAATGACCAATAACAATAATCTTGTCAAATCCTAACTCTTTCCTAACGAGTTCAATATCATCAACCAGTGCGTCTAACTGGAACTGAGCAGTATCTTTACAATCATAAGGAGGTGAAAAACCTCGATGATCGACAAAGACTAACTTTAGGCTATTACGAAGATTGTTAGAGAAGGTTCGAGAATAATACAGTGAACTTCCAACCACAATGGTAGGAACCCCGTTCCCCTCAATAATATACTGGAGTTTAAAACCGCTGGAATACACATGGCCTATTAGAGACATATTCTTACCTGCCCATATTTCATAACTTAATTAATAGGAAAGCTAAAGTTAAGTTCTCTCCACTGCTACTCTCTAAAAAATAGATAGAAAATATAACATTTTTGTCTAATTTTTCATTTATCCGTTTTCATGGGAACTTCTATTAATTATTTTATATGGTTAGTTTCTGCAAGTCTTCTAAGCTTTTATCGAGAACAATTTACTGTGTTTCTGTAGCTATTTTGCGGTTAATATACATATTCCTTTATAGAATTTCTTTATAGTCTATTAGCGTAGAGTCCGAGAGATATTGCCAAGTTAAATACTCATTAGTCTATCAACCTCTTGAACTCAAAACTCCAAATTCAGCACTCCTCTCTCACCACTTAGGTGCTGAGGTTATCAATGCCTCAGCCATTTTTGTATCCAAAGGTTTAGAAAATAAATATCCTTGCCCGGAGTCGCATTGCAGTCCTTTGAGTTGCATTAGTTGTTGCTCGGTTTCTATTCCCTCTGCGACTACATCCATCCCTAAATTATTTGCTAGCACAACAATGGCCTTAACAATTTCTGAATTTTCATCCTGACTATCTAACCGGCTGACAAAGGAACGGTCAATTTTTAAGGTACTCACCGGCAAGCTTTGCAAATAGCTCAAAGAAGAATAGCCGGTGCCAAAATCATCGATACATAACTGAATGTTTCTGGCTTTAAGTTGGTCGAGCACTTTCGCTGCGGCTGCGGCATTTTCCATCAGCAAACTTTCCGTAATTTCCAGCTTTAAGCTTGTCGCCTCTAGCCCACTTTCGAGGAGAATTTCATCAATTTGCTCGATTAAACACGGTGCTGTCAGTTGTTTGCTAGATATATTCACATTCACGGACAGTTCTTGAGTGTTGAACTGTTTTTGCCATTCAGCCATCTGCAAACAAGCTTCGCGCAAAACCCACTGTCCGAGAGGAACAATCAAGCCAGTATCTTCGGCAATGGGAATAAATTCGGTTGGTGAGATGAAGCCTCGTGTGGGGTGCTGCCAACGAAGGAGTGCCTCGAAACCTAAGAGTTTACCCGTCTTGAGGGACACAATCGGTTGATAGTGAAGTAGGAATGAAGTATGGAGACTAGAGACAGGAGAATTAAGAATTTTTTCCCCATTTTTTATCGTTGCTGTTTCATCTTTTCCTAAGATGGCTCGCCGCAAGTCTGTTTCTAAGTGCAGGCGCTCTAATGCGTTGGCGTGCATGGCGGCGTTGAAAACTTCATGACGCGCTCTTCCTAAGCTTTTAGCGCGATACATGGCGGTGTCAGCGTCGCGCAGGAGGTCTTCAGGCCGGCTATAACAGTCCAGGGTGAAGGGTGAGGCGTCACCAGAGGCTATTTCTGGGACTTCAGTTTGGCTAAGGGCAATGCCAATGCTGACAGTTGTAAACACTTCATGTCCGTTGATGTGGAACGGTGACTTTAAAGTGGCATGGATCTGATCTGCTACAGCACTGGCATCACCGGCATCTTGGATACTGTCGAGGAGAATCGCAAATTCATCTCCTCCCAGACGGGCGACGGTATCATTAGGGCGCAGGCAAGTTTGCAGCCGGTGAGCGAAGGCGATCAGCAACTGATCCCCAATACTGTGCCCAAGGCTATCATTAATCAGCTTGAAGCGATCCCAGTCCAGAAACAGTACGGCAAATCTGTAATCTGGTCGCTGTTTGACCACTTTAACGGCACTCCACAAGCAGTTGGTAAACCAGGCACGGTTAGGCAAGCCGGTGAGGGGATCGTGGTATGCTGCGTGCCATAATTGCTCTTGCGCCCGCTTGCGCTCTGTAATGTCGCGGGTGACGACTGAGAAGCCCCGCAGATAGCCAAATTTATCGCGAGAGACGGTAATAATCACATCAGCCCAAAATTGCGAACCGTCTTGGCGCACGCGCCAGCCTTCTTCTTCAAGCCGGCCGGCAAGGGCAGCTTGTTTGAGGGCTTTCCACGGTTTTTCTTCCTGAATTTCTTCGCTGGTGTAAAAGCAAGAAAAATGCTTTCCCACAATCTCAGAGGCTAAATAGCCGGTGATGCCTTCCGCACCGGGGTTCCAGCTAACCACCTGACCGAGGGGATCTAGCATGAAAATGGCGTAGTCTTTGACGCTTTCTAGTAAAAGGCGGAAGCTTTCTCTCTCTTCATACAGGGCTTCCTCTGCCTTTCTGCGATCTGTAATGTCCCGGCAACTATAAAGAATGGTTCCCTCTTGGATGGAGACACGCTTGACGTTCACGAGCATGGTGCGGCGCTTACCGGCTTTGTTCCTTACCTGCCGCTCGATATTTTGAACTTCTCCTGTCCTTTTCAGCTGTTCCCAGTCAAAAATATTTTCTCCTAGCAGCTTAGAAATTTTGCCTAACGCATGAATTTCTGCGACTGAATATCCGAACGAAACTTGGGCGTTGGGTCCGATAAATGTTATTTTGCCGGCTTCATCGGTGATAAAAACTGCTTCTGTAATGTTAGATAGGGTGATTCGATGTAACTCTTCAGAGGCTCGCAGTGTTGCCTCGGCTTGTTTACGCTGGGTGATATCTGTGTGAATTTTCATCGAACTACTCAGGCAGTGATGTCCATCAAACACCGGCGTCCCACTGACTAACACCCAAATTGTTTCTCCCGACTTTTTCCGCAGTTCGATTTCATAATCTTCGTAAGTGCCGGTGCTGTATTGCTGTCTTTTTTCTTGCAATAAGCAATAGTCGGCTTCTCCCGCGACTAAGTCATCTTCTGATCGCCCTAGCAATTCCTCTACTTTGTAGCCCAGCATTTCGCAAAAGTGCTGATTCACAAATTCGATGGTGCCGTCTTTGTCGGCAATTAACAAACCTTCGTTTATCCGCTCAAGCAGCGGACGATATTCCAAGATAGAAGTATAATCTCTTGTTCCAATATTTTGTTTTTGTTCTCTCACTTCACGGGCAAAAATCGCCAGTCTTGTTACATCACCCTGAGCATCCAAGACTGGAAATATCCTACTTTCTAGGCAACTTTCTGCACACTCTTCTTCAAATCGTACCGGCTTTGATGTGCGAATGACTTGCTCTATTTGCACTTTTTTCTGGTGGGCAAGTTCGGCGGGTTGTAGCTCGTAAATACACTTGTCGGTGATTTCTTTCGGGGATACGCCTAATCTTTGGGCAGCCATTTCGCTCGCAGCGAGAATGGTTCCTTGTGAATCAATCAATACTGGTGACTCTACCGACGCATTCAGAAGCGCCTGCACCATTTCTTCTCGCTCTCGCAAGGCTTTTTCGACCTTTTCCCGCTCCTCAATCTCTTTTTGTAATTGCTCGTTTGCCTGCTTTAATTGAGTGCTGAGGGCGAGCACTTGACTTTCCAACTCGGCACAGGTTAAATTCACCGCGACTTCAACAGCCGGAACAGAAGTCTTCGTTTCAGTGGACTCAGCCAGAGGCTGGGCAATGGCGCAACAGTATTGCTTGCCCTCTAATTCGAGATAATCTCCTGTTAGTTTCACCGGCACATTTTGACCGTTTTTGTGGTGATTACAAGATTCTAAGGTGAAGGAGCCGGTTTGTTTCAGGGTGTGCCAGTGCTGTAACCAATTTGTGGCACTCAGATCCGAGTTGATATCCCAGACACTCAACTTAAGCAGCGCTTCGCGGGAATAGCCTATTTGCCGGCAGGCGGCTTCACTGGCATAGACGCATCGCCCATCTGAGGTGATCCAGAAGACTGCTTCGGCTGCCATATCAACGCCATGTTTTATTGTTTCAGATACCGATTTGTGCGCGAATTGGGCAAGTTCACCAGGTAAGCCCGTTGGGTACTGGTGCCGCCAGAGGAGAATAACAGCTTTGTTGCTTAAGGCTTGCAGGGCTTTCCTCTGCGGTTTTGCCAGATGGTGAGGCAAAAAGTCCATGACGGATAAGGTGCCGATTTTAGAACCTTGTGCATCAATTAGGGGGATTTTCGCATAAAAGGCGACATCGCTGGAAGGGTAGGGAGCAGGAATTGCCGGCAACTCCAAGTTTTCTTTTGATTTAAAGCAATGCTGATAGCCGTTTTCCAGGCAAATTAGGGCAATGGGTGCCTCGCACACCTGTGCGGCTAGGCGAGTAATCTCTTCCAATGCCTCTTCCAGCCAAGGTTCAAATCCATACGTTTTGGCAGGTGAGCTAGCAAGCTCATCTGTTTGACTTTTCGGCATTGTTGTTGGAATCATTGCATCCTCTAGCGCTTGCTGGCTTGCCAATTTGAACCCTGCGATCTGCCGATTTTGCCCAAATATTTGAAAGTTTCGCTGACAGTACGTCAGACACACAGACTATTTAATTTGTTTTGCTGTTGATTTAGTTGTAACTTAAAATACAAACAGGTATTTTTCGTTAGCCTTCGATTCAAGCTGTTTTGGCGAGACTAGACTAGCTCTGATGAGTGGTGTTTACCGAACGGATTTAGTTTTTTCTACTAACCTGCCACCGCCAAATCGCTAAAATGCTTCGCTCTGCCCCTTTGGGTTTGCTGAAGTTGTCATAAATATACTTTACTCTTTATTGTCTTGATTGTAATCTTATAATCTTTTAAGCGTTGTAATTCTATTGAGTCTTTCATCAAAACTTTAAGAATCAATATTAGAACAAGTATTTTGACTGAGACATTTGTCCGGAACACAGCTTTGCTAGAATCTTCATAATTTATAAAAAATTTATATTTTCTAATTTAGAATGATTTATGATAAAATATTAGTGAATATTATTAAATTTTTAATAAAGCTCAAGTTTTCAGGCCCGCCAATACCTACTGAGCTAGAGCCAGCTCAGGTAGAAAATGTTTGACTATTTTAGGAAATGCCGGCTATCAATGAAGACTTTGCATTATTGATTGAGCAGCAGCTATTTCCCATACAGCATAGTTGAGCGATTGCGCGTTTAGAGCAATTAAGAGACGGCTGCTGTGTCTCAGATAATTTGAGAAATCGATAAAATCCTTTAAACTGTAAATATTAAGTAAGATTAAGATACAGCCGCAGCTCTGGCCAAAATGAGAGCCGGCAAATCAACCGCCTCTAGTTTAGAAGTATGCACTTAGGCTAGTTCCGGCAATCAGACTCGCAAGCCGGGTCAGGATAAAAATATGAATCAGGTAGATTATCTTCGCATCAGTCTGATTGATCGGTGCAATTTCAACTGCCAATACTGTATGCCAGAGGGGGCGGAAATTGATTACATCCTGAAACAGAATTTGCTAACCGATGAAGAACTGCTCACCCTGATTCGAGAAATCTTTATCCCAGTTGGGTTTCGTCGGTTTCGACTCACTGGGGGAGAACCGCTGCTGCGTCCGAATGTAGTGAAATTGGTAAGCCAGATTGCCCAGTTGCCAGAAACTGAAGACTTGGCGATGACGACGAATGGATTTTTATTAGCCGATTTAGCTGAAGATTTATATCAGGCCGGCCTACGGCGAATAAATATCAGTTTAGACTCGCTGGAACCGGCAACCTTTGATCGAATTGCCGGTAAAGCAGGCCGAAGCCGGTGGCCACAAGTTTGGGCGGGAATTCAAGCAGCTCATCGGGTGGGGTTTGACCCACTCAAGCTGAATGTCGTGGTAATTCCGGGCGTAAATGATGGTGAAGTTCTAGATTTAGCCGCTCTTACCATTGAACGCCAGTGGCACGTCCGATTTATTGAGTTTATGCCCATTGGCAACGGCGATTTGTTTGATGGTTGCGGGTGGGTGCCATCAGCACAGTTGCGGCAGCAAATTTGTGATCGCTGGGGATTGGTCGAATCGCGAGTCACAGGTGCGGGGCCGGCTGACATATTTCAAATTCCCGGTGCTAAAGGCACGCTGGGATTTATCAGTCAAATGTCCGAATGTTTTTGTGATCGGTGCAACCGGATGCGCCTCTCAGCAGACGGCTGGTTGCGACCGTGCTTGTTAAATGAAGCTGGCCAGATTGACTTGAAAGCGGCCCTGCGAAGCGGAGTTCCCTTAGCTGAGTTGAGGGAGAAGGTGCGCCAGTTACTCGGTCTCAAACCAGAGATTAACTTTAAACAGCGCGAGTCAGGCACTGCCGCCGGTATCTATACGCGCACCATGTCACAGATAGGAGGTTAGTCAATTGTCCTTTGTCACTTGCCCTAAGACAGTAGACGCAGGACAAAAGACAAGTGACCTAAGCCTTGCGGGAGTAGTATTCAACCACAAGCAGTTCGTTAACTTGTAGGGCCACCCATTCGCGCTCAACGACGCCGTTGACTTTACCAACCAAGGTGTTTTTGTCAAACTCCAAATGGCTGGGCGTATGGGCCAAGCCTGGGTTGGCCAAGTTGGCTTCAACTATCTTGCGGGAGGCTTCTTTGTCCTTGACCGCAATGATTTCTCCCGGCCTGCACTGATAGCTGGCAATATTGACTCCACGACCGTTAACGGTAATGTGGCCATGATTCACTAGCTGGCGGGCGGCTGGAATGGTAGGAGCCATTCCTAAGCGGAAGACCGTGTTATCGAGACGCATCTCTAACAGCTGCAGGATGACCTGGCCGGTGGAGCCGGTGACTCGGCGGGCTTTGCGGACATAGCGCAGCAGTTGCCGTTCCGTGAGACCATAATTGAAACGGAGCTTTTGCTTTTCCTCTAGGCGGATAGCATACTCAGACCGTTTTTTGCGGTTTTGGCCATGTTGGCCCGGTGGGTAGGCTCGTTTCGGCTGTTTGCGAGTAAGCCCTGGCAGATCGCCCAGACGACGTACAATTCTGAGGCGCGGGCCTCTGTATCGCGACATGGAATTTCCTCTCTATATCCTTCGGTGGAATTTTACCCAGACATTCTAGTATAAACCTTAACGACTGTGACTTACCCGTGTTAAGTTGGATTCATTTTGAGGACGTTAACTAGAATGGCTATGCATCCTCTTAATCGTTTGCACTACGATCTGCCCATGACCGACCAAGGCTGTGATCTGGCCGGCAGCCCCAAAATCCGGCGTTTGATGCGCTTTTCTGTAAGGCAGTTGGTGATTGCCGGGTTACTCGCAATGGCGGTTCCCCAGCACCCGGCTGCTGCCACTCACGGAAATAATTATCAAAGCTGCGCGTCTAAACTGTTAAATGTCGGCCTCTTTCCGGAAACAGTAGCCCCAGCCTGTGCGGGTGCCCTCGATCCTGAGGAACTGGCTAGCTGTGTTGTCAAAATATATGGGAGAACGGATATTGCGGCAACAGATGCGTTGACGACTTGCCGGCAGGTGCGGCGTCCCCGCGAATTAGCGACTTGCGTAGTGGATATTAGCAAAACCGCTCAAGCCTCATTAACACCAGTCGTGTTAGACAACTGCCGGCGTAGTCTATTGCCGAAGCGCTATTCCGAGTGTGTGGTCGGTCTCAGCCGTAATATTGATGTAGTTCCCGCTCAAGCAATGACTGTGTGCATTGATGCAGCGGATCGTATTGCCGATTTCGATCCCAGCTTTATCCCCCAAAATCAGCTGCCAGGGACGCCGGCACCCACACCCAATTAACCCGCTATTTTAGATGGGAGAGGAGTGGGGGACAGAGAAATAAATTCTCTTATCCCCCATCCCCAAAACAATCACGATTTATAGCCACGAAGAATAGTCACGTTGAGGAACACAGCCGTGGATGCCGGGAAGCAGCAGCAGATTTTAGGTTATTTTCTAGAGGAAGCCAAAGAGCACCTCGAAACCTTAGAAAAAGGATTTTTGGAGCTGCAAGCCACTGTAACAGACCAAGAACGGGTAAACGAATTGTTTCGCGCTGCCCATTCTGTTAAAGGAGGCGCTGCAATGCTGGGTTTCAACAGCATTCAGCAAATTTCTCATAGGCTAGAGGATTGTTTGAAAATCCTTAAAGAGAATCAAGTCAAGGTCGATCCAAAGATAGAAGCTTTATTTTTAAAGGGGTATGACGCCCTCAAAGACTTGCTCGAACGTCTCCAAGGGCCATTTGGCTTACGGGAAGAAGAAGGGGATCGCGTGGTTCAAGAAACCGAACCGGCTTTTGCTCAACTGCAAGATTATTTGAACAGCCGGATCGCTGGGGGTGCGTCCGATGAAGCGGGTACAGACGCGAGTATTTTTGGTGATCAAGTAGTGAGCGTTCTTAAACAGATGTTACAACTGTTTAAACAAAAAGAAACGCCAGCCAGCCGCCAACAGTTACAGAAATTGTGTGTTGGTTTAGCAAAGATGGATGCCGGGGCGGAAACTTGGCTCAAACTTGTTAAAACTGCTCATAAAGCAATTTCTCATCCGCAGCATTCTTATGCAATCTTGGCTCCTTTTGTGATTAAAGAACTCAAGCAAGCTAGTGATTTAGTCGTCGTTGGTAAAGCCGAGAAAATTGCACCCAGTTACAGTCTGCAACAGCTAGCAGCCGGTGCACCGGCTGCCGGTTTAAAGCAAGTCGTCGTGGTTGTGGAACCCAAAGCAGCGGCAAAAACGCTGATCCAAGCATTTAATAAAGAGCAGTTGGTGCAGTTAGTGCAGTTACTTCACAAAGCCACCAAGTAAAACAGACTTTACGCTTTGCAACGGCTACTTAAATAAACAAGGAAAGGGGAAGAAAGATTCCTGACTTGTTTAACTCATTGCGTAATGTCTGCAAAAAATAACTCCCCCAGCTCTATAAAAGTTTAGAGAGGGGGAGGTACAGTAAAAATCAAATTTGATTTTTACTAATGGGTAAATTTACAAATGCCAGCCCTACAGCCCACCGTTGTTAACGATATAGACTGTGTTGCTGACTGGGAAGCCTAAGCTGTATCCAGCGCCTTCAACTAAATCCACCTTCAATTCCTCATAGGGGGGTTCCGGTTCGCTGCCGGTGTCATTCAACGCTGCTACCGTTACGAAGGCATCGCGCTGTTCAGGTGCGAATGTGACACTGCTGCCCAACTGGACGTAGTCAACACCAGGGGTGGCACTACTGGTACCGGCAACCGCATAATTCACCGTTAGCGATCCACTGAGATCGCCCAGACGCTGGATGAGGAAGGTGCCGCTGCTCAAGTCAGCTTCTTCAGCCCGATCATCAGAAGCGAAAATGACCATCGTCGGGGCCTCGTTGTCCTTAATGTTGACAGTGGCATCTTTCAAGGGCCCAACACTATAGGCTGTAGAGTTAGATAAAGTCAGTTTGACCGACTCAGTGAGTTCCACTGTCGCATCATCAACGGGGTTTAAGGAAATGTTGGCAGTGGACTGACCTTCTGCAATGACAATTGTACCTGTTAAGGGATCGTAGTCATTGTTCACCCGGGCTGAGCCACCGACCGTGTAATTTACGGTAAGAGCGCCCGTGGTGATGGGGTTACCGGCACCGTCCCGGCGGCTAACTGTGTAGAGTCCCTGTTCTCCCCCTTCCCTGGCATTGGGGTTAGCGGCAACGATTTCAACAATAGGAACGTCATTGTCAATAATTGACACCGAGGCTGTATTTTTCGTGGCATCGACGTTGTAGCCGGCTGAAGGAGTGAGTGCCACATCTACTGTTTCAGAGCCTTCTAGTACCACATCATCAACCGGCGTTACTGTCAGGGTTGCTGTGCTATTTCCCACAACAGTAATTTGACCAACCGGATCAGCAGGGTTGGAAGAGGTGATGGTGTAATCAGAGTTATCGGTAGCAGCGTCCCCAGCAACAGTGTAATTCACCACGACAGCAGTTGCTCCACTATTCGTAATGGTAAATCCGCCCGTGGTTTGCCCCTGTTCCGCTGCCGTTGCATCGCCAGTGGCCACAATCGAGACAGTAGGAACGTCATCGTCGGCAATATTGACAGTTGCGGTGCGTTGGGTGCCAATCGTCGCGCCGCCAGTGGGACTGCCTAAAGTCGCAGTCAGCGTTTCATTGCCCTCAACTAGCGCGTCATTTGTAAGGGGAATAGTCACGGTTTGGTCAGCCGTTTGCCCGTCGAAGAAACTGACTGTGATGGGAGTATTCGTGAAATCGGTTCCACCGATGGCAGTGCCATTTGCCAAAGTTACAGTGGCTGTGACATCTCCCGCACTACCGCCGGTACGTTTCACCGTGACTGCGGCTGAGGTGGTGCCGTCTTCGTTGATCGTAAAGGTGGGCGCTGTAAATTCCAGAGTGCCGGCCTTGTCATCGTCAACAATAGTCCAAGTTGCGGTGCGTTGAGCGCCCAGCGTTGCCCCAACGACATTGCCTAACGTTAAATTAACTGTTTCATTTGGCTCACTGGCAATATCATTGGTAATCGGAATTGTTATCGTCTGTGCTGTGTCCTCGCCATCCTCGAACTCAACGGTGATGGGAGTATTTGTGTAATCTACGCCCGGTGTGGCTGTACCACCAGCTAGGGTGATCTGTGCAGTTGCTTCTCCGCTACTACCGCCAGTGCGGGTTACGGTAACTGCGACGCCGACCGGCGCCCCATTTTCGTTGTATTGGTAGGTTGCGGCACTAAACTGTATAGTGCCGGTGGCAGGGGGCGCAGTGGGTGTCGGTGGTGTGGGGGGTGCCGGCAGAAAATCCGCTTGAGTGATGGCGGCGACGTTCACATTGTTGAGGACGAGCAAAAACTGGCCCGTCAGCTTATCTTGAATGACGGTGTTCGCTGCGTTTACGTCTGTGCCTTGAAAGATATTGAGATCGGTAAACGCCAGACCAGAAGCCAGCTCAATAAAATCAGTGGTATCTTCAAAGTCTGTTACGAAATCTGCAATGGTGACAGTTGCGCCTCCACTTTCTTTAGAAATGCCAAAAATATCGCGTCCCTGTCCGCCGGTTAAAGTGTCGCTTCCCAATTCACCGGCGAGGTTGTCATCTCCTAGGTCGCCAAATAAAAGATCGTTTTCTTTACCGCCCTGTAAGGTATCGTTATCCTGACCGCCATAAAGGCTATCGTTGCCTTCGTTACCATAGACAACATCGTTGCCTTGGTTACCATAGAGAGAATCATTGCCCTCTCCCCCAGCTACCTGGTCGTTGCCGATATCACCTAACATGACATCGTTGCCTTGGTCGCCATACATTTGGTCGTTGTCTTGGCCACCTCGCATTGTATCGTTGCCTTGGCCGGCATACATATCATCAGCTCCTTGGTTGCCGAACAACTGATCGTCGCCCAAGTTGCCAAAGATATCGTCATTCCCATTGCTGCCGACTGCGGTATCATTGCCGGCACCGCCGACGATAAAATCCTGAGCGAGGTCGTTGCTCAAAAAGTTTTCTAGCCCAGGTAAAGGAACCTCTGTATCGAGTTCGATTACGGGTTGAGGAGTGTCTAAGTCCCCTAGTAAAAAATCATTGCCATCGCTGCCATCAAGGGTATCTCCACCAACACCCCCCCTAAGTGAGTCATTACCGCCTCCTCCCAGGATCACGTCATTGCCTTCGTCGCCTAGCAGTCTGTCGTTGTCTTCATCTCCCTCTAGCCGGTCATTTCCCTCGCCGCCGGAAAGCGCGTCACTGCCGCTGCCGCCTCTTAGCAGATCCTCGCCTGGATCGCCAAAGAGTTGATCATCACCCACCCCACCAAAAACTAAGTCATTGCCGATACCGCCCCGGCCCGTATCATTGCCCAGACTACCGTCTATAGAGTCGTTCCCTTCGTTGCCAAAAATATCGTCATTTCCGATGTTGCCAAAAAGTTGGTCATCACCTTGTCCGCCAAATAGTTGGTCATCGCCTTCGTCGCCCTGTACAGTATCGTTGCCCTGGTCACTAGCAATGAGATCCGAGCCTTGGCCACCACTGACACTATCATCTCCTTTAGCCCCAAGGATCGTGTCGTTACCCTCCAGACCTAGTAGGGCATTGATACCTGAGGCGTCTATAAAGTCATTATTTGATGAGCCGATGATCTCTGCCATTTTGATGCTCCTAACTGCAAACCTTATTTATTTCCGTGTTCCTACTTATCCTGAGAGTATACCCGCATAAAGGTTCAATTTAATCACTTAGGTAGATGCGAAAAATTGAATTTGATAATCAGTACCTCTGGCTTTTATTTACGGACATAAAAACCAGTAAAATCTCGATTTTGGCAAGATTTCAGTGATTCAGCATATTTATAGTTTTGAACAGAGCTGCCAGGAGTTAGGGGATGTTTTTAAAAGTTGATTGAGGGTCTAGTTTGACATAGCAAAAACATAATTTGACAGTTTTTAAGGCGGAAAAGTTCCCTCTTTACGAAAAAAATAAGAGGGCTGCTAGCTAAAAGGCAAGTCTTGATTAATGGCATCAATTTCCCGCCGTTCCATTTCGTTGATTTCATCAATATAAGAGCGCAGAATTTGGCTAAGACGCTGATTGTAAAATCGGTGCAAACTGTGGTTTGGAGTAGCAGGAAAGCCGCGTCGTTTTTTGTGCCGGCCTCCAGCCCCCGGATCGAAAGTTTGGATGCCGTGGTTCACAGCCCAGTCAATGGGTGTGTAATAACACGCATCAAAGTGCAGGCAGTCAATTTCATCAAAGCTTCCCCAGTAGCGCCCATAAAGTTGGTCGCCTTTGGTTATACAAAAAGACATTCCTATCGGTTGCCGTTCGTCGGCTTCAGTATAAGCCGCAACAAACAAAACTCGATGTCGGTAGTTGTGATGCAACTGTTCAAAAAACCGTTTAGTTAAGTATTTACTCCCCCACCAGCCAAATTTGTCGCAGGTATTTTCATAAAAGCTATACATTTTGGAAAACAGGGGTTTGGGAATTTCATCGCCAGTTAGAGTTAACAGCCGCAGGCCGGCTTTTTCGACAGCTTTGCGCTCTCGCTTGATGTTGCGGCGCTGGTTGGCGTTGAAGACTCCTAGATAATCATCAAAGCTCTCAAATCCATTGTTTTGCCAAATGTAACTGTGATGCAGCCAACTTGTAAAGCCGTGGCGTTCCAGAATCGGTCGCCATGCGGGATCGACATATAAAAAGTGAGAGCTAGAGATGCTGTTGCGAGCGCAGAAATGGTCAATGGCATTAACCATTAAGCCCGTGAGTTCGTCCTCATCTTCTGTGGGGGCAATTAAAAATCGATAGCCTTCTGCCGGCGTAAACGGACTCATCCCTAGCAATTTGGGATAATATTCAATGCCCAGCCGGTGGGCCAAATCGGCCCACTGGTGATCAAAGACAAATTCGCCGTAGCTATGACCTTTGATATAAAGTGGCGCAGCAGCGACCATCTGCCGGTCTCGCCATACAATCAAGTGATTGGGTAGCCAACCGGCTTTTGCCGTCGCACTGCCTGAGGTTTCCATATTGTTTAGCCATTCCCACTCTAGAAAGGGGGTTTTCAGCGGTAAAGCCAGCGCATCCCAAGCAGACTGGGGTACTGAGGCGATTTTGTTAATCCAAGCAACCGAATAGCTTGGCTTGAGCTGTTCAACCATAGGTGGGATTTAGGGCTAGGGGCTAGGGTCTAAGGGCTAGAGGGGAAGATAAAGGCTAGAGCTAGTGCTGGGTTCTCTGTCCTTGCTCCTCTGTTCCGAGTCTCTAGCGCTTTCCTAATATAGGGTAATGCAATCACTCATCACGCTGCCGACGATAGTGCAAAAATACTTCCTGTCCAACCGGCTTAACTTCAAGAAGTTCCAGGCGAGGGGCTTGTTCGGTTAAAAAGCCGTCGCCGTCTGTGGGGGTGGGGGCTGTCGCTCCCCCTAAAATTAACGGGCAAACGGTGATCCACAATTGATCAATCAAATCAGCAGCGACCAATGAGGCGATCAGTGTGCCACCTCCTAAAACTGCAAGACGTTCTAGCCCTAAAGTGGCCAGATGTTGCAGGGCTGCCGGTAAGTCTATTTCTTGCTGGGGGGTTTCTAGGGCTAAAATTTGCTCGAATCCTAGCTGTTCTCGCCACCGGCTCTGTCCCGAAGCGGTAGTGAGCAACCAGCGGGGGATCGGTTGCTGAAAAAATTTTAAGTTGGGTTCAATGTTACCGGAACGCGAACACACTATCTGCACCGGCTGACTGGGTTTGCCTTGTTCCTCCCGTTGTTTGAGGAGTTCGGGGTGGGTGACTCTCATCGCGCTGCCACCGGCACGCAGAGTGCCGGCTCCAAAGATCACACCATCGGCTGCCGCCACTTGGGCTTCCAGATGGGCTTTATCTGCAGGGGAACCGAACAGCACTTGGTTTCTTGCGGCTTCCGCAATTTTGCCATCAGCACTCATGGCGACAACGACTATTGTCTCAGGACGCGTTAAATTGTTTTGCCTCATCTCGTTATAATCTGTTAATTTTTACGAATTTGCGATGAATCTGCGGATTATTTAGGTTAATATTTCAATAGAAATTTGACGTAAATCAATTGCAGTCTTACCACAAAACAGTAGGATTTGTAAAATACCAAATGCAATTTTTAAAAAAAGCCTGTTTACTTCTGGCGCAGTTTTAATAGCATTTTGGTTTTGATATGTCAAATTATGGGCGGCATACCCAATAGCCCCTATAATTGATTGAAATGTAGTGACTGATGTTGTTGACTAGCCTCTGTGCTGGCATAAACACTTCACCTAAGCCCCTAAGATAGTGGTGGATGGATGCCTAATCTATCCGGTCTATTGAAACAATTTCGTTTTACTGAGATCGGTCCGACTTCCTTTCGCAGAATTTTGCTGTCGCGCATCTTACTTCTGAGCGTGCCGGTTCTATTGCTTGGGGAATATGTGACCTACCGAAAGGCACGCTCTGGCCTCCTAGAAACTGCCCGCCAGAACCTTTCTGAAAGCGCTGTAAGAAAGGGAGAAAGAATTCAAGACTCCATCAAAGCATTACAAGCGGGACTGATCACGGCCAGTGAAACCACAGCCTTGCAATCAGGTTCGTTAGAGGTATCTAAACAATTTTTAGAGCAGCTGGCGCAACAATTGCCGACACCGATCCAGTGCATTCAGCTGACGAATGTAAAGACGGGCGCAATTGAAGTGAGTACCTGCGGAGTGCAACCGATTGGAGAGCTGTCGGCCAAATTGTGGCCTCAGCGGCGTAATCGGCTGGTTCCAGAAGCTTCAGATGTGCGCGTCACAGCGCTGCTGCCCAATGTCTCCCAGGAGCCATTGCCGGCAAACCAAACTGTAACCATGAGCGGTGAAAGCAAACTTAGCTTGCTGTTAAGTGCGCCGGTTTACGATCAGGGTACGGGGGAATTGCGCTACGCGCTGAGAATTCAGTCAGCACTGCTTGAGCCAGAGAAGGATAAACCAAGGTCTTTATCTGGCTACACGGTGGTGATCGGCCAAGATGGAACAATTCTGAATCATCCGAATGCCAGCCGAGTGGGACGGAACATTCAGCAGGAGAAAGACGCCGAACGACTTAGAAATATGGTGGGTACGGCGCTCAACGGGAAAACAGATTTTGGCCACCTATTTGGATTTGAAAACAAAGGTGTGGAATTGCTGGCCGGCTATACGGCAATTCCGAGTCCGATTACCAACGACGGCAATCAAAAATGGATCGTTTTAGCCGTCACTCGTCTGGATAACGCCCTGGCCGGCTTAGAAGAAATTCAGCACGTTCTGGTGACGCTGATTTTGGGTTTGTTAGCGGCTAACCTGCTGGCAACCGTGTATCTGTCTCGCGAT
This sequence comes from Microcoleus sp. FACHB-672, assembly GCF_014695725.1. Lineage (NCBI taxonomy): Bacteria > Bacillati > Cyanobacteriota > Cyanophyceae > Oscillatoriales > Microcoleaceae > Microcoleus > Microcoleus sp. FACHB-672. The sequence continues at coordinate 100,520 of NZ_JACJOU010000004.1, read as the reverse complement.
CTGGCGCGTCCTTTAGAAAAACTTGGCTACTACGCCCTAACAGTAGAGGGCCGGCGCTCTCTAGAACCAGTTCCCCACAACTTCAAAATCAAGGAGTTCAATCAACTCGCAGAATCGCTCGACAGTATGGTAGAGCGGCTGACAGCGTGGGCGGAGGAGCTAGAAACGGCTTGGAAGGAAGCAAAAATCGCCAACGAACTGAAGAATGAGTTTTTGGCCAATACTTCCCACGAGCTGAGAACGCCACTGAATGCGATTATTGGGTGCATCCGGCTGGTGCGTGATGACTGCTGTGATGATGAGGAAGAGGAAATGGAGTTCTTGCAGCGGGCGGATGACGCTGCAATTCATTTGCTTGACATTATCAATGACGTGCTTGATATTGCCAAAATTGAAGCCGGCACCTTGTCGGTGATCACAGAGCCGGTCGATCTCCCAAAATTACTTAGGGAAGTCGTAGATTTACAGCAAAGCCACATTCAACAGAAAGGCTTGCGGTTAAATTGGCATGAGCATTCAGAAACGCTGATTGTTGAAGCGGATACCGCGAAGCTCAAGCAGGTGCTGCTCAATGTAGTAGGCAACGCGATTAAGTTTACCGATACCGGCAGCATTACCCTGACAACTCGGATAGAGCCTTGCCAGTCAACTCAGTCAAGTCCCCAAGGGGCAAAAGCGGCCTCATCCGTATCCGAGTCTCGTGTGATTGTAGCAATCCAAGATACGGGAATTGGCATCGATCCCACCCAGCAGCACCGGCTGTTTCAACCTTTTGTAATGGTGGATGGGAAGCGAACTCGCAAGCATGGTGGCACAGGATTGGGGCTGGCCATCTCTCGGAACCTAGTCGAACTCATGAAAGGCTCCATTACCCTGCACAGTCTTGGAATGGGCCAAGGCACGACGGTTGAAATTGCGTTGCCGCTGATGGATAAGACGCCGTCGCCCTCACCGGCAGCGACTCAGAAAACGGAGGAAACACAACCGCACATCGACCACGCGGATCGACCTTCCCCTGCTTCCGAAATGCCGATCGCAAACCCCAACCCGTCCTAAACCGGCACCAACTGCCCTCCCCGCTTCATTGACTCGGTTAAAGCGCTGAGAATTCGCACCAACTCCACACCCTTCCAACCTGACGAAACAGGGGAGGGTATTTTTTTGAGGGCACAGTTCAGAAAATGATCACAAACCCGCGCTAAAGGCTCAGCCGGCTCTAGGGTGAGTACCTCACGAGGCGCAACCGTTGGCGTAAACCCTGTGCCGGTGCGCTCGAAATAACCTGGGTATAAGCTCAGCACTGCCTCCGGTGACATTTCATCAAAAATTAAAGTACCTTGGCTGCCCACAACCCCCAAACGCCTTTGTTTATCAGGGTTACACCAACACAGATGGATAAATGCTTGAAAGCCGGTGGCATAGGTGAGCGTCACCCAGACTAAGTCAGCCAATTTCTTTTCCCCCTCCCCCTGAAGCCAGACGGTGCCGGTGGCTTGCACTTGAGAGGGAACAAGTCCCAGCCAGGTATTAAAAATGTTTATGTCATGAACAGCTAAATCCCACAAAGCATCAGCATCCGGGCGCACCGGCCCTTGGTGGGTGCGGGTGGCGTAGCCGTAGCGCAACTGGCCCAGACAACCCGACTGAATCGTTTTCTGGCCTTGTTCGACTGCTGGGTGAAACAGGTAAGTGTGGTCAACTACCAAAACACAGCCGTGGTGTTCCGCCAGATGGCACAGTTCCAGAGATTCAGCCACATTCAGTGTTAAAGGTTTTTCGGCCAAGACATGATAGCCCTGCTTTAGTGCGTCAGCAATTAAGGCATAGTGAGTCAATGCCGGCGTTGCGATCACAACCGCCTCAATGGCCGGCAGGTGCCGCACCTGCGCCCAGTCAGTAGACATAATGACGCCGGCATCCAGCTCAAATCGCTGCTGGAGTGCGCTCAAGCGTTCCGGATGAGGGTCTACGACAGCGACAATCTCCGCTAGGGAATGTTCTAAGAAATTGCGAACCAAATGGGCACCCCACCGGCCCGCGCCCAATACGGCAATACCCATCGGCTTTTCGATTTCAGATTTTATATTTTCCATTAATTCCTAACTCATAATTGACTGTTCGCATATTTTTCTGCAATTTCAAACTTTGGCGCTAACGGTAGGCCGGCAGACATCAATAAATGCAACACAGTTCAAGCTTATAATTGAGGTCAGATACCCCTAGTCAAAAGTTTCTTACAAAATTTTTCTACAAAATTTTAGAGGTTTAAAAATACAGTCGCTGACTTTTTAATTTTTACTGTTTGTATTGTAATATTTAGTTGGGTATTAACAGGTTATAATGAACACAATTGGATATTCGAAAAATATTATTTACGCACAGATGTCTATTGTAAGATAGTACCATAAAAACTTTTAAAAATCTTATTTTTTCAAAAAATTATAAAAAATTCCTGCAAAACTTAGCAAAATTGCACATTTTTTGATGTTCATCCATTCTAATCATTCATACTAATAGAAAAGCTTTCTTTCAAGGCTCAAAATCGGGATGAGATGCTTGATGCAAAGACAAAAAAGCTTCCTGGGCAGCAGCTTGTTGAGCAGCCTTAATTGACCGGCCTTTGCCTTGACCCAACCGGCGGCCTTCCAGCAACACCTCAGCAGTAAATCGCTGGGCATCATCATGAACTTGCGTCGTTTCCTTAACACGATAAACCGGCAAAGCTTTGTAGTGCGCTTGAGTCCATTCTTGGAGGGCGGCTTTGTAATTTTGGCGGGCGGGATCGGTGCGAATTTCAGTTGCCAGTTGCTTAAAGTGAGAATCGAGCCAGGGGCGTACAAGTTCTAGCGTATGAGTGCTCAGATAAAGCGCGGCTAAGACAGCTTCCAGAGAATCTGCCAGACGTGATTCCAAGCCGGCTGTGTCAGCAGCAGCACTATTGGCAACGAGTAAATAACGGTCCCAACCGTAGCTGTCAGCGATCTTGGCCAGAGCGCGATCACTCACCAACACCGAACGAATTGCCGCAAACTCACCCACTTGACAGTCTGGATAAGTTTCTAATAACAACTCTGCCGCCGCTAGACGCACCACGGCATCTCCGACAAACTCTAGTTGCTCATAGTTAGCTGCCGGTGAAATTGTCGGATGAGTCAGCGCTAAATCGAGCAGTTGCCATTGCACCGGCGAGTTTTCAGAAAGTCCTAATTTTTGGAGTAGTTTTTGGAGTTGCTTTTGGCGGTGAGGATGAGTGAGGGTCATGACAGAACAGCTTGATTGGAATTTTAGAGTTTGAAGTTTAAATGTTATCGCCAATTCAAATTCTAAAATCTAGAATTCCAAATAAAAAAGGGGAGAGAGTCGGACATAAGCCGGGTTCTGTTTTCCTAACTGACGCGCAGCTAAGAAGGTAGCTATCTATCTCCGACGCCTGTTACCAGACGCCTCTAGCGGTACATCTCGACGGAACGGGTAAAAGACCAACCTTAGTTCCTCTGACCTTGCTCCCAACCGGGGTTTACCGAGCCAGCGCCTCTCGACGCTGCTGGTGCGCTCTTACCGCACCTTTGCACCCTTACCAAAACCGCCCTGAGTGCTAAGTCCTGAGTATACACACACTCACGACTTAGGACTCAGGACAAAGTTTGGCGGTATCTTTCTGTGGCACTTTCCTCACGGTCACCCGCACTGGGCGTTACCCAGCAAGTTTGGTCTTTCGGGAGCCCGGACTTTCCTCAGACGGGTTAGCACACCCATCCGCAACCACCTGCGCCTACTCTCTCCTTAATTCCAGTCTAATTCCTTGAGGGACTTTTTACGCTTGCCGGCTTTCATCAGTCGTTCGCTTACCGCTTGGAATACCAAGGAAGGGCGTATATCCACTCAAGTTTTTTGACACTGAACAGGCAGTACAAAGCATAAGAGGGCTTCACGTCCTCAGGAGTGGTGGGATCGCTCAGCCGCAGCACCAGTCTGAGGGAAAACGGAATCCAGGGGTTTGTGGAGCCAGGTTTTAGTTTGAGCTGAGAGCGTTTGATTAAAGGCTCAGCGGGTTTGAAAGGGCCGGTTTCTGACTCGCGTTTCAGGACAGTTTCAGAGGTGAATTTTTCCTTAAGGTTTTTACCTGGGGCAATCACACTGCCAACTTGGGCTTGAAACAAATTGTAAGTTAAGCCCTGTGTAAGTCGCACAATCCGCTGCGTTTGCCCATCGGGATCAATCAGACAGCAGCTTTCCCAATCGACGTCAATGTCATTTTCTGGGGAATTATTTTTAATATTAATGACTAACTCACGCAGTTCCTCAAGTTGGTAACGTTCTTTAAAGTCAAATTTAACTTCAACCATATCGGTAATATTTACCTCGGCGAGTTGTTGCTTAAAGTTAGCTCGGTCAAATTTAATCGTAATTTGCTCTCCGATTGAGTTGATGGATTGGTAAAGAACGGATGTGACGACTATCACATAGATGGTCAAAATTAAGAGGTCGTATTCAGTCATGACCTAAACCGAGCGTTTCTGTTGTTGAGTTTTGGACTAGTAACACGGGTGGCGCGACGATGGGGAACGAAGGGATCTGGGCAACGATTTTTTAATGGCGTTTCAAGCTCTAACTGCTAATTGTCCTGACATTTTTTTAGTGTTTCCCGTAATTATTGAGGTGCTTTTGAATTGAAAAAGTTCGCTTCTAGCTATTTGTCTTTTCTCTCCTTATTATGTCTGTCAAATATTAGCTTAAAATGTTGCTACTAAGGTTCCTTTTTTATTGCAGAGAAATTCTCAAACCAGCCCCGTCTCCAAAAAAAGTAAACCAAACTAAAGGCAGTTATACTCATGATTAACCAGCAAAATGGATAGCCAAAATACCAGTTAAGCTCTGGCATATTCCAGGGGGATGTTTCTGCATTAAAATTCATGCCGTAGACGCCGGCAATAAATGTCAAGGGAATAAATATACTAGAGACAACCGTTAAAAGTTTCATAATTTCATTCATTCGGTTACCCATGGAAGAGAGATAAACATCCATCAAACCTGAAGTTAGCTCTCGGTAAGTTTCGACCATATCCATGACTTGAACGGCATGATCGTAACAGTCTCGCAGGTAAATTCGCACGGATGGGCCGAGCAAATCGCTGCCATCTCGGATTAGGGTATTAATCGCATCTCGCTGTGGCCAAATTGCACGACGCAATGCGAGTAATTCGCGCCTAATTTGATAGATTTTTTGTAATGTTTGGTGGGTGGGGTTCATTACGACTTCATCTTCAAGTTCATTAATACGCTCACCATAAGCTTCTAAGACGGGAAAAAAGCCATCAATAATTGCATCTAACAAAGCGTAAGTTAAATAATCTGCTCCATTTCTGCGAATACTGCCGCGATTAGCACGAATGCGTTCGCGCACCGGCCCAAAACAATCGTGTTCGGGTTCTTCTTGCACTGTGAGTAGGTAATGTTTCCCTAAAACCAAACTGACCTGCTCAATCCAAAAACCACCTGTCTGTTCTTTAGGCATCACCATCTGAGTAATGATCACTAAGTGGTCACTATAATCAGCAACTTTGGGACGTTGAGGAACGTTGACGATATCTTCTTGGGTAAGGGGATGCAGATTAAAAACTTGACCCAGCTTACGCCAAGTTTCTTGATTGCCTAAACCCAGAATATCCACCCAAGAAACTGACTCGGTATCTAAGTAGGCCGCACAAGCTTCGGGCGAGGTAATTTTCTGCCGGCAGGCATTCGCTTCACAGTAATCTATCAGCACAATATCGGGAGGTGGGGCATTTGGTTCGAGGTTAAGGGTGCCTGGTAAACTGCCTGGTTTGTCATAGAAGTAATCAAAATAATCTTCCTTCTCTTCCTCTTGGGGTTGAATTTTGAATTGGGACGGTGGCATCCGGTTTTCTGTCATGTTGTGTGACCTGAACAGATTTTCACTCGTGATTTTAAGCGATTTATCTTAAATTCTGTGTATCTATTGGTTACATTTACGTGGATGCATTCAGGTTCCCTGATCAAAAAAGCAGCTTGCCGGGAAAGGCAAACTGCTTTTATTGTTCAGCAATTAATTACTCTTGACGAGTGACTGCTGACGGCTAAGTGCTGAGAATTACATCATTCCCATGCCGCCCATGCCGCCCATGCCGCCCATGCCGCCCATGCCGCCCATGCCGCCCATGCCACCCATGCCGCCCATGCCGCCCATGTCAGGCATACCGGCAGCTTTCTTATCAGGCCGTTCGACAACGAGGGCTTCGGTGGTGAGAATCATACCGGCAATTGAACCGGCATTCTGTAGGGCTGAACGCACGACTTTGGCGGGGTCAATGATGCCGGCGGCGAGTAAGTCTTCAAACTTGCCGGTGGCGGCGTTGTAACCCATGTTGAACTCAGAGTCGCGCACTTGCTCAACAATGACGGAACCTTCCACGCCGGCATTATCGGCAATTTGACGTAAGGGGGCTTCCAAAGCTTTGGCGACGATTTCTGCCCCAATTTTTTCTTCGCCAGTCAAATCGGCCTTGAACTCATTCACTTTTTTGACCAAGTGAATCAGGGTGGAACCACCACCGGGCACAATGCCTTCTTCTACAGCAGCTTTGGTGGCGTTGAGGGCATCTTCAATCCGCAATTTCCGGTCTTTGAGTTCGGTTTCAGTTGCCGCACCCACTTTAATCACGGCTACGCCACCGGCAAGTTTGGCAATGCGTTCTTGCAGCTTTTCTTTGTCGTAATCAGAATCGCTTCTTTCTAATTCTTTCCGCAATTGAGTGATGCGTTTTTGCACGTCGGCTTTATTGCGATCATCGGTGCTGGAGACAATCGTTGTCGTGTCTTTGGTGAGCGTTATCTTTTGGGCAGTCCCCAGCATAGTCAGGGAGATATCATCAAGGCTGAGACCGACTTCTTCGGAAATCAGCTGTCCGCCGGTGAGAACGGCGATGTCTTGCAGCATGGCTTTGCGGCGTTCGCCAAATCCAGGGGCTTTAATCGCGCAGATGCTGAGTACGCCTCTGGCTTTATTGACAACTAAGGTGGCTAAGGCTTCGCCTTCTACGTCCTCGGCAATGATCAGCAATGCTTGGCCGGCACGGGCCACTTTTTCAAGCACCGGCACTAATTCCTGAATCACGTTAATTTTCTTATCTGTAATCAGGATGCGGGCGTTTTCATATTCAACCACCATCCGTTCTTGATCGGTGACGAAGTAGGGAGAAATGTAGCCGCGATCAATCTGCATCCCTTCCACCACATCCAATTCTGTGGCGATGGACTTCGATTCTTCAACGGTAATGACGCCGTCTTTGGTGACTTTATCCATTGCTTGGGCAATCATTTGCCCGATTTCTTCATCGTTGCCGGCTGAGACGGTTGCAACTTGTGCAATTTCGCTACCTTCCACCGGCTTGGCAATCGCCTTGATTTCTTCAACCAAGAAAGCGATCGTCCGTTCAATTCCTCGCCGCAAACTCACAGGATTTGCGCCGGCGGCAACATTCTTCAACCCTTCGCGTACCAAAGCTTGAGCGAGCACAGTGGCTGTGGTGGTGCCATCGCCGGCTATCTCTTTGGTTTGCGAGGCGACTTCCCGGATCAGCCTAGCGCCGGTGTTTTCCAGAGGATCTTCTAATTCAATTTCCTTAGCAATCGTAATTCCATCATTAACAATTTGAGGCGCACCGTACTTCGACTCTAGCACCACGTTGCGGCCCTTGGGTCCCAGGGTAATCCGCACCGCGTCGGCTAGGGCGTTGAGTCCCTTCTCCAACGCCCGCCTAGATTCTTCGTTAAATGCAACAATTTTAGCCATGAGTCGTTTTTTTTAGTTCTCCAACTAGACAATTTAGCACTCCCAGGGGTTGAGTGCTAAATTTTTGAGTGTGGAGCACCGAACAAATTTGAGCGGATTTTAGCCCATCGGGCGTTGATCTGCTAGGCAAATCAGTTTTTCTGTGGAGATCAAGAGAAAGAAACAGGGGGATAGCGAATTAGATGCGCGTTAGCTTAGCCGGTAGCGAGGCAGCCAGGGCCATGTAGGGTTGGTTGGCCCTTGTTCGCAAGAGTCATAATTTTCCCAACTCTGGGATTTTGTATAAATAATATAATTTAATCGCTCAAACTTCTAATTTTGAGATTTTATCATGGCAACAGAGCAATGGAATTGGGAGCCGGCAAAACTTCGAGTTTTTGCTGTGGGAATTCTGCAATGGGAAAATGAAGATATGTGGCCACCTTATTTTATCAATAGAGTGTGCATCTAATGACTTATAACGATTATTCCAATGGCTAGGACAAATGGCTTGGCCCCTATCACATCGGGGCGCGAGAGTAAATAGAAGAAAAACTGAGTAAATATCAAGAAGGGGAAGACGGGCGAGTTTTGGTTTGAATTTAAGCTATGCAAAATTTTTACCAAATTCGCCCTTTTCCAGAGGTTTGCTAAAGGTTGAATCTACAATCTCCCTTATCCATATTTATCAGGTAAGTTTCTCCAACAATTTAGAGAATTTTACTTACCCTAATTCCGGCTTCAAAAAATCCCGATTCTTCCTTATTTAACTGCCACAGCCTCAAGCTTTTCTAAATCTTGGAACAGCGGTGTACTCAAGTAGCGTTCGCCAAAACTTGGCTGCACCATTACAATTAATCGACCGGCATTTTCTGGACGCTTTGCAACTTGGATGGCAGCAGCTAAAGCAGCGCCGGCAGAGATGCCAGACAGTAAACCCTCTTCCCGCGCCAAACGCCGACTATAGGCCATTGAATCGTCATCACTAATGGCGATGACTTCATCAATTAAATCGACTTTCAACACTTCAGGAATAAAGCCGGCACCAATTCCTTGTATTTTATGCGGGCCGGCATATCCCCCAGAAAGCACGGGACTATTGACAGGTTCAACCGCAATTGCTTGAAAGCTGGGTTTGCGCTGTTTAATCACCTCAGCAACGCCGGTAATGGTGCCGCCGGTGCCAACCCCAGCCACCAAAATATCCACTTCCCCATCCGTATCTGCCCAAATTTCTTCCGCTGTCGCTTCCCGGTGGATTTTAGCATTGGCCGGGTTACGAAACTGTTGCGGCATAAAGGCATTGGGGGTTGTGGCCACAATTTGTTCGGCCCTGGCAATTGCCCCTTTCATGCCCTCAACGCCAGGGGTTAATTCCAGCTGCGCCCCATAAGCTTTCAACATTGCCCGCCGTTCTTGGCTCATGGTTTCGGGCATCGTTAAGATTAAGCGATATCCCTTTGCGGCTGCCACCATTGCCAAGGCGATGCCGGTGTTTCCAGAAGTGGGTTCCACTAAAACCGTTTTTCCCGGCTGAATTTCACCGGCTTCCTCAGCCGCCTGAACCATACTAATGCCGATGCGATCTTTAACAGAGGAGGCTGGGTTCATCCCCTCCAACTTCACGACAATTCTGGCAACACACCCTTCTGCTTGGGGAATTCGATTTAGCTGAACTAAAGGTGTGTGGCCAATCAATTCTGTAACATCATGAGCAATCCGCATAATTGTTTTAAGTTTTGAGTTTTGAATGAGGGATAGCGTAATTTGCTAAACGCTATATGTAATACATAATATTCAATCGCTGGCAATCATCCCGTTTTAGGCACAAATCCTGTAACGAATAGCGCCGCAAAACTTCTTGGGCTGCTAAATTTGATTCTGTCCAAACCTCTTGAAGGGCGGCACTCTCTGGCGTCGGGACTGAATCCGACTGTCCATCATGTTCAACACTTTGTGGCCCTTCTAAGCAATCGAACACTTCTAACAGGGGGATCTGCCAAGGCGGCTTGGCCAACAAATAACCACCTTTCGATCCGCGTTGACTGCGGACGAAGCCACCACGACGGAGTGTGGTTAACAGTTGCTCTAAATAACGGTCTGGTATCTGCTGACTTGCCGCAATTTGACTGATCTGCACGGGTTCCCCGTGTCCATACCGGCTGGCAAGTTCTAGAAGTGCCACCATAGCGTACTTGACTTTACACGATAGTTCCATGAGTTGCCATCACCCAAAGGCCAACATCGATTTTTTATTATACTACGGTTACCCGATAGAGTTTAAGTATTTTTTCTTGACGAACTGGGCTTGCTCGTGACATACTCCTGATTAACGCTCACTAACTACGGTATGTCTATCGATTTACCGTAGTTTATCTAACTCAATGAGCGACTGAGCAGATTTGCGCTCAAGTTTAGTCAGAGAGAAATGCTGTGATGAAAAAAATAGTTTTAACCACAATTGACGTGATAAGGACTCCCTTTGAAGCCGTGGGTGAAACCTTGTTTTGGTCAGGTTACGGCTTGATATACGGAGCAATTACCGGCTTAATGTTTACAGTACAGATAGAGCCAAAGCCACGCCAATTTGCCATCATTTGGCGAGTCACGGCACTAATTGCCGGCACCCTTACTGGAGCCATTGCCGGAGCGCTTCTTGGTGCGTTTGGGGGAGCCTTTTTTAAGGAAACCTCTAGCAGTCGTCGGTCTCAGTTTCCTGATTCTCCAAGACATTCCTTTTAATGGCTCCACTGTTGCTATTTCGAGGAAAATTACCTGACGACAAGGAAAGCCGGTCTATATCCAGATGCAAAAATGATTCAAGCCTTGTTTAACCGGCTTCAATTCGTAAAGCAATATTGAACACTAGAAAACCGAAAAATCTTTCCCACAGCCCCATTTTAAAGAACAAGAATTCTTTAGAAGTTAAAATGTTCTCATTAAAGAAATCCTCAATAAATAAGAATTAAAGATGATAGTTTCTCCCGTCTTATTCGATCAGTATCCCAACCGGACACAAACAACTTTTGCTCGCCGCTCTCTACTGCCTTTGAAACCTCATGAAATCTGGCAGATTAAAAGCGGCGTGGTGCGGACATTTACCTGGAGTGAAGACGGAACGCTGATCCCTCTAGGATTATGGGGTGCCCAGGATATTGTTGGCAAAGTGCTATCAAAAGCTGAACCTTATACCATTGAATGCTTGACCCTGGTAGAGGCGACTGTTTTGCCGGCAAATAACAGTTACGAATTTATCAAATCGCTAATTCAGCACACTCAGCAGTTAGAAGAATTCTTAGAATTGCGGTATTGCAAACCCATAGATGCCTCTCTTTTAAAGCTGTTAACTTGGCTCTCTAAAAGATTTGGTCGTCAAGTCGAGCAAGGACAGCTCATTGATCTGCGTTTAACGCATCAAGAAATTTCAGAAATCATCGGTTCAAACCGAGTAACCGTCACCCGGATGCTGAAGAATTTTGAAAAGCAAGGACTCATTAGCCGGCATCAACACCGCTATATTGTTGTCCCCGACCGACAACCGTTTTGGCACTATGAAATTTAAATAGAAAAGGCACTTTTAACGCAAAGAGCGCAGAAGTTATTGCACAATCCTCTGAAAATTGTGTGCGTTTCCTTTGCGTTCTGTGCGTTAAATATTCTAGGTCTACGCCATAACCATCCCGCCATCGACATTAATCACTTGGCCGGTAATGTAAGCGGCAGCAGAGTCGGCGGCGAGGAAGCGAACGAGACCTGCAACTTCCTCTGGTTGACCGTAACGCCCTAGAGGAATGAATTTTAAAATTTCCTCAGATTTGAGGCCGTCAGTCATATCTGTGGTGATAAATCCAGGGGCAACCGCATTGACGGTGATCCCGCGAGAGGCGAGTTCTTTGGCAACGGTTTTGGTAAATCCAATGACGCCGGCTTTAGCGGCGCTATAGTTAGCTTGTCCAGGGTTGCCCATTTGACCGGCAACTGAGGCAATATTAATAATACGACCAGCGCGTTGCTTGAGCATAATTTTACTAACTGCTCGCGTGCACAAGAAAACGCCGGTAAGGTTGAGATCAATCACGGCTTGCCAATCTTCTAGTTTCATTCGCAGCAGCAGGGTGTCGCGAGTAATGCCGGCGTTATTCACTAAGATATCGACTCGGCCCCATTTTTCAAGGGTGCCATTGATCAGGGCTTCGACCCCATCCGTTTTAGAAACATCTGCTTGCAGTGCCATCGCACTGCCGCCTGCCGCCTCAATTGCCCCGACAATCTCCTCTGCAGCCGCACTTGAGCTGGCATAGTTGACCGCGATCTTTGCCCCCTCTGCTGCTAATGCCAAAGCTATCGCACGACCAATTCCCCGTGAAGCGCCGGTGACAATGGCCACTTGATCGCGCAACCGCTGCAAACTCTCTGGCAATGCTTCCATTTCCAATCCTCTTGTGACTGTGTAACAAACTAGACCATCTTATCGGAACGATGAAGGGTGAAGGGTGAACTGGGTAATTTTGCTATAAATTTGCATTACTACAGTAGAATCTAGACCTTTGAACGATAGGGTTGTGTTAATTTGAAATCTCAAGTTTAAAATTTAAAATTGTATTAATTCTCAGCGTCGTCTAACGCCGCCGATATATCATAAAAGTGTTCAAAGTAAACGCGTAAAAAGAGGATTTTTTATGGCAGTTAAAAAGCAATTCAGCAGCTTTCAAGAGTTGTTATCGGGTTCCGAGTTGCCGGTTTTGGTAGATTTTTACGCGCCTTGGTGCGGCCCCTGTCAAATGATGGCTCCGATTCTGGAGGAGGTCAATAGCCGGCTCAAAGACCGGCTGAGAGTCGTCAAAATTAACTCCGATAACTATCCGGATCTGGCAACCACTTATCACATTCACGCCCTGCCAACGCTGGTGCTGTTCAAGAATGGGCAGCCGGTGGAGCGGATCGAAGGAGTTCTGCAAGCTCAACAGTTAATTCAGCGCTTGCAGCCTTTAATTTAAAATTTTTGTGAATGACAGACCGTTAAAGGGGGGAAAGAAAAATAAAATTAACAATCCTGGCAAAAGAAGAATTTAGGCTTACAATTGGCTGATAAAGTCTAGATTCAAACTGAAATACCACCGATTTCAGATATTTACTCGTGATTTTTGCAATCAGCAAGAGTTGCTACTTTAGGGGACAAAAATGAACAAAAAACTAGGAAGCCTTGCATTTGCCACACTGTTAGTCACGATGGGTTTAACCCATCGAGTGAACGCTCAAAACGCATCGACGATTGAACGGCTTTTAAACACAGGAGAATGTCGCGGGTGCAATCTGGATGGTCTCGTCTTAGCGGGCCGGCGATTCCTCGATCCGATCATTTTTGAGGGAGCAACTTTAAGAGGTGCAAACCTCAGCGGAGTCTCCTTTTCCTTCGCCGATCTCAGTGGTGCTGATCTCAGAGGTGCCAACCTGAGTGGTGCGGATTTAAGAGGTTCTCTGTTAGTCGGTGCAGACCTCAGAGGCGCTAATTTAGAAGGTGCAAACCTGAGCTTTGCGAACCTCAATAAAGCGCAGCTTGATAATGCCACTCTCACAAAAGCTAACTTGACAAACGCTCACTTAAGCGCATTTATGCGAGAAGCGAACTTGAGTAACGCAATTCTCCGAGGCGCTCAAATGGGTAATGCAACCCTAGAGTTCGCAAATTTAAGGGGTGCGGATCTTAGACCCTTCGGTGAGGGAGAAGGGATGGTGCCAACAAATCTGCGTTATGACATGAGTACGTGTACTGAGCGGGAAGGCAACGATTTTAGTTCCTGTACAGTCACACCGGCTAACTTGAGAGGTGCCGACTTGAGAGGTGCCAATCTAACGAATGTAGATATGACGGGTGTTAATGTGAGGGATGCCATCAGAGACTAAAAAATACAGGCAGATGGGGAGTCAATCTCCAAGCTTTTAACTTTTTAGGGGTGCGAGCCGGCACCCCTATTTCATTTTCAGTTTTTAAGGTTTAAGCAATTCTAGTTAATAAAAAAATAGTTGAGACAATAGCTCTACCAGAGACCTGTTGTAATTTTTTGTAAGACACCTTAAAAAACCACTAAAGTTCTGTCTGTCTTTTAATTTCCCACTGTCGCCGTGTTCAAGGGAGAGTTGAATCTTTTTGTTACTTTTAGAAAAGGTTGAGGGGATCGCTCAATCGCGAACAGCAATAACTCATCGGCAGGGTTCCTGATCGCTCCAAATTCTTTTGTAAAGACAGAGTAGTTAGATAAATTTTTTCAAGGGTGAAACGCCCCTTCCCCAGATAGGAATATTTAAGGTTCCAAGTTTTCCATTAAATAAATTTTAGCTTTGAGCTTTCAGGAATGATTATGGCTGCAAATACCGCACACATCAAACGCTTGCTAGAAACCAAACAGTGTCAGGGAGGCGACCTGCGTGATGCTAACATGGCTCGGTTTAATCTGAGCGGTGCTGACTTGAGTGGTGCCAAGCTGTCCTATAGCAACCTGAACGGTGCCACCCTTAGCAATGCTAATTTAAGCGGTGCTGATCTAACTTTTTCCAATTTAGTCGCTGCTGATTTAACAAAAGCAGACCTTAGTGGTGTTGACGGGAAGGGCATCAACCTGCTAGATGCCAACCTCAAAGGGTCTAATATTAGAGGAGCCGAACTGATTTTTGCCAACTGTGTGAATAGCAACTTGCAAAACGCTAACTTGAGCGGTGCGGATTTGGAAGGTGCTAATTTAATTGGTGCAGATCTCGAAGGTGCTAATCTTAGCGGTGCCGGACTTAATGGGGCAAATCTCAGTAATGCAGTTTTATTGGGGGCTAACCTGTCCAATGCTGACTTGAGAGAATGCCAGTTAGTCGGTGCGGATCTCAGTGATGCCAATCTCAGTGGGGCAAACCTTTCGAGTGGTAACTTATTAAATGCCAACCTGAGTGGTGCCAACCTAACGGGGGCAAATATTACCGGCGCGAACCTTAGTGGTGCTCACTTAGACGGTGCAATAGGACTTTATACCGAAACCCCCGTTACCGTTCGACAACATAATTCGCCCAACTCAGAAGCACCCACATCAGGTTTTTCTTACCCAAATTTTCTCCAGCCAAGTTCGCTCAATTCAAAAACGAATAGCTTGCGTATCCCACGCCCAGGATTGCCTTAAGGCACTAGTGTTGAGTGCTCAGTAGGGGAAAGACAGACAGTTTCTTTGGGCAGCAACTGGAAAATTAGATGCTTAGTCGCTGATGCTGTCGGCAAATTTTACTTGCCCAAAAACTCTATTTCCAGTTGCTATTTTCACATCACTAAGACCGGCGAATATTAAAACAGCACCAATCTTGCCTGCGCCAGAGGGTAGCAACTATCCAGCCATGTTGCTCTAGGGTATCGGCAACCGGCTTGGCTTGATCTAACAAAACGCCGCTAATAATCCCCCAAGTCGTCGGTTTGGCTAGCATATCCAGGTGCGGGATCAAGTCGATAATTACTTCTGCCAAAATATTGCACAGAATACCATCAACCGGCTCATCCACTAATTTGCCTAAGCGATCCAGACTGCCAAGTTCAAAAACGAGGCGCTTGTTAGAAATGCGATTAAGTTCTCGATTGCTGCGAGCAGATTTCACAGCCAAGGGATCGATATCGACACCGTAAGCCTTTCTCGCACCTAACAGGATGGCGGCAATCGATAAAATGCCCGAACCACAACCAATATCAGCGACAAGGGCATCGGTTTTTTCATATCCTAGCCGCATCTCCAACGCTTCAAGACACAGCTGAGTTGTGGCGTGGGTGCCGGTGCCAAACGCTACGCCCGGATCTAAGCGTAACAGGTGCCGGCCTGGTTCTTCTGGTAAAGGCAGCCATGCTGGATAGACTAACAACTGATCGCCAATCTCCATTGGATGCCAGTATTGCTTCCAGTTGCTTGCCCAATCTTCCTCATCAATTAAGTGCCACTGCACTGCCGGCGGTGACAAACTCATGCAGAGGGCATCTTGGCGCAGCAACAGAGATAAAGCCGCCAAATCTAATAGCTGCGCTTGTTCTTCAGGTAAGTAAGCGGATACCAGGCAGGCATAACCTTTAATTTCATTGGAAGTGCCCCGACAGCCAAACGTTTCCAGCCGCCAGAAGATTGTATCTTCTAGGGCTGGATCACACAGAACTTGAATTTCCCACCAGCTATTTGCCAACTTCTTGGAATTAAGAATTAGGAATTGAGAATTGAGAAATGGGGATTGGGAAATGGGAAATCGGCGAGGGCGTGGGATTCCACCACAACCGTAGCTTGCTGGGTGCGAAGTGGTGGAGTTGAGAAATCAGTATTGGGTGAAATAAATTTCCCACAACTGTTTCAAACTTTCCCCTCGCCCATTCCCTATTTCCAGACGTCACAGTGTCACGGTGTAGGCATCCCGAATGCCGGGAACTTTGGTAATTTCAGCCAGAATGCCGTCGGGTAAGGGATCGTCAAGACTGAGAACCATCACTGCATCACCCCGGACTATTTTACGGCCCACCTGCATACTGGCAATATTGACATTAAAGCTACCCAGAAGAGAACCGATTTTGCCAATAATTCCTGGCATATCCCGGTGACGGGTAAACAACATATGGTGAGTCGGCGGCACGTTGATTGGGAACTCATCAACGTTGGTGATCCGAATTTCACCATCTCCGAGGACTGCGCCGGTGACAGAGTGTTCGCCCAGAGAGCCTTTCGCCTCTAGGTGCAACGAGCCGGTGTAGTCACGAACTGAGGCATCGCGTGTTTCCACGACGCGAATTCCGCGTTCCTTGGCTTCAATGCTGGCATTAACGTAGTTAACGCGTTCGCGCAGAGCTTGGGAGAGCAATCCTTTCAGGGATGCCACCACCACCGGCTTGCTTTCACTGGTTGCTAATTCTCCCTGTAAGCGCACATTGAGAAAATCGACGCGTCCCCCTGCTAGCTGGCTCACCAAGTTGCCCAAGGTTTCTGCCAGTTGCATATAAGGTTTGAGCTTTTCGAGTACGTCGGGGTACAAGCCGGGAATGTTCACCGCCGAACGTGCCGGCAGCCCCAGCAGCACATCGCGAATTTGTTCGGCAACGTCGATCGCGACATTGATCTGTGCTTCCGCTGTTGAGGCTCCTAGGTGGGGAGTCAGGACGATTTCCTTAGAAAGTGAGCGCAAAGGCGAATCGGCTTCGAGCGGTTCGTTGTTGTAAACATCCAAAGCCGCACCGGCAATTCTGCCTTCTTGCAGGGCAGTTGCCAGCGCCGGCTCGTCAATAATCCCCCCACGAGAACAGTTAATAATCCGGGCGGTGGGCTTCATCTTCGCCAGCGCTTCCGCATTAATTAAGTTAGCCGTCTCTGTTGTTTTCGGGATGTGCAGGGTGATGTAGTCGGCTTCGCGGAAGAGGACATCAAGATCCACTAAGCGACAACCCAACTGCTCAGCCCGCTCTGTTGAAATGAACGGATCGTAAGCGAGCAGTCTCATGCCCATTGCTTTTGCGGCTGTAGCGACATGGGAACCAATTTTTCCCAGCCCCACGATGCCCAAAGTTTTTTTGTAAATTTCAGCACCGATAAAGGTTTTGCGATCCCACTGGCCACTTTTAACGGATTGGTTGGCATCGGGAATGTAGCGCGACAGGGAGAACATCATAGCCAGAGCGTGTTCGGCTGCCGCAATTGTGTTACCTTCAGGAGAATTAACGACGACAATTCCCTGACGAGTGGCTGCCGGCACATCCACATTATCCACACCCACACCGGCACGCCCAATGATTTTTAATTGTGCGCCGGCTTCTATCACCGCTTGGGTGACGCGGGTGCCGGAGCGAATCATTAAGGCGTCGTACTCTGGCATGATCCGCACCAATTCTTCGGGTGCCAGACCAGTTTTTACGTCAACTTGGGCGACTTGGGAAAGAATATCGATACCGGCTTGGTCAATCGGATCGGAAACAAGAACCTTTGGCATGGTCAGCAGATAAGTTGCAACAGCAAGAGGTCAAAGATCACCGGCAGTGAGCGCAGCCTCTAGCCGCAAGGCATAAGACTGGAGGGCGAGCACAGGAACGGTCTTTTACTCGATGGAAAGGTTTCACCGCAGTAGGTCATTTTAACTGTAATGGGGCCTGAAACTGCCAACTGCTCGAAAGTTTTTATCTTCTTGGGGCGGAACAGGCGATTCATTGCTAATTGCCAGGCGTCCTCTTTCCTATTATCCACCACCCGTTAACTTTGCTGAGCGCAAGTGTGGCGTGTTTTGGGTAAATGATCTGCGCTGTTGTGCGCTGTTAATCTGTTAGGTAGATCGTTAACCACTCTCAGACACCGATTCGCTGCTATGTATTATCTCGTCGCTGTGCTACCAGACCGCATCAAAGCAGAAGCTGCTTACTCTGCCCTAGAGAAAGAAGACTTGCCGATGGAGCAAGTGGCCATTCTGGGCAGGGGATATAAAAGTGCTGATGAATATGGCTTGATTGACCCGAATGAGGAGGCCGGCAAACAAGCTAAACTGATGGCCACTTGGCTGATTCCCTTTGGTTTTGTCGGCGGTTTCATTTTCAATACGATCACCGGCTTATCGATTGTTTCCTGGGCCGGCGATTTTGGCAATCATTTTATTGGGGGATTGTTTGGTGCCATTGCCGGTGCAATGGGTAGTGTTTTTGTGGGCGGAGGGGTCGGCTTGATGTTTAGAAGCGGTGACGCGTTGCCTTACCGCAACCGACTTAATGCCGGCAAATATTTGGTTGTCGTGAAAGGGTCTGAAAGCCTAACGCGCCGCGCGACCTCTATCATCCGCCCGTTTGAGCCTGAAAATATCCAAGGTTATGCAGAACCCGGTAGTGTGTAAAGGCAAAGGTTGCCCAATATGAGAAAAAAAGCGTAAAAAGTCAAGCATCTCAGGATAGAGACAACCGTAAAAATTGTTTTTTGAAGGGTTTATGGGTGACTTTTTACGCCCTTCACTCGCCCCCAAACTGAGCAATTAATCCCAAGCGTTCAATCGCAATTTTCAAAGCTTGGGCGAGTGGCATTTGCCCTTGTCCCAGATTCGGGTCAAGGTTGGCAATCTCAATGCCATATTGGGAAAAATCTGGAGCCGACACCCCCGCTGTAACGGCTGCTTTCGCAATTTCTACCGTTGCCGGCACCGTTTGTTTATGATGCCGGCAGGCTGCAAATTCTGGCGTTCCTTGCTTATTTTTAACGGTGGCATAGCCAAACAGCCGGCACACAGCCGGTCGCCAAGCATAGACTGTGCAACGACCATTTCCAGGGATGAGAGGATCGCTTTGATAGAAAACACAAACGCTCAGTTCGTTGCACTCAGCGAGTCGCTCTAACCATTGCTGTGCCTCGCCCTGACGGAATAATTCTATTGCTAAAGGCAGCATTTCTAAGGGAGTTGCTTCTACTTCAGGATTTTCGCAGCATCGACCGCAGCCGGCAGGACATTGCAGGCCGGTTGCCGCTTGAAATGCGGTCGTTTCCTGATCAATTTGTTGGTAGAGTGCGAGTAATCGCTCAACCACATCAGTATTCATAAACTGCGCTCAAGAGGGAGACAAAGGGAATCTATTAATTTTAGATATTAGATAAAAATTCAAGGCAGACTCGACCATTTAGGCAGATAAAAAAAGACAAAAGTTTATAAAATTCGTAAAACGCGCTCATTTATTCGAGGTATCTCTACAGCGCATGATGTTTTAATCACGCCGCTCAATCGATAGAATCAGAATAGTGATTAAATAAAAATACTGCCAGAATGTTGCCAAGAGAAGAACTGTTAAAAGGCGTTGAAAATCGAGACATAGTGGCTCGTGTGATCGACCAAGCGGATCAGGCGATTAAAACGTGGGAAGTTGTCTTGACGGATTTTCTTTCGCCGCCAGTGCAGGTTGAGGCGCAGCAAGCTTTTAAGCGTCTGACAGAGGTGCAGTTGGTTGCCTGGGGTGGTTATCCGCAGGCAGAAAGACAGCGCCTGGGAATTGCCCGATCAGAATTGCCCCTAGAATCGGCACAAGTGGAAGTGGCAGCGTTGGAGATTGCCGGCAATTTCTTATTCGATACCGCCACCCACCGAGACTTTATGGGGGCGATTTTGGGCACCGGCATTGTGCGAGAAAAGCTTGGTGACGTAATTGTATTGGGTGAGCGAGGTGCTCAGGCAATTGTCGTGCCGGAGATGGTGGAATTTTTGGAACTTGAACTCAAGCAGGTGCGCTCAGTGCCGGTGAAAACGCAGCGCATTGAGTTAAGCGAGCTGAAGATCAAAGAACCCAAAAAGAAAGAATTAACTACTGTAGAAGCTTCTTTACGGCTAGATGCGGTGGCTTCCGCCGGCTTTGGGATGTCTCGTAGCAAAATGGTCGATTTAATTGCTGCCGGTGACGTGCGGGTAAATTGGAAAGAAACCACCCAATCAAGTCAGCCGGTTAAATCAGGCGACTTAATTGCGATTCGTGGTAAAGGACGCCTCGAAGTTGGAGAAGTGGCAGTTACCAAAAAAGAGCGATATCGCGTTCAACTAACCCGATATATTTAAGCTAAGCTCAAGTGCAACTAATTCCCTATTTTATGGGAGACTACTAAATCTCCCACTCCACACTCACTCCCTCTCCGCCGGCAAACAACGATATAGCTGATAAGGAACACCCACGCGGTAATAATGGGAGGGATCGATTGTACAAACAATTTGCTGAGACTCTGTGCTGAGTTCTGTTAAGGCAAATAGCTGCTGGGGATAGTCTTGTTGCTGTAGCAACTCAGGTGCAACCACCCACAAATTGAGCGGGAGTGCCGGCAGTGGCAGTTGAGATAGGTTTTGCCAAACTTGATCGTAATTTGTTTCTTGCTGCAAAAAAGCCATGTAGGAATCGGCATTTTCAGGGAGATCATGTTTGTGAATTTCTAAGGCAAAGCTCACCCCTAACGCCACATCTTGAAAGGTTTTATATGCCACGACAACTAGGCGGGAGATAGCCGGCTCTAAGTTCATATCCAGCCCAACGCGTTGGGGGTGAAAAGGCTTTTTAAATGCCAAATCTGAAGTGACACAAAGGCAACTGATTATCCCAACAAATAATAGTGTGAAGGGTGCCGCCCATCGTGTTAACGGTTTTTCTTTTAGCATCTCTGCGCGGGCTTTTTGCATTTTCCAAAGGCTTGCTCCGAGTAAGGCGCAGAAAGCTGGATAGTAGACAAAGTGATATCGAGGCGCAATCGTAATATCCTTGTTTAACAGATAAACAATTGCCAGAAATGCTAGCAGCACCCAAAGTGTGAAGCTTAGTAGGCTGCGGGTTGCTGGCTGGGTTTCTGAATTGTTCCAGAGTTTTTTCAATCCCGCAAAAAAAAGCCATCCCATCCCCAATCCGAATACAAGCATAAAGAAGCCGGCAGGAATTATAATCCAAAGGGGTTGCTTTTCCACCGGCAGCATCACAACCATTGTCAGCCAGCCGGCAAGGGTTTGATACAGGGGAGCAATGTTGTGTGGCTGCGGCAGCCAATTGGTTTCAGAACGCCCAAAATGACCGATCAAAATTGGTAGCCAAGGGATAAACAAAGCAAAGGGCAGAAGCCCAAAAAATAAACTATTTTGAAGTTTGTATTTTTTATTTTTGTTGGGGGAATTAACATTAAAAATCAGAACGAGCGGCTGAGCGATCAGGGCAAAGATAAAAAAGTAGTGGACATAAAGACCAATTGTATTAATAATAACCCAAATCGCCCAAACAATAGGTCTGCTGCGCTGCCGCTTTTCAAAATCTTGCTGAATGATCATTAATGCCACTAAAGCCAAGGTAATTAACAACACTGGCAGCGTGTAGTGTCGTGCTTCTTGAGACAGGTAAACGCCATAGGGAGAAACTGCCATAACAGCAGCCGATATCAATCCTGCTGTCGGGGAGAAAGCAAGACGATTCAGCCAGTAAACCGCAGCAATTGAAGCAACACCGAAGAATGCAGGCAAGGATCTCAACTGCCACGCTAACTCCCAATTTCCGTCAGAGGCAAAAAGCCAGTTAAACTGATTTAACCAAATTAACCAGCGGTGCATCAAGCAAAAAAATAGCGGTGGATGCGTTGATTGGATGGCAATATTGTGAGAAATTTGGCTACAGGTAGTTTCTGGATTTAGTGTAAAAATTTCCTTTAATTGTTCAAGTTGAAACACTGCATCCAGGGGGATGTCATAGTAGTTGCGTCCCAAGCTAAACAAAGCAGTAATTACTTCATCCAGCCACAGGGATTTGAAGTCAAGCTGAGCGAAGCGCAGGACACCACCCAAGGCAATCACCCCAGCCAGCGCTAGGTAATGTTGAAAAAATCGCATTCTGTCAGGCAGTAGGCAAGCTAGCAACAAAAAATAGGCTTTCTGGTTTCCTATCGCCCCTAAGCCTACCGCCTATCGCCTACTTATATAGTGGTTTTCCCAGAAAATTATTTAATTCCGCCACTAACCATTCTTTTTCCGCCGGCATTAACTTTGAGCCAAAACGGTGAACTTGCAATTCCTCTACTAAGGCACAGCCGTTAAGATCGCAGCTACATTGCACATTTTTTGCCCGTCCCTGAACTTGGTAGCTTAAACCCAACAACCGCCAACGTAGCCGAAAGGTTTGTAGGTTTATGTCTAATTGCTCAGTACCGACAATACTGAACAGGGATGATGCTATCTCATCCAGCCCCGAGAATACTAATATTAATAGAGCCAGCAAGAGAAACCTGGCATAGTAAACAGATGTCATCTCAGACAGCATATACAGACCAAAGTGAAGCCCGAGAAAAAAGAACAATAACTTGCAGATTAGGGTAGAAAGTTTGATGAATACCCTGCTAAAGCGCAATTCAGAAGGTGGAATTTCCACCACTAAGCGTGAGGCAGTTTTGTTCACAACAATGCGACTACCGGCTGGTTGCTGAAGAGCAGATGCTCGGGGATAGATCATTTCTCGTTCACCTAACAGCACTGCCAGCGCTTCCTTTGCAGAAGTGAACCGATCTTCCACAGCCGGCTCAATGAGAGTTTCTATCCAGCCGGCAAAGTCATCTGAGATTTGAACTTGAGAGCGAAATTCAATTTTAAGCCGGCGCTGGGGTAAATCTGCCGGTGATTGATGTGTCAGTAAAAATAATAAAGTTGCCCCTAAACCGTATAAATCTGTTGCCGGTTCTGCTTGGCATCGAAATTGCTCCGGTGCCATATATCCATAAGTACCCACCACCGTACTACTGCCAGCAAATGTATGTCGGTAAGTGTCTTGTACCGCCCCAAAATCGACCAAAGACACTCGCCCACCTTCCGCCAGAATAATATTTTGTGGCTTAATATCTCGGTGAATCACCGGCGGCGTTAAACTATGCAGATAGCTAAGGATTTCTAATACTCGAATTGCCAGTTTTTGCGCTTCACCTTCCGACGCCCGCCAGCCGACTTCTACTAGCGCCGCAAGTGACTTCCCCGGTGCAATTTCCTGAACCAAATAGAAACTACGATCACTGGGTGTATCCACCTGAAAGTAATCTAAGTAAGCCGGAATACTGGGATGATTGAGTTCGGAGAGTACGCGCGCTTCTCGTTCAAACAATTCTAGAACCTTCCAATCAGTCAGCCGGCGCAGTGATACCTCCTTCAGTGCCACTCGCTTGCCGGTTTCCTTGCCTTCGGCTTCATAAGTGATCCCGATCCCACCCTGCCCTAAAATATTGGTGAGCCGGTATCGCTCAGCAATGATGTCTCCCATCTGGTGCAATGGTTCCATAAGAGCGCAGCGCATCCCACTAACAACTCATCAATCAATATACTCTCAAACTTGTTAAAAGAAAAAGATACAAACCGAGAATAAACATTTTTACAGCTTCAGTATCGCATCCTAGCCCTATCTGCATCTCTCTAACAAGAGACTATAGCCTACATCTGCGTTTATCTGCGTTTATCTGCGTTTAAAAAAATCAACCCTTGCAAAAAACCTTGAAAAACTTCTTTGTTTGGAATCAGCCTGATCGCCCCTGGAAAGTTAAAGAAGAAAACACGTCAAACCCTTACTCCAACGATCTTGCAATTGATCGGGCGGTGCAGAGAGAAATGGGCAAACAAAAACTTTACGGGCTAGCCATTGGCATCGTTAAAGATGGAGAAATTATTTATTTAAAAGGTTATGGCTACGAAGACTTTGAAAATAAAGTGCCGGTGGAAGCTCATAAAACCATGTTCCGTTGGGCGTCCTTGTCAAAATCAGTAACAGGTGTGGCAGCAATGCAAGCTGTTTCCACCGGCACCCTGGATCTCGACACAGAAGTAAGAAATTATGTGCCTGAATATCAGTTCCCAAATAGCTATGCTTCTCCGTTAAAAAACGGAAAATTCCAGATACAAGCGCTGCCCAATCTTGACAAATCGTGCATCACCACTCGAATGCTTCTCACCCATACTTCAGGGATAAAAGACTTTAGTAATGGACTCAATGAAGCTGGCGTCCCTCCAGATCATTTAATTAACGATCCAAATGTTAACACCGGCATCTTTTGGGCAGGAGAATATTTTTGGAATGATCCCGATCATTTGCTTTATATTCCCGGAACTCAATACAGTTATTCCGTTTACGGCTACACCCTTGCGGGAATGGTGATTGAGCGTGCCGGCACAGAATCTCAATCTTATTGGGAAAAAGTGCGTGACAAAATAGCCGTGCCGTTTGGTATGACACCGGCATCCTTTCCCAAACACCCTGAAGCCGGTTATTTATCAGAAACTTGCTTTCAACCAGATTGGGAATGGGTGAATATTCCGCGTCGGGCAATTGGATACAATTACAACAAGAAAACTAGAAAATATGCAAGAGTTGAAAGTAAAGATGTGAGCTGGAGATTACCCGCTGGCGGGTTTATTTCCACGATTGAAAACTTGGCGCAATACTGCAATGGTTTGATGAATAGAGAAGATGTGCTGCCGGCACAGATTAAACAAGATATTCTCTGGAAAGGCAGCCAATATAGAGACGGCAAATCCATGAAGCAAAGCATGGGTTTTAGTGTAGGTGAGTTTAAGGGTAGAAAGCGCATTATCGGTGCCGGCGCTCAGCCAAAAACGAGAACTCGTTTCATAATTTATCCAGATGAGCGTCTGGGATTTGTGGCGATGAGTAACTCGGAATGGGCTAATGTAGATAAAATTTGTGAGGTTCTGGAGAATGCTTACAGAAAAAACAAGTGAGCCTTTAATGAAATAAATGTTTGAGAAAAATCAAAAGCCTGACAATATAACAAAAACGTCATATTTTTCTACAAGTATATTTAGAATTTGAAGTATTTTTTAATCTAAAATCTAACAAAAAAACAAATGCAGACTTAAAATAGCTAATAAATTAAAATATCAAGTAGGTGAAACTTTTAATTCTAAACTAAATTCTCTTGTATAAGATAACACAAAATAATTTAATACACTAATCATTCTTTTGGCTGAATCTATATTAAACGAATACAGTTACAATCACAAGTGCCTTATGCATTCAGATATTTTTCCTGAACCACACAAACTCATACTAATTAAATATTTATATGTTAAAAAGTTGGCTGTCTAGTATATTCAGTCAAGTCGAAAATGAGAGCTTAGGGGAAGCAATCCCTCTGACTCTTCAGGAAATCCAAGAAGAGCGGGCATCATCAGAGACAGCACTTCTGGCAAACCCGCCTCAAAAAATTGCTAAGCCGGCAATTCGCTCAAGCCTGAAAGCAATAACGCTCGAAGGTGTCTTCGCCACGATTTTTTATAGCATTATCGGCGGCGCGTTGCTCAGTAATTTCTTGCTCGGTTTGGGTGCCGGCCCTGTAGAAATTGGGATGCTAGCCTCGATTCCTCAGCTAACGAATCTGCTGCAACCGCTAGGGGCGTACATAGCAGATCGAACGAAAAGCCGGCACTGGTATTCCGTCTGGATTTTTGGCCCATCACGGCTGCTGTGGTTGATTCTCGTGCCGGCACTTTGGTTCGGGCACTCGTTTCATATCACTAACCACCGGCTGGTGCAGCTAACACTCGCCATTATCTGGATCACCAATATCATGGAAGCTTTGGGCCGAGCTTCTTGGTTCAGCTGGTTGGCTGCCTTAGTCCCTCAGCGATTGCGGGGCCGGTATTTTGGCTTCCGCAACAGTGCGATCAGCTTGACCAATCTTATCGGTGTGCCGGTGGTGGGTTTAGTGATCTCAAAGTGGCCCGGTGGAACGCTTCAAGGTTACAGCGCTGTCTTGGTTCTAGCCATTGCGGTGGGGTTAGTCAGTCTGTCCTGTCAGTTCTTTATGGTGGATGTGAATCCGCAGCAAGTCCATCTCACCCATTCAGATACCGCCCAAAAGTCGTCCACAGGGAGTGTTTTTAGCTTCCTCAAGGACACCAATTATTTGAAGTTTTTGCTCTACTCTGCTCTATGGAGCTTTGCGGTCAATGTTAGCGCACCCTTCTTTAACCTCTATCTGCTCGATGACTTAGCAATAGATGTCAGCGTGGTTACGCTTTATGGCAGCTTAGGAGCCGGCGCTAACTTGCTAATGCTAGTTTTGTGGGGGAAACTGGCTGATCGGGTGGGAAATCGCCCCCTGATGATCGTCGTGGGAATTTTGGTCGCGCTAACACCGCTACTCTGGCTAGAAGCTGGAACCGCCCCAATTTTCCTTTGGGTTTGGTTCCCCCTGTTGCATATCGTCGGCGGTGCAACGTGGGCGGCAATTGATCTGTGCAGCAGCAATCTTTTGATGGGAGTAGCACCCCTGCGAAATCAGTCCATTTACTTTGCGATTGCGGCGGCGGTTCCTGGGGTCACCGGCGCAATGGGAATCACACTCGGTGGCTTTCTCGCAACTGTCAGTGAGTTCAATGGCTTGCCGGGGCTGTTTGCCCTCTCAGCCGTCCTGCGGCTGGTTGCTCTCCTGCCTTTGGTTTTTGTTCATGAGCAACGTGCTGTGTCTCTGGGTAAGTTTTGGCTGCTTCTGCTGCCGGCTTGGTGGAGAAAGCAAGCCATTGAACCAGGTGATATTCGTTTTCAACCATTCATCCTTCCAGAAGCTGAGCCTTTTGAACAAATACCAACTGAACACTCACCTGAACCTGTACCAGCAAGCGATCTGCCTGATGCTCACCTCTGATTTTTCCCACAGTTCTAGGGCTAAAAGCAGAAGGAAAAAGGAAGAATTTCCTAGGGAATTACCAGGCACCCACTCGATTTTTCACTTTTAGCCTTCATTCTCTTACTTTCGCCTGATGAACTCTGGAAAGAGACTTGTGTTTTCTAAATCGTTGATAGCCATATATAGCCGCACCCCCTAAAAGCAAATAAGGGCTGAAAGCAACTAACCAAATGCTCAAAGCAAGTAAACCTAAAGTAACTTGACCAACTGAGTAAGTTGCTTGGCCCCAGCTTTCCTGCATCCGCAAACCTAGAGTCGGCTGCGTCTCAGATGAAGCAGAAACAGCGGCTTCTAGATTTAGCAAAATAGTCGAGTAGGCAACCTGATCTCGCAGTTTTTTTAACTGAGCATCAATGCGCTCAATCTCATCGCGAATCGTATTTACTTGTTGAGATGCCTTTAGCACATCCCCAATGGAACCGGATCGCTCCATTATTTTCAAAGTCAATTCTTCAGATTTTCGCAAATTTCGCAGCCGCGCATCTAAATCGACTAACTGATTGGAAACATCCTCTGCAGTGAGGGTTTGTTTTTGCACAGTTCCTAATCTATTTAAAGCATCTAATGTAGCTTCGAGTTTGTTTTGCGGCACCCGAATTCGCATGGATGCTGTGTGCCGCATACTAGAATCTTGAGGCTTTTGATTCTGAAATCCCAAGATATCCCCCTGCTGGGTTTGGGCGATTGCAGAAACTTCTTTCATGGTTTTGTCAATGGATTTGACCATGAGAGTTAGCCCTGCATTTTTGATGAGTTGAGGTGCGGCTTTCGGCACTTCAGCAGGCGCGACAGCCTGATTTGCTGGTGCTGGAGCATTTGCCGGCACGGGAGGACTTGCCATAGAGGCGTTGTATTGACTGGCTTGCTGGGCACAGCTTGCCATCATCGCGGTAGATAGCACTGCAAGCAGCAAGACAATACTAAAACGCTGGCTGCCGCTGTTGGTTTGAGGCGGGTTTAATTGGGTAAAATATTGGGCGGATTTGGATTTGAAGTCAGTTTTCATGAGAATTTGTTTAGAGAAAATCGAGTATCGTTTCCTGGGTGTACCTAAGTTAACCTCAAATAAATCGTGTGTACATAACTGATACAAAAATTGAAACGCCAAAAGTTGGGGTAGGGCGAGTTGAGAGGGAAATTAAGGGGCGATGGGCGTTAAATGCCGGCTAAACCCGCCGCTACATTCATATTTTTGTCAGCAGTCTAACGAGATAACAGGGTTTTCCGAATTGCTGTTTAAGAGATAAACTCAAAATTATGATCGGCTCAAAATTCCGCCGCCAAGCAAACGATGCCAAAAGATTCAGATAAAAATATTACCCATTCAGAGAGTGCGGATACCGAGACGCAAGCACTCACACCGGCAGCGCTACGCGAGTTGGCGATGCGTCGTATTCGGGAGGGACTGCGATCAGGACAGCAGCAAATGACTGACTGGCAAGGTGGCCCTTTGGCGGTTTCCGCTGTTCCTGGTGCCGGCAAATCGACAGGTATGGCGGCAGCCGCAGCTTTGGCAATTGCAAATAACCAGTTACACACCCGCCGGCAATTGGTTGTTGTCACTTTTACCCGTGCCGCTGCTGCCAATATTAAAGCTAAAATCCGCGAATATCTGAAAAATTTATCCCTACCCTATTCAGGTTTTACGGTTAATACATTGCATGGCTTGGCGTTGAATATTGCCACGCGTCATCCAGAACTTTCACATTTAAGCCTTGATACTGCCACGCTAGTAACGCCAACCCAAAATCACCGGCTAATTCGCACTTGTGTGGAACAGTGGATCGCTGCAAATCCGCGCCGGTATCAAAGATTATTGGAAGGGCGTCAATTTGATGGAGAGGAAACAGAAAGGCTACGCCGGCAATCTGTTTTACGCACAGAAGTCTTGCCAAATTTGGCAATGACCGTGATTCACGAAGCCAAATCATCGGGTTGCTTACCGCAAGATTTATTCACGATGAGTGAGGGTATTTCAGAGGATGAATATGAGATTTTAACCATTGCCGCCGGCTTATATGAAAATTATCAAAATTTGCTGCAAGCCCGTGATTTTATCGATTACGATGACATGATTTTAGCTGCCTTGCGTGTCCTTGAAAATGAAGGGGCAAGGCAATTGTGGCAAAATCAAGTCTTTGCCGTTTTTGAAGATGAAGCGCAAGATTCTTCACCCTTGCAAACGCGGTTACTAGAAATCCTCGCAACTCAGTCGCGGAAAGGGAGAGTTGTAGAGACAGGGAAACTAACCAATCCCCAATTCCCCATCATGCCCATACCTTTAGGTTGGCGCAGCCTTGCCCAATTCCCAAATTTAAATTTAGTGCGAGTGGGAGATCCAAATCAAGCAATTAATTCTACATTTACCCCTGCCGATCCCAAATACTTTCGGGAATTCTGTAAGGATTGCGCGACTGAAAACCGGCGCGTGAAAATGTATGAGGCCGGTCGCAGTTCTCAAATTATTATTGATGCGGCTAATTTTGTCTTAAAATGGGTGAATAGTTCTCATTTAGCGGGAAGTGAACCGCCTTTTGAGGAGCAGCAAATTCACCCGGTTGATGTGGGAGATCCGCAAGCAAATGCGAACCCAGATCCAGTCGGTCATGGCTTAGAAATTTATACGCCCCGCGATATTTATAATACCGTTCAGTTGATAGGATTGCGGGTAATTGAATTATTTGCTGAAAACCCAGAAAGTACCGCAGCAGTTTTAGTGCGAGAAAACCGGCAAGGCGAATGGTTAGGCAACGAACTCAACCGCCAATATAAAGACAAGATTGATGTTTATGATGTGGTGCAACAGGAACGGCGTTCTCATGTGCCGGCTCAAATTTTAGCAATGCTGCAATTCCTTGACCGGCCTCATTCTCCAGATTACTTAAAAGCAGCACTAACGGTATTGGTAGAACGCCGGCTAATTCCCACTCAAGACCTTAATACTTTAGCAAGTTTACCCGAACAATTCCTCTATCCCGGCCCTCTCGATCCACAACCGCAACCGCAGCCGGTTGAGCAAGCACGTCGTTACTGTTGCAGTTTACTTCGCGCTCGGATGGAATTACCGATTTATAATTTAATTTCATTTCTGGCTTTGGCACTGAACTACAACCAAGCGGAGTTAGCAACAGCGGATAAATTAGCAGAAAGAGTGGCTCAACAAAATGCGGGAAATAGTTCCATGAGTTCTGTGCTGACAGTTTTGAGTGATATTGTTAGTTCTGAGCGATTTGAGGGGGTGGAAACAGATGATAATGAGTCACTTTATACGCAAGCCGGCAAGCTGACAATTATCACCATGCACAAGGCAAAAGGGTTAGATTGGGATTACGTTTTTCTACCATTTTTGCACGAACAAACAATTCCAGGCCGGTTGTGGGTGCCGCCTCAAGTGCAGTTTCTCGGAGAGTTTACATTAGCAGAAGTTGCTAGGGCGAAAATTCGTGCCGGCTTACATAAGAAACCTATCCCAGATGTCGGTAATGCTTGGGAACAAGCTGGTTATTTAAAAACAGCAGAAGAGTTTCGTTTACTTTATGTGGCGATGACGCGCGCGAAGCGGTTGCTGTGGATGTCTGTGGCTCAAAAAGCACCTTTTACCTGGAATAAACCGAATAATTTAGAAGATAAAAAACCCTGTCCTGTGCTGCCGGCACTCAAAGGCCGGTTTCCCAATTCTGTGATGCATTTATCTGCTGAAACTATCCTGGGTTTTTAGTTGTTTGAATTTTTATAACACTACGCAAAAACATTAAAATATTGCTTGAAGGCTGCATCTACAGATTCCCTGACTGTTTCAAATTCCTTCAGTCTCTATTTTATCCAAGTTTTTAACACAGTTCACCAATTTTCTATTTTGGGTGAGTTGTAACTTTCTTTTCTATTCTTTTACTGTCCTAACCTTAACGCGTAATGCTATAGTTATCTACTTGCTTTAAATTTTGTTTAAGAAAAACTCCTCTGAGAGTTTTGAGCTGTCAAAGGAGCTGAAGTTATAAAATTAATTGCTTTGGTCTTTTAGCAAAAGGCTAACGATTCTAGGCAATAACCTGGAAGTCACTGCTAATTAAAATTGGCCTGGTTGATAGGGTAGCGATTTGAACTGACCCGTATACTGTCCCTGTCCCATCTCGGTCAAAAGACAGTGCGCCGGTTGATGAGTTGTAGAGGATGCGAGTGCCGAACTCTGAGGGAGCCAGAGATCCACCTGGAGTTTGTAAGCTGCTAAACCCACTAGATGAAAGCACAATTTTATCTCCTTGTTGCCAGCTAAAGTCGTTAATGGTATCAATACCTTCACCGGCAGAGTTGAAGGTAAAGTAATCTGCACCGGCACTTCCAGTCAAGACATCGCTGCCGGCGCTGCCTCTAATTGTGTCATTGCCGTCCCCACCAATATTCGTATCGTTGCCGGCACCGCCATTGATGTTGTCATTTCCTGCAGCGCCCCAGAGGTAGTTATTGCCGGCATTGCCTACGATAGAGTTATTAAGTTCGTTGCCAGCGCCGTAATAAGCACTGCCTTGGAGGTAGAGGTTTTCGACGTTGGCACTTAAAGTGTAGTTGGCAGAGGCATAAACGGTATCTGTGCCGGCACCCACCCCTTCAGTAACCACATCACTGGAGTTGTCTACATAGTAGGTGTCGTTACCTACGTCACCTTCCATTGTATCGTTGCCGACAGCACCATTGATGACGTCGTTGCCAGCACCGCCCCAGATCAGGTTATTGCCGGCATTGCCTCCGATAGAGTTATTAAGTGCGTTGCCAAGGCCGAAATAAGCACTGCCTTGGAGGTAAAGGTTTTCCACGTGGGCACTTGGATGATCGCTGACACCTCCAAAAAGGGCACTGAAACCGTAGCTGACAGAGGTATAAACGCTATCTATGCCAGTACCCACCCCTTCAGTAACCACATCATCGGCGCTGTCTACATAGTAAATGTCGTTACCTGTGCTGCCGACCATCGTATCGTTGCCGGCAACCCCATTGATGGTGTCGTTGCCAGCGCCACCCGAGAGGTAGTTGTTGCCGACATTACCGGCGATATAGTTGTCAAGTCCGTTGCCGTAGCCATAATAAGCGCTGCCTCGCAGGAAAAGGTTTTCCACGCTGCTTTCTGCGCTTAGGCGATAGCTGGCATCGGCATAGACATTATCTGTGCCGGCATAAACGCCTTCGGTAATCACATCATAGGTGCTGTCTACATAGTAAATGTCGTTACCTTGACCTCCTACCATCGTATCGATGCCGGCTAACCCATTGATGATGTCATTGCCAGCTAACCCAACGATGCTGTCATTACCAGCCGTTCCAGAGAGATTGTCGTTTCCAGAGGTTCCGATGATTGTAGCCATATCAATTACTCCAAATTAGCATTGTTGTTGAATTAACTGAGATGCAGCCACTGCCTTGGTGTTTAGTAATTTACAAAAAAGAGTATGTATTAGCGTGCCATTTTCCTTTAAGGGATACAATACGGTGATCGCCGTAGTTAATTGTTAAGCAGTCCCTGTCCCTCCACAATCTATGGAAACCCTGACAAGTATTGATTGGCAGTATCTGCACAAGTTTTTATTAGCAATTTATAGTCCCTGTAACCTAGATGAATTTCCAGGGCAAATACTTACAGCCTTGCCAAAGTTGATCGGTGCAGAATTATTTGGGGCAGCTAGTTTCAGTACAGACGATACAATTCTGCCGCGTATCCGCACATTCCCAAATCCCGAGATAGGCATAGTAGCTGAATCATTCACAGCAAACCGTCAAAATTTTTTCGCTCATCCAGCTTCCTATCATTATGTCCAAACAAATGATGGACAGGCACTAGCAATTTCAGATTTTCTCAGTGAATTAGAATTTCACCGGCAGGAACCTTTATACTCAGATTTTTTTCAACACTTAGGTCTGGAAGATCAACTGCTAATCCACTTTGAACTTCCGTCTAGATTGAAGAGTGGATCAGACATTGCTCCATTCCACAAAAGACAGGAACACTTAGCCCTATCAGCCAGCCGTAATCGTCGAAGCTTTACAGAACACGATCACCTAATCCTAAATTTGATTCGCCCTCACTTGAAACAAGCTTATGAAAACGTTGTCACTTTCAACCATTTGCATCATCTGCTTGCTAAACAGCAAAAAGCTATTGAACAAGCAGCACTAATTTCCCTATCTATAGATGGCAAAGTGAAATGGGCAACTCAAAAAGCAGAAGAAATTTTACATCGTTACTTTTCACTATCTTGTGTTCAAGTGACCTTACCCGATTTTGTACAACGTTGGGTTAATCAACAAATATTTATATTTCTTCAATCACTAAATGATATTTCTTCAATTCGTCCAATTACTTTAGAACTGAATGGACAACGATTGAAAATACGTTTTGGCTGTAACATTGAAATGGAACAGTTTTATCTTTTACTTGAAGAAGATCAACCCAATCAGTTTTCAATTGAAGCACTACAAATACTGGGATTAACCAAACGAGAAGCTGAAGTATTGTTTTGGGTTGCCAAAGATCAAAGTACCCAACAAATCGCCAAACGATTGGAGATGAGTGATCGGACTGTCAAGAAACACATGGAGAATATTTATAAAAAATTTAATGTTCAAACCCGACTTGGCGCAGTTATGTATGCTTTAAAAAATTTAGGTATAGCAAATCTTTAAATTTTTCTACTCATAACAAGAACAGAAGAAGTCGCTCAATAAAAATTAGTCGATGTCGATGAAACAGGATTTGATGAGCGAGAAAACTATCCCTATGCTTATAGCCCTTCTTCAGCGGGATGCGAGATAGGGTATTTACCGCCCTATTCACCGGATTTAAACAAAATAGAAAGTTGGTGGGCTGTCTTAAAAACTTGGATGAAACAGAGACTGAAGGAATTTAAAACAGTCAGGGAATGTGTAGATGCAGCCTTCAAGCAATGTTTTAATGTTTTTGCGTAGTGCTATAACAGTAAGCCGGCATAACTGTAAAACCGGCACCCCAAATTTGCAGGTGCCGGCACAAATTTCATTCACCAAGGCTTTAAAACGGATTCATAAATCTTGGCTGACTGCTACTAACTCTTAAAGGCACCTGCCGGTGTTGCTGCAAGACCTCAGTATAAAGCTTCTCCACTTGCGAGATATTGCTGCTGAGCGTGTAACGTTCCAACACTCGCTGACGCGCTTTTTGCCCCAGCATCGTAGTAAACTCCGGCTGCTGTTCAAACACCGGCAGCAAGGTTCGCAGTTGTCCCGTCACCCCTTGGGTTCTCAAAACCACGCCGGCACCCCCATCCAGCACTTCCCCATCCGCCCCCGCATCCGTGGCTAAACACGCCAACCCGCACGCCATCGCCTCCAACAGCGACAGGGAAAGCCCCTCAACTAAGGAAGGTAAAATAAATACATCCGCCCCTCGCAGGATTTCGATCCGCCGCTGCTCATCCCCAATAAATCCCAGCCAAGTGATGCCGTAATCTTCCCCGTAAAACTGCATCAGCGAGGCTGCCATCGGCCCATCGCCGACAACCACGAGCCGGCTATCAGCACCCATGTCAGACCGCTTCCACGCCTTCAGCAGCGCCTCTACATTCTTTTCCAAGGCAACGCGGCCTTGATAGACAAAAATCCGCTTTGCACCCAATCGAGCCTTTAACTGCGAAGGCCCAGGCGAATACTTCTGGACATCTACTCCATTTGGAATCACTGCCAGCCGCGATTCTGGAACCCCCAAGCGCATCAGCACATCTCGCTGTAGTTGGGAAAAAACAATTGTGCGGTCATAATTGGCCAAAAACGGCGCATACAACTGATACATCAACTGCTGCGTTCCTGAAGTCAAATTCCGCAACTTGCCATCAAACGGCGGGTGGAACGTTGCCACTAACGGCAAATTCAGTTCCTCACAGATTTCTGGCAGCATAAAATCGAGGGGAGACAGCGTCAAAGACGCATGAACCAAGTCAGGTTTGAGCTTCCGCAGCGAGTCGCTCAACACCTTGCTCGATTTTAAGGTGGGAATTGTGTAAATCGTGGATTTATAGAGGCAAGGCAGAGAAACTTCACAGGCGACAGGGCCGGTGTTCGCTTCTGCAACGATTGGAGCAATTTTTGATTTTTTTAAAGCCGTGCGGGCGGTACTGCCGAACTGACCGGCCCACAGGTAAGGAAAAAAGTTATCCGGGTCGAAGGCTTCTTGGGCAAAGTGGAGGAAGCTCACTTCGTATCCCCGGTCTAGCAGCGCATTTGTGACCTCGCGGGAGTAGGTGACATTGCCACAAAATGGTGATTTTTTTCCAAGCCAAGCGATGTGCATTGTTTATTTGTTTGTTGCCCAATGGGCTGCCGGTGAGCCGTGTTGATACTTCAAGGTTTATTGTTTATCGCATTCAGGCGCGAACAATTAACCGTGAACACTTGAACTTCTTGCAAAGGTTGTTTTTTTAACCACAGATAAACGCAGATGATAGCCTTAATGTGCCGTTAGGTATAAGCAGGTGTTAGCCGGCGTCTGCCTTTAGGGATAGGCAGATCAGGTGAATGAGTTTGATGCGATTAAGGGTTTTTGCAAGAAGTTTACTCAACCATGACAGCTATTTACGGGAAATATACCAGGTTAAGACGCCTCCGGCGAGGGCTAATGCGGCTAAGCCTAGAAAAACGACTTTTAATCCGAAGAAAGTTTCGGCAACACCGGCTAACGCTAAGGGTAAGGTAAGGGCGATATTAATCCCGTTATTCTGTAGGCCGAATACTTTGCCCCGCATTTCTTCGGGAGTTTCTGCCTGAATGGTGGTTTGCATGGGAACGCCGACCACGGCTGCAAATCCGCCTAAGGTGGTAATCAGCAATAATGCCGGCCATAGCTGTTGTGTGAATACGGATAGACCGGCGAGAGAGGCTGCCATGCCCATTGAACCAACTAAACTCAGTTGAGCGTGGGAAAAGCGCTGGCCTTTGTGACCGAGAATTGCGGCACCGGCACCCATGCCTAGCCCACCGGCAGCGAGTAAAAAGCCAAACTGAGAGGCTTTCATTGCGGGGATCAATTCAGCTAAACGAACGGCCAAAACGGCTAAGGCGGCAAAGATTGAGAAGAGAATAACTAATTGAATCATGGCGTTGCGGACGCGTCGGTTTTCCCGCAAGTAGCGCAGACCATCTCGTATATCTTCCCAAACATGGGGGGCTTCATGATCTGCCGGCATTGACTTTTCGCCGGTTTTGAGGGTAACTAGCAGCAAACCAGCGATGCAATAGCTACCTCCTACTACCAGTTCTTTCCCAATCTCCCAGTGACCGAATAAGGTGTCTGCCAACGCCAGCAACGGTTCTCCCACGGCAAACCCAATAATGACCGAGGCCATCATTGTTGTGGTGTAGAGTGAATTTGCCACTAAAAGCTGGCCGCGTTCTACGATCAAAGGCAAGGCTGCTTGTTCTGCCGGCGCAAAAAATTGCGTCAGCGTTGAAACCAAGAATGTTGCGGCTAATAAAATGCAGAATCCCACCGGCAGTCCCGCCACAGGTGCCCAATCCTGAACTACCCACAACTGCACCGGCAACGCCAAAACAATCGCGCCGCGCAGTAAATTCGTGATCACCATCACTATTTTTTTGGGCCACCGATCCACAAACGCGCCGGCTAGAGAACCCAACAGCACGGCTGGAATGGTAAAGGCGATCATAATCGCTGAAACCCAGGAACTGATCGTTTGTCCAGATGCCTGAAACTTACTGGCGATCAGCGCAATCATCAGCACTAAATACACCTTATCCGCCAGTTGAGAAAATATCTGGCCACTCCACATCGTTACAAAGTTGCGATTTCTCAGAATCGGCCTAAATCCTCTCTGGTCTGTTTGCGCCGGTTCGATGGGTTCTGGGGTGGAGGGGGAGAGCGTCTGGGGGGCTGCTTCGGTGTTCTCTGGCTCATCGGTTGCCCCATGCCCATTTGCCGGTTCGCCTGTTTTTTGCGCGGGAGTCTCGGGTACAGGCATTTTATCAAGCCTGTGGGTAGCCGACTCTTTGCTGCCGTTTGAGCGATCAGCGTTTGGGCGGTGATAAGGTATTTGATTACTACCATTGCCATTTGGGCGAGGTTGGCTCACTTCGTTGGCTGGCTGGTTAGCGTGTTTTAGGGGTGAATGCTGTATTTTAAAATCAGAATCAGACAGTCGCATCATGGCTCACGGGGAAATGGGCAGGGAGGCAAAATAGGAATCTATTAAAGCAGCCGAGCGGATCGAGCGATCAAATTGAGACTGAGCGTACTGACGCAAAATGCGTTCAACTGCGACCCAAGCTGTCTCTGTGTTCTGGGTAGGTAAATGAGATAAACCGGCCTGGGGCCAAAGTATCTGAGGTTCCGCTAGCTGCTGAAGCAATGCCAGTTCGACGGCATTAAGCTGGGTATCGATTTTTACGGGTCTTTCGGGATGGATGAGTGTGCGGTAGCTGTTGTTAGTAGTCTCAGCCACTTTGTTGCCGATGGCAATGCTTTTTAAGGCTGAAATCTTTTCAGGTCGCGTTTCTATGCCGGCTTTAAATCCAGCTTGACTTATGTCGAATTTTGTGGTTTTAGAAGCGGATCGTTGCAGTTCAATTACCGGCCCTGAACCTGGCCCCTCCAACCGGCGTTTCTCTGGTAAACTCACGGTTCCGCCGGCAGCGATACTAAACCCAACTCGCCAGTCTGGCGCGGTAAAATCTGGGATGAGCTGGTGCTGGGTGATAGAGCAGGATTGAACTTGAGGCGCAATGCCGGCTAAAGCCAAAAGGTGATAAACACCGTGAGTTAGGTGGGCTAGCACCGGCACAGACATTGCACCCTCGCCTGCGTTGGGTAACTGCTCAATTCGACTTAAATGCTCGTTTAGCAAGCAAAAAAGTTCTTCCTGCGGTTGTTCGCTCAAAGCTTGACAAAGTACCACTTCAGCCAAATACTGCCCAGCCGCAAGTTTTCCCAGATCCCGACTTAAACCCGGATAAGATTCTAAAGTTTCTGCTTGGGCAATTTTATCAAGCGAGCGCCCCTTTTGAATCAGCAATTCGTTAACAACAAACAAGCCACCGCGCCCCCCCATCTGCGAGTTTGGCTTTCTCGCCCCCGGTACGACTGCGCGAATTAAACCAAACTCCCGCGTCAAAATCGTCAAGAGCCGATCAGACTCGCCCATTGGTGAGCCTTTTAGGTTAATTCCAGTCGCTTTGTAAGTTTGACCCATTTTTAGTATTTAGGGGATGGGGCATTGGGAATGGGGCATTGGGAATGGGGTATTGGGCAAATTTGTCCTTCTAGTCCCTAGTCCCTAGTCTGTTCATGTTTCTTCACGCTTCTCTTCCAGGTTATCGCGTAAGCGAATTAATTCGGGTCCGCGAGAGGTGCCTAGACGGGTTGCGCCGGCTAAAATTAACTCCACGGCTTGCTGATAAGTACGGATTCCCCCCGATGCTTTGATTCCGGCCTGTCCTTTGCTGAACTCCTTGAGCAAGCGGATATCTTCCACAGTTGCCCCCCCATAAACACCTGTGCTGGTTTTGAGGAAATCCACACCGGCATCCATACAAAGTTCAGCCGCCGTAATTTTTTCCTCATCTGTGAGTAATGCCGTTTCCAAGATCGCTTTGACGCTTTTCCCTGTTTCGTCACAAATTTCGGCAATCTCCCGGTGCAGTTCGTCGGTTTTACCGGCTTTCAACCAACCTAAGTTAATCACCACATCCAGTTCAGTCGCACCATTCTCTACGGCTTCTTGGGCTTCGTACAGTTTCACTGCCGATGTTGTTGCGCCGGTAGGAAAGCCAATCACCGCACACACTCGCGGTTGTTTGCCGTGTAGGAGAGTTGCGGCTTGACGCACGTAGGTGGGATATACGCACACCGTCGCGAACTGAAAGCGATCTGCCTCTTCGCAGCACTTCTGAAGCATCATCGGCGTTGCTGTTGGGTTCAGCAAGGCGTGATCAATAAAGGGCGCGATATCAATTTCTGGCTGAGCCGCAGCCATTGCTCATTCTCCATTAGATATACTTTTCACTTGTATCAGAAATTTTAAGAACTTTAAAGCAACTGCAGGAATCTTTACGGATACACACTTCGTAAGTGTTGAGGCCGGCCCTTTGGCTCTGGATCTCTACAAATGTCTTTCCCTCTGCATTCCAGTTTTATCGCGACTGTTGCGCCACCTACATATCCCCCTGATTGCCGGCAGCCACCGCCACTCGCTATCAACTTTAGTTTTGCATCTAGTTTGCTTGTTACTTCTAAGGATTTAGTAAGTATTCATCCCTATAAATGCTGCCGATTAACCTTTATTTTCTGATTGGCTTAATCCGGGTTGTCTGGCTTTATGCAAATTAAGTATTAATTTTTTTTTGCCGCTTCTGGCAAGAATTGCTCTGTCGTAGGTACTACGACTTAAGATAGAGGGACAAACTCAACGGCTGGTAAATTTTCAGTATATTTGCCGTTGACAAGAATAAAACTTTTGTGAAATTTCGGTAAAGTTTGTATAAAGAACAACAAAACTGGACAAAAGTAGGTTTAAAGTAGAACAAAGCCACAACTGGCAAATCTACCTCTAGGAAGATGACTTAAAGGCACGTGCTCATAAGTTAGGCCAAGGTTAGCAGCCGGTTGAACTGTTACCCAATTTAAGGAAAAAGAACGATGGCCACACTACTATTAGGCTCATTTGGATTGGTTTACTTGGTTAGCGCTCCCTGCTTTTTCACGAGCTGGCTGCAATTCTTCAAGCGGGAAGCCGGCAAATTATCGGAAGAAGAAAAGCAGCTTTCCTTAGCGACTTTGGTCATGGCGAGTGTTTTGTGGCCTCTTGTGGTGCCTGTGGCTTATCTAGAGCAACTATCAAAAGCCAAACAAAAGCAGCCGCGCCACATCATGCCGGAAGCTCAGTAAAAGTGCTTAAAAGTGAAAGTCTTGGGAGATATTTATAGCGCCGGAGATTATTCTCGTAAAGGCATTTTTAAGAGTAATTGCTCGCGCAACTCATCAACAGTTTTGGGGTGTTGCATCCCTGCTGCCAGCGGCATTTGCTCAAGTATCGTCTCCCAAACTTCCCAAAGCAAAGGAACACCTAGCTGTAAATCCTGCAACAGATGACGCTGAGAAAACACAGCTACTGCGTCGCCTTCAGTGATCAGGCGTCCTTGGTGAATAACAAAAATCCAATCGGCCCATTGATAAGCTAAATTTAAATCGTGCGTTGCCATTAACTGAGTGGTGCCGGCAGCATGAATTTGTTCGAGTTTAGCCATCAACTGACGTGTCTGCAACGGATCTAAATAAGCGGTCGGTTCATCTAGTAATAATAGTTCAGGCTGTAACACCATCACGCCGGCAAGGGCAACTCGTTTCTTTTGCCCCAAACTGAGATGATGTACAGGTCTGGTAGCCAATTCAGTTAAGCCAAAATCGGCTAAAGCGCCGTCAACTCGCCAGCTAATTTCAGCGGCGGATAATCCTAAATTACATAAGCCATAAGAAATATCTTCCTCGACAGTGGGAGCTACAAGCTGTTGCTCTGGATCTTGAAACACTAGCCCCACTTTTTGTCTAAGCTGAATCAGGGAGTGCCGATCATAGCGCATTGGCTTACCGTGCCATCGCAACATTCCTTGTTGAGGTTGATGCAAGCCATCAGCTAGGAATAGGAGGGTGGATTTGCCACAACCATTATGACCAATCAAGGCGCTTTTTTTTCCCGCCGGCACACGTAATGTCAAGCCGTTGAGTGCCGGCTGCTGGCTGGCTGGATAGCTGTAATGTACGCCGTCAAATTCTAGTAACCAATGTGTCATTGGGAATTGGGAATGGGGCATTGGGCCTGGGGCATTGGGAATGGTACGCTAAATGTCACGACCCTCTTTAACTTTTCCCTAGTTCCTCATTTCTGAGGCATTGGGCTATTAACGATAACCTGTAAGCATTTCGAGTCCGAGTAATGCAATGCAGCCGAGGGATGCTTCTAGGATGTACCGACGCGAGGGGCTAGTGCGCTGTGGATGCCAAACTTGGAAGTCGCCGGTGAAACCACGTGAGGCAAGGGTGAAGGAATATTGCCGATAGCGTTCGAGGGTGCGCTGTAATAATTGACCAATTAATAGTGTTAGGCTACGCATAGTGATGCTCCAAGAGCGATGTCCGTTCCGCGCTTGTTGGGCGATCCACAATTCACCGGCAGTTTGCAGCAGCACAAAAATAAAGCGATACATTAATAACAATAGTTCTGTTAAAAGGGTTGGGCATCCCAGCCGGCGCAAAACTTGTAGAATTTCTACAAACGGTATGGTGAGAAGGATGAAAAACAGACAGCATACCCCGGCAAGCGATCGCAGCAAAATTCCAAGTGCTTGTTGAGTGCCGGTGTGACTGATATAAAAATACCAATTACTCCATTCTATCCCGATCCATCGATCTGAAAGAATTGCCGGCATTTCACTAACTGAAGTCATGTTAAGCATGAGTGCCGGTAAACTCATGAGTAAAAATACCCCAGCGCCGGCAATCATTTTTAAATAAACTCCGACTGGAATTCGCGCATAACCAATTGTCCAGATTGCCATCCATATTATCACTGCCAACTGCACCGGCGCATGACTGATAAAAGCGATAAATAGGGGG
Organism: Microcoleus sp. FACHB-672; assembly: GCF_014695725.1. NCBI lineage: Bacteria > Bacillati > Cyanobacteriota > Cyanophyceae > Oscillatoriales > Microcoleaceae > Microcoleus > Microcoleus sp. FACHB-672. The sequence continues at coordinate 58,885 of NZ_JACJOU010000004.1, read as the reverse complement.
ATAATCGCAAACAGTAGTTTGTGTGCCGGTGGCAAATACCGCAACCGATTCGTGTAAGCCAGCGTATCGATATAAAGGTGCATGAAAAAAAGGCAAAAAGAAAAAGTAAGCGAAAAGTTAACTTTCTACTTTTTACTTTTTACTTCCCGAAAACCTCGGCCCCGGTATAAGCCAATCACATATCCAATTACGCCGGCACCGGCAGCAGCCTGCACTGCAAATAAAAGCGATTCAACTTCTCCCCCTGGTAACTCCACAACCGGCTTAAACCAAGGCTTATAATCTGGCTGAACTTCCTGAATCGCCTCCTCTGCTTGGCCATCCGCACCCCCAAACTCTGAATTTTTTACCAAAATTAATGGCATCGTCGCTAAAAATACCACTCCCAAAATCAACAGCCAATTATCCCAAGCTTTTTGTTTCTGCTGCATTACTCAAAACCTTTCAGACAGTAAATAACTAAAAATTTTCCCAAATCCCCAATTACCAAAAACTTAACTAAGCACTCCGCTTAATCAACTTCAACTGTTCCAATTCTTGACGCCCATAGCTAGAAAGCCAATTCCAAACCAAGACAGTCAGCAATCCCTCGCTGATCGCTAAAGGAACTTGAGTGAGTGCAAAAATTCCAGCAAACTTCACAAACGATGCCACAAAGCCGCCGGTTGCAGAGGGAAACGCCAAGGCTAGTTGCACCGAAGTGACAAGGTAAGTGGTTAAATTTGCTACTGCTGCAGCGAGGAAAATTGCCACTTTCTGTTTACCGGCTACCTTCATCACCAACTGATACACACCAGAGGCCACTATCGGCCCGACTACGGCCATCGAAACCGCATTTGCCCCCAAAGTGGTCAAACCGCCATGCGCCAGCAATAAGGCTTGAAAGAGCAGCACTAAACTGCCTAAAACAGACATAGCCATTGGGCCAAATAGAATCGCCCCTAACCCTGTGCCGGTGGGGTGGGAACTGCTGCCGGTGACTGAAGGTATTTTTAAGGCAGACAGGACGAAAGCAAACGCGCCGGCTAAGGCGAGAAGTAATTTTAATTCCGGATTTTCTTTAGTAATGCGGTGCAGCGATCGCAACCCCAAGGTGAAAAATGGGATAAATACTAGCCACCAAAAAATCGCCCACGGTGCCGGCAAAAAGCCTTCCATGATGTGCATTCCATAGGCGGGTGCCGGTGCGCCAATGCTCAAAAATAAGATCAGGCCGGCTAGGAATAATCCACTAGGTTTTAACAAGCGTCTTTTCATCCTTATCATCTGTACCTCGCAGATGGATAACAGGTTTTTCAGCAGTCGGTGGGCATTCTGACTTAGTAACCACCCGTGGCGGTTACATCACAGCTGCGGGACAGTGTCGGACTCGGCACCGAACTTTCCCCCTTACGTCTGGTGACAGCCACCAGAACCGACTTAGCTTTAAGAGGTTAAAGCATTCTAACTGTTTAAGAAAGGGATAGTTTGATAAATTCATTGGGGATGGGACATTGGGCAGGGGGCAAGGCTACGCCAACCTAAAGGTATGGGCATGGGGGTGTACTGTTTTTGGTGTCGCAGCCTAATGCCTATATAGGTAGGGAAAAGAGGGTTGAAATGATTACCTTTGGAAATTACTGGAGTGGGGACAAGCAATCAGACAAAAGCTTTGGCGGGTTGGGATTTTGACCAAATTAATAATTGGCCTTCTTGACCACCGGCAGCGAGTTGGTGTCCTTGGCTGTCCCAGGCTAAGCAAGAAAACCCAGCCGGTGCGCCTTCCAAAATTTGCGCGAGTTCCTCAGCTTTTTGCCATAGACAAACGTGGCCATCTTCACTGGCTGAGGCGAGGAGAAAGCTAGTCGGTTGAAAGCTTAGGGTTCCCACTACCCCCTCATGAAGTTCTAAACCCCAAGCTTCCCAGCCGGCAGTTGCTTCCAGTTGCTTTTCCCAGACGGAAATGGTGCCGGCGCTGGCAGCCGCTAGCAAAGGCGCACCTAATTCGGTGGCTTGATCTGACCAAGCTAACTGGCGCACTTTGCCGGGAAAACCCCGCATCAACCACGGATGAGGGCTGCCCCATTCTAAAACGGTGAGGGTTTTATCCAGGTTGCCGCCGGCTAAATATTTGCCATCGGGTGACCACTTGACGACGGCAGTTGCAGAGGGAATTACCAGGGAGTAGGGATCGTCTTCCCAATTTTGAGTGTTCCAAATCTTGACACCCTGATAGCCGGCAATCGCCAAATATTCAACGGTGGGATGCCAAGCTAGATCCAAAACTGAGGAGGCTTCAAAATTCAGCTTGGCTACGATCTCTCCCTTGCCGGCATCCCATATTTGCACGTAACGCCCGGTACTAAATGCCAGTTGGTTGCCGATGGGACTCCACGCCAGCCGGTCAACCCATGCCGGCGCGTTTTCCAGGCAATACAAGGGCAACTGATCAGACACGCGCCAAATCTTGACTGTGCCATCTTGGCCGGCAGCCGCTAGCAGTTCGCCATCTGAAGAAAAGGCAAGGGAATCTATCGAGTCACCGGCACCCATTTGCAAGGTTGTGACAGCTTCTACGCCTTGCCACAAAACTACGTCGCCGGCAGATGAACTGGCTGCTAAAGTTTTGCCATCGGGCGACCACGCAATAGCAGTGACGTAATCTGAAAGGGTTCCTTGCCATTTCAGTTCCACGATTTCTTGGCCGGCAATTCCTAAGCCAAACACTTGAGAAAATCCTCTCTCAGTTGAGCTTCGTCAAGATTGCGACCAATAAAAACCAGTTCACTTTTCCGGGTTTCTCCAGGCTTCCAAGGGCGATCCGGTTTCCCGTCAAATATCATGTGAACGCCTTGGAATACTAAGCGGTTTTCTTCGCCGGCAATATTTAAAATCCCTTTCATGCGAAAAATATCTGGCCCTCTGGTTTGCAATAAATTACCTAGCCAATTCGTTAATTTTTCCCCATCCAGTGCGCCGGTTTCTACGAATGCCACGGAATACACCGATTCATCATGTTCGTGGGCTTCTTCATTTAAAAATTGTGGATCAATTTCCAGCGCCCGATCTAAATCAAACGCTTTTACACCCAACAGCGAATCCATATCTAATTCTGCGTTCTGAGTGCGATAAATTTTTGCCATTGCATTCATTGAGCGAATGCGCTGCTCTAGCTCATCAAGCTGTTCTGGCGTAACTAAATCAGTTTTATTCAGCAAAATTACATCCGCAAATGCAATCTGTTCTTGCGCTTCGCTGCTACCCCAATGTTCCCAAATGTGCTTGGCATCTACGACTGTGACGACTGCATCTAAATTGGTTTGGCTGCGAACATCTTCATCCATGAAAAATGTTTGGATCACCGGCGCTGGATCAGCAAGGCCGGTTGTTTCTATGACTAAATGATCAAACTTATCTCTGCGCCGCATTAAGTTGCCCATGATGCGAATTAAATCGCCCCTAACAGTGCAGCAGATGCAGCCATTATTCATTTCAAAGATTTCTTCATCAACAGAATTGATTACCAATTGATTATCAATTCCCACTTCCCCAAATTCATTGATAATTACGGCAACTTTTTTGCCGTGTTCATAAGTCAGGATGCGATTGAGGAGGGTTGTTTTACCGGCACCCAGATAGCCGGTGAGCACTGTAACCGGCACCGAACTGGACATTGCAGCTTGTATCACGAGGAACACCTCTAAAACATTAAAATGATAATCAGTCTCAAAGCAGTATAATAGATTTTCGCCACAGACATACCTACAGGGAAGAGGGGATGTGTGGGAAATGGGGATAGAGGCAAATGCAACCAATGCCCTATGCCCCTACCTTTAGGTTGGCGAAGCCTTGCCCCATGCCCCATGCCCCATTCCCGATTCCCAATTAGCTAATGGGAGCCATACCTCGCATCTGACGGATAAAGTTGATACAAACAATGCAATCGCAGCCATATTGAGCAATGGCAGCGTCGCTTTCTTCCTCGGTGAACTCCAACATGGCCGGTTCTGCCGCCGAATCGTCCGGTGTCACCATTTCCACAGGAATGGGAATTCCTGACTCAGAATCGTCAAATGTGACCATTTCTGCGGAAGCCGGCACAGTTGAGTCTGGAACATTCACCGCTTGAGAGAGGCGCATACAGACTAAATTCTTCGCCAAAGCCGGTTGTTGGCAGGTTAAGGCGTCTAGGGTGCGGGGAAAGGGTTCGGCAGCGTGGGCAGGATTTACGATCGCAAACAAAGACAGCAGCGAACTGAAAACGGTGGAAGTAGAAAGTAAAGTCAGTACGAGTTTATTCATCAGTTACCTTTCAAGAGTTTTGTACAAACTCAGCGTTTTCGCTAATCTTTTCAAGGTAGCGGACTTTGGATCAGGGATGTCAGATAAATTAGGAAATCTCACCCATCAAGCTAAGCAATTATTCAGGTTCTCTTGAATTTGAGTGGCATTTAAATTGCGCCCAATGAAAACAAGCTGGTTGCTGGGTTTTTCTGGCCAGTTATCTGCCTGGATGTCAAAGCGTTTGCCACTTAATTGGAATATCTGCCGGTCGGAACTTTCTTGAAACCAAATCAGTCCCTTGGCGCGAAAGACATTTTCGGGCAATTGCTCTTGTAAAAATTTCTCAAACTTATTGACTAAAAAAGGCCGGTCACTTTGGAAAGACACAGAAACAAACCCATCATTTTCTAAGTGATGGGAATGATGATGATGTTCATGATCGTGATGTTCATGATCATGATGATGGTGGCTAGATTCTTCTGTTGATGGATAGGATGCCGGCTGAGTAAGTGCCACATCAAGAATTAGGGGAAGGGGAACTTGACCTTTTTGGGATCTGAGAATTCTGGAGCCGGCTTTTACTGTGTGAATGTAGTCTTCTAATTGAGCAATTTTCTCGTCAGTTGCTAAATCGGTTTTGTTGAGCAGAATAATGTCACCGTAAGCAATTTGATTGAAGGCTGCGGAACTTTCAAAATGTGAGGGGGTAAAAGTTTCCGCATCCACGACCGTTAAGATAGAATCTAGGCGCGTTAAATCTCGCAACTCTGGCCCTAAAAATGTCAGAGCAATAGGCAGTGGGTCAGCAATTCCTGTAGTTTCTATGACAAGGTAATCGATGCGATCTCCACGCTCTAGCACTTTGTAAACGGCATCTAATAAACCATCATTAATTGTGCAACAAATACAGCCATTCGTTAACTCTACCATATCCTGATCAACAGAAACTAAAAGTTGGCTATCGATATTAATATCCCCAAATTCATTGACCAAAACGGCGACTTTCAAATTTTGGGCGTTGTGCAGAACGTGATTGAGGACGGTCGTTTTACCACTTCCTAAGAAGCCGGTAATAATTGTCACCGGCATTCCCCGTTTCGGCATTTCTAGGGGATGATTAACTGAAGGATTCGTCATGTGATCGTTCCTAAGCGATTTTGCGATTTTTACAGTTTAATTATTTTTGGCATCAGCAACTCGTAACCCTGCTTTGGGTTGGATAGCCGGTGGAAGCACTGAACAAGCCGAGTGAGGGAATTTGGTAGTGGCATACCGGAAGACATAAGAGATTAAAGTGAGAATCATTTTCATGATATCTCAATATAGGTGGAAAGCAAAGGTGGAATTCGGCTGACTTTTTATTTTTTGAGGATATTAGGGAAATTGAGAGATTTTTTCTAATGCTTAAAAATTGGATTGTAAACCGATGCGGAAAGTTAAACCGGGTTGATAAATTCGATTAACTCTTTCATAAGTTTTGTCAGTTAAGTTCTCTAAATAAATTGTCAGCCCTAAGTATCGAGTTAGGGGAACTCTGGCGCTCAAATCTAAATTAAGGAAAGATGGAGAAAAATCGGTACTCTTATCATCTGAATTATTAAAAAAAGCTCTCCGAGAACCGCTGTTATAACTTGCAAATAAATTAATTTCCCAGCCGGCACTACCATAACCAATTCCGGCTTTAGCAACCGAATAAGGAACTAAGCCTAATTGTAAACCCTTATCTACGCCGGTTTCGATACGTGCGTTGGTATAGGTGTAGTTGAGAAAAGTTGCCCATTCCGGAGCAATTTGCCACTTCAACGCTGCTTCTAAACCGTTTGTATTGACAAGACCAATATTTGCCCACTTGCCGGCTTCTATTCCTAGGCGATCATTCAAGCGACTGCCAAAGTAAGTAAACTGTCCGGTCAAATTAGAAGTAAAATTAATATCAAAGCCGGCTGTCCAAGAAGAACCTTTTTCGGGATCTAAATCTGCGTTGGGCAACCAGTTATGGACGGTATCATAAACATATAATTGGTCTAAACCAGGGTTACGCTGGACTGAAACCCAACTACCGCGTACAGCAACGCTTGGGTTGATATCCCACCGCAACCCTGCGCTAGGATTGAGATAACTGCCAAACTCACTATTAAAATTCTGCCTAATCCCAAGTTCAGCTTGAAACGTATCGGTAATTTCCCAAGTATTTAAGGCAAACAGCGCCCCATTAAATCGATTTGTATCATCAGTTTCACTCAAACCGGCTCTTTCAGGAATGGTGCTTAAAACATCGCCGGTTAAAAAAGTTTGTTGCACGTCTAATCCCCAGCGAAGATTATTGTTAGAAGCTGTACGCCATTGGTGTTCTACCCTAGCTGTAAGCGCTTGTGAATTGAGCGACCCTTGGCGGTAAAATGTATTTTGTGTTGGCCCGTAGGTATTAAAGTAATCTTGGTTATAACCAATCGTTGTTTGAAGAATCGAATCATCATTATCACTCAGCCGGCTATTCCAAGATAAACCGACATTAAAAACATCATGATCGAGTCTATCTCTTTGCAAAGGAAACCCAAAATAGAGAAGACCCCGCCGGCTGCTAATTTTGTAAGCATCGAAGCTTAGAGTATTTCTAGGATTTAAGCCGATTTTGACACTGCCAAAATAATTGCTAGTCGCCGTGTCGCCATTAAATAAACGTCCCGTTTCATCACGATTTGCTGCACCTTCCGGGACACGATAGCGATTATCTATTTCGGATTTTTCATAACTTAAATTAAAATCTAAAGAGCCAGTAGATCCACTATAGCTAGCATGATAGTTAGACTGATTTAAAGAGCCAAATTCAACCAAGCCATTGAATTTTGGAATACCCTGCCCCTGTTTAGTAATAATATTTACAACGCCACCAAAAGCTTCAGAACCGTATAAAGTCGTACTGGTGCCACTCGATAATTCTACCCGTTGAATTGATTCAACCGGAATGCTATTCAAGTCAGTTGCACCATGATAAGTGTTAATATTGCTGCCAATCGGTCTACCATTTAATAAAAAAACAGATTGATTAATCGAATGTCCGCGATAGTAAGTGCCGGTGTGAATATCCGCTCCTTTACCCGCATCATTAATAGCAAACCCCGGTAAACCTCTCAGCACTTCTGCTGCACTGCTAGAACCTTGCTGTTGGATTTCTTCAGCAGAAATTTCGTATGCCGGCGTAGATTGCTGAACTCTATTTCTCACCGCTGTAACAATTAAATCTACCGGCTGTTCTGGTGAAATAGATACAGCCGGCCTCGCTTCAACTTGATGTTTTTTTGGCAGATTAAATGCAGGTAAAATTGGCTGTTGAACCAGCAACTCAGCACGAGTGTGGGGAAACCGGATATCACTCAACCGGGGAATATCTGAAAAAGATTGTTCGGGCTGCGAAACTTCTGTAGGTGCAAGAGAATGGGGTTTTGCTAAGACTGCCGGCATAATTCCCCAACAGAAGCAACTGACGCCAAACACAACAAAATATAATTTCATGCTGAGTAATAAAAGTAGACACTCAAAATCTTCCCCTCAATAAAATTAAGAGGAATCGCTGTTTTGGGATCATGATAAAGCAAAGCCACACGTTATTGTGGGACAGCTTGTTATCTAAGTCAAAAGACAGGCTGTCAAACTTCTCTATATTTGTTAAAAAATGAAAGTTATAAGTGTAATGTGCTATATAGAAAACCAATGCTAGCGTGTTAAACAGTTATGACTCCGCTGCCAAATTACCGTCCTAAACAACTTTCCCTCGGCCCATTAGAGGCAGAAATTTTAAACATTATCTGGGAACTCGGTTCCGCTACTGTTAAGGATGTACACGAACGCATTTTGGCTGATCCTGACCGGGAATTAGCCTACACTTCAGTTACAACTGTGTTGCGTCGCCTTACCCAAAAAGGTTGGCTTGCTTGCGATAACAAAGGGCGCATATTCTCTTGGCGACCTTTAGTGTCTCGTGAGGAAGCAAAAGTATTGGAGGCTTACGAAAAATTGCACCGATTTTTGGAAGTGAGTAATCCGGACATTGTTGCAGCTTTTGCTGATAGCCTCGATTGTGCAAGTTTAGATCAATTAGAAGCAATTGCCCAACGAATTCAAGCCGCACGCAAAGCCAGGGAGGAAAAATAATGCATTTGTTGATGATTCTGGCAGCGCTGGCGTTTGCGTGGTGTGTGAGAAAGAGATGGGTGACGTCGGCAGGAAACTGGAGAGAACGCTGGCAACGAGCAATTATGCTTTTTCTGTTTCCTCCACTGCTGCTAATAATGACAGCAATAGCCGTGCTTTTTATGGGTCCATCTGGGCAAATGGTCGGCTTGCTTACAGACTGGTTAAGCTATGCAATTGCCTCTGGTTTTTTAGGATTGGCAGGAGTTTTATGCGTAAAGCTAGCAACGCAGGGTTGGAAAACGCTGCAAAAAACTCGCACTTATTGCCGGCGCAATATTAATGGCATACCGGCTCGTATTCTCGACACAAATGCCCTATTTACCGCTCAGATAGGTTTTTGGCATCCGGAATTAGTCGTCAGCGAAGGGCTGTTACAGACCCTTGATAGCGCTCATTTGGAGGCAGTTTTCGCTCACGAGCAAGCGCATTATTATTATCGAGATACCTTTTGGTTTTTCTGGCTTGGCTGGGTGCGTTCTTGCACCACTTGGTTGCCAAATACAGAAGCTTTATGGCAAGAATTATTAGTTTTGCGGGAACTGCGTGCTGATGCAAAAGCAGCGCAACAGGTAGACTCTTTGATATTAGCTGAATCGTTGTTACTGGTTGTTAGTGTGCTGCCGGCACCCTCTGAAAGTTTCTGTGCGGCACTCAGTGCTGTTGCGCCTCGAAGCCGGTTAGAGGAGCGTATAGAAGCGCTTTTGGCGCAGCCAGAGGAGCAATCTTCGATTAATCGGTGGTTTTGGATGTGGTTACTTTTGGCTTTTTTGCCTTTGCTTACTGTGCCTTTTCACGGTTAATTGCACAATTTAAGATTGATTTTTAACCACAGATGCACACAGATAAACACAGATAAAATTGAGGGTTGGTGCGTTGAGTCAGGGGTTTTTATTATTTTCGTTAGGGGTAGGTTCAGGACTCAGTATGAGTGCTGCACCTACCCCCCTAACTTTAGCGCTATTGCAGAACTGTCTGAATCTCAGATTCATCCAAATCGCGACCGATTAAGACTAATCGTGTCTGACGAATTTCCGTTGCTAGCCAAGGACGATCATAGAAATGATCAAAGCGAGAACCCACGCCTTGCACAACCAAACGCATTGCTTTATCCGGCACTGAAACAAAGCCTTTAACTCGGTAAATTTCTTGCTGTTGCACTAATTTTTGCAACTTAGATATTAATGCTTGCGGCTCAAATTCGTTGTCGCCGATAAAGTGTACCGAGTTAATATCGTCATCATGATCGTGGTCTTCTTCCGTGTCGTGATGACTAGGCCGACTTTCTAAATTATCCTCAACGGCTGCATTAAATCCTAACAGCACATCTGGGTTAATTTGACCACTTTCACACGCAACAACTTTGACGCCGGGAGGTAATTCTTGTTGCAGCCAATTTTCTACTTTTTGGCGCGTTTGAGCATCAACTAAATCCACTTTCGTGAGCAATACAAGATCCGCACAGGCTAACTGATCTTCAAACAATTCTTCAATCGGTGTTTCGTGTTCTAAATTCGGATCTGCTTGTCGCTGTGCATTTAATGCGTCAAGATTACCAACCAGAGTGCCGGCGGCTACGGCTTCACAGTCTACCACGGTAATAACACCATCAACGGTTGCGCCGGTACGAATTTCTGGCCATCGGAAGGCTTGCACTAAGGGTTTTGGCAAGGCGAGTCCAGATGTTTCGATTAACATACAATCAATCTGTTCTCGACGTTGCAATATCTGCTGCATTGTCGGTAAAAATTCTTCTTGGACGGTGCAGCAAAGGCAACCATTGGTTAGTTCTATAATGTTGCCGATGGGATTGTCGTCTTCATCGCAAACTTGGCAAGATTTCAGCAAATCTCCATCAATTCCAATTTCGCCAAATTCATTGACAATGACGGCAATTCTGCGTCCTTGATTGTTTTGCAGAAGGTTGCGAATCAGGGTGGTTTTACCTGCACCCAAGAAGCCGGTGATTACAGTGACAGGAATTTTGTGCATTTGTTCGTTTTGTGGGCAGGGTTTGATTGAAGTTTTCGGTTTGTTGGGAAAGGTTATTTGTTGAACCCGCCCTTGCAGTTTTTAGGTGAGGAAATTTTATGAACTTAGATTTCCCCAAAGCGTTATTTTTGAGCGACGAACTCTAACGTTGGAAGCGGAGGGATTTTTGCTAAAATTCCCCTTTTTAGGGGTTCAGGTCGTTCTGACCACGGTAATAAACCATCGGGTTTAGCATAATATTGACTCGCACATTGCAACACAGCCGCAGCGCTTTCATTAACGGGTAAATCGCCAAACAAATAAGTGTACTTGCCGGCTGCCGCGAATGAAACCGCACAAGAACGGCTGCAAGCGCTCATACATTCAACTTCTTGAATGGGGAAATCCTCTCGTAAATCCCAATTCTGATGAAGTTCATTAATCTGTTCTAAAAGATCCTGACCTCCACTTTTTCCCTCTCGCTTTCCATCCTTCCAAACTGAAGCGCAGGCTGTACAAACAAATAAAGTATGGGGTGTTTTCATCAAACGTTCTTTTCCTAGTTATTGACCGTAAAATTAGCGAATAGCAACTAGCCAATCGCCCAAAGCTGACTCAAGATTGACGCGAAAAGAAACTGCTTTTTCTCTCCGCATTATCAAGATAAATGTTGAATTTCCGAATCTTGAACTGGTAATTAACCATCCTCAGCAAATAGGATGCCGGCAACCGCAGACTCGAACTAACAAATTGTTAAAAGATTAAATGAACGTTCATCCGTACCTCGCAGATGTGTTGAATAATTAACTTTTTTGCCGGTGGGCATTCTGACTCACTCAATTTTAGATAAGAACATAAGACAATCCCAAATCCAAAATCGGTTTACAGCTGCGGGACAGCGGCAGATTTGCACTGCACTTTCCCCGTTACCTCCAGCGGCTGAACCCCGCTAGAACCGGCTCGACTTCAATATAGTACCGTGTCCGTCACCTAACTGGAAGCGGCCTTGACAAAAACATAAAATTGTGATTTTTAAGCGAAATACCCTGGAACTGAGCGATTAACGCGAGAGAAACTTTTTAAGAAAAGGCAAAATCGTATCGGCCAAAGCCACTGGATATTCTTCATGTAATCCTAAAGAACCGGGAAGCCGGCACTTTTGCACGCCAGAGAAACTCACCAGCACTTCCATTTCCATGCGTGACTTCGGTGGGGTTTGCTCACCGATCACTACTAACACCGGCACTGGCAAGGGTTGAAACAAATCAATAAACTGGGGTCTTGCCTTCACCGTATCGAGGCTGCCGGTGACAAACGCAGCCGGGGCAAATCGTGCCCCTGGTTGCCTGGAAATACGCTGCTTTTGTTGAATCAGGCTGGGAGTTACGGCATTGGGGTTGCTGTAAACATGACGCCGGTACATTGAAGTTAAGAAGGGCGCTACGGTATTTAAAAAATAGAGGAACTGCCCCAACACCGGCAAGCACACCAACTGCTTCAAAATTTTGTAGAACCAGCGATTTTCGCCCATTGCCGTCGGCAGAGGCCCGCGCCAAGTCGGGGCAACTAAAACCACCCACGACCACATCGGCGGCTTGTGCTGGGCCAAATGCATCACATAACCGGCAGCGTGGCCGGCAGCAATGACAACAATGGGTTCAGTAAACGTATCGCGCACGAAATCGGCTAGAAAGCTGTAGTAGAGGGTCGGTTCGTAGTTAAAAGGCGGGCGTTCTGAGCTGCCAAATCCGGGCCAGTCTAAGGCAATGACCTGAAATTGAGGGGCCAAGAGTTCAGCGATGCCGCGCATTTCTGCCCGTGTGGAAACCGTACTTAAGGCCGGCAATAATAAGATGGGCTTTCCTTCACCCATAATTTCATAAGTGATCTGTACCTGGCGTTTTTTCCAAGTCCAGAGATATTCATAAACAGTGCCACCGATGCCGGTAGATGGGTCGGTGGTAGATGCAGAAGTCGGGTCAACAGTGGTGGCCATAGTGGAAAGCGAACTGGGTCTTTCTCCACAATACCAGTGGCTTTCACTTTCGATTGATTAATTAAGGCGTTGCCACGGCTGCTTATTAAGGTTGAGCTTGGCTAGAGTGTTGGTTTTTAGAGATTTGGAGATTGTGGTGGAAACGTCTAGCAGTAATATTTAGCCGGCAAATAGATTGAGTGGTTTCCGGGGATGGTGATTTGTCTGTTGTTGTTATCTACAAAGTGCCCCATATCTGGAGTTTACAGTTTAGATTTGAATCAAGGGAACTCAAGCGTTTCTTACCGGCACTCTCATAAGCCGGCAACTCCCCAAGCGCTTGTACAATCTCAGTAAATGGGCTTTACCATTGCTGAAGCTTCACCGGAACTCGTTAATACAAAACAATGACGCCCGTTTATTGCACGCAAGGACATGAAAATCCAGCCGGCAATCGCTTCTGTCACCAATGTGGCGACAAACTTGCCCCATCGGTAGCCGGTGGGATGTCTGCGGGGATAATTCTGGATGATCGCTACCGGGTTATCCTCCAGTTAGGGCAAGGCGGTTTCGGACGGACTTATCTGGTTGAAGATATCAATCGTTTTAACGAACGCTGTGTTTTAAAGGAATTTGCCCCCCAAGTTCAAAGTGGCAGCGCCTTACAAAAAGCCCAAGAACTGTTTGAACGAGAAGCCGGCGTTCTCTACAAGCTGCAACACCCGCAGATTCCGCGCTTTCGAGAGTTGCTTCGCGGGCAAATGGCCGGTGTTGAGTCTTTATTTTTGGTGCAAGATTATATTGAGGGACAAACTTACCGAGAATTATTAAACAGCCGTAAAAGTCAAAGACAGTTGTTTAGTGAGGAAGAAGTCACCCAACTGTTGCTGCAACTGCTGCCGGTTTTGGATTATATCCACTCCCAAGGCGTAATTCACCGCGATATTTCTCCCGAAAACCTGATTTTGCGGAATTCTGATCGGCTGCCGGTGTTAATAGACTTTGGCGGCGTAAAAGAAGTCGCGGTTTCTGCCATTTCTAAGTTCAGTCAGCTTGCCTTTTCCACACATATTGGCAAACCCGGATACGCCCCAGAAGAACAACTGAAAAAAGGGAAAGCTTTTCCCAGCAGCGATTTATATTCCTTAGCAGTAACCGCTTTGGTTTTGCTCACCGGCAAGGAACCCCAAGACTTATACAACAGCTTTAAAGCGATTTGGCAATGGCGGCAGGTCGTCAGTATTAGCCCAAATCTGGCGGCAATTTTAGAGAAGATGTTGCTCAGAAATCCTAGCCAGCGCTATCAAACTGCCGGTGATGTTATTCAAGCTTTAGAACCTTCTGCCTTAAAAACTCAGCCCAGTAATATTACCCAGATCAACACCGTTGTCGTTGCGCCAAAAGCCCTGCCTGCGCCCCCTAAACCCGCGCCGGCACCTCCACCAGCCATTGTGGTACATCAGCCGGCACCCATTGTTCCTGCTGCCGGTCACGGGCGTTTAAATCCTGTCGGTATTCTCCTGTTTCCCATCCGTTTTCTATGGCATTGTTTTCGCACACTGACTGCCATTAGCATTGGTTTGCTATTACTAGCCGGGGTTGCTTCTTGGGCGTTTCCCAAGTTTATTTCTTGGACACCGCCACAGTTGCCAACCACCATTTCTAATTCTAAAGAAGAGTCTCGCCTAGACAATATTTTTGATCGCCGCGAAGCCTTGCAAATTCCTGAAGAATTCTTCAATCTTTTAGTTAATGAACAGTTTTACAGCCGACATCCAGAATTAAAAGATCGCCTCTTGACAAATAATCAAGAAGATGATGGTTATCGGCAAAAATGGTATGACAGCGCTGATGCTTTGCTAAATAAATTAGAGCAGGCAAATTTAAGTGAGAAATCGCGCCGGCAAATTGGGCGATATACCGAAGAAAATTATCAAAGCCGGCAGAGCAATCTCAGCACCCAGGAGCTAATTCGCCAGACTGACGAGCAATTTTATCAACTATTTCCACAACAACAGGGGCAAACACTCAACCCAGAAACATGGGGTCAAATTTGGTACGCAATTGCTGCCAATCGAGCCGAGAATAGATGAGTGCTGAGTGCTAAGGTTGATTTTATAAAATAAAATACGTTACCCGTTTGCAAAGACGCTGTGCGAGAGCAGATAAGCGTTTTGCCTCTCGCATCTGTAAAGAAATATTTAGAAACGTGCAGTTTTTTGAGTTCAGCACTGGATTTTTCAATCCCAACTCAAAAATCGAGATAAAGCAGCCAGTTGGTACAATCTCAGTGAATTTGTTATACCCATACTGAACCCTTTTACAATCGCCCTAGGCCAATGAAGCCCGTCTATTGCAATCAAGGACACGAAAACCCCTCTGGCAGCAATTTCTGCCTTCAATGTGGGGAAAAGCTACAGGCACCGGCAACCTCTGGTGTTGTTCAAGGGATGATTTTGGGCGAACGTTACCGCATTTCTCGCCAGATTGGGCAAGGTGGCTTTGGACGCACCTACCTATCTGAAGATGTTAACCGCTTCAATGAACAGTGTGTTCTCAAAGAATTTGCCCCCCAAGTGCAAGGCACCTATGCGCTGCAAAAAGGTCAAGAATTGTTTGAACGGGAAGCCGGCGTTCTCTACAAGCTGCAACACCCGCAAATTCCACGCTTCCGGGAGATGTTTCGGGCGAATTTGGACGGTGAGGGACATTTGTTTTTGGTGCAAGATTATGTGGACGGTCAAACTTACCGTTCCTTATTAGTCAACCGGCGCGTACACAACCGGCTATTTAGCGAGGCAGAAATCACGCAAATGCTGCTGCAAATTCTGCCGGTTTTAGACTACATCCACACCCAAGGCGTCGTGCATCGAGATATTTCTCCCGATAACCTAATGCTGCGGAATTCCGATTTGCTGCCGGTGTTGATAGACTTTGGCGGCGTTAAACAAGTCGCCGCAACGGTAGCGTCTGAGTTTGTGGGAGGAAGTAATGCACCGGCAACGCGATTGGGTAAGGTGGGATACGCCCCAGATGAGCAAATGCAAATGGGCGCTGTTTACCCCCACAGTGACTTATATGCCTTAGCTGTGACGGTGTTGGTACTACTCACCGGCAAGGAACCCCAAGAACTTAGAGATCCCCAAACGCTGAGTTGGAAGTGGCGCAATTACGTCAGCCTCAGCCCCAGTTTAGGGGCAGTGTTTGATAAAATGCTGGCTTATCGGCCTGGTGAACGCTACCAATCGGCAAAAGAGGCACTACAAGCCCTCACCGGCACTCCACCGGCACCCCTTCCCCCGCCACAACCGGCACCCCTTCCGCCTCCGCCACAACCGAATATCACCCAAGCAACCCAAGCTGTCTCGCCAGTAAGATCGGCACAAGCCCCACAGCCGGTACAACCTCCACAGCCGGTTCCTGCTGTCGTGACTCCCCAGCGGAAAGCGGCTGCACCTTTTTGGCTAAACCTGCTGCTAATGGGCATCGTGATTGCCGGCATGGGTGTGGTGGGCTGGTGGGCTGGTAATTATTGGGTAGACAAACAACGACAAGGGGATCACTCCATTCCCCCTCCAGACAGATCGGATAATTATTCCGCCGAAGAAAGACAGCGCAAAGATGCCCTTCGTGATCGCCGTAAAGCCTTGGGGATTGATTACAATTTCTACATTGATTTGGTGAATGAGGCTTTTTATACCAAATATCCAGAGCAACAGGGACGCGTTCTTAGTGATGAATCTGTTGATGAAGCGTGGCGAGCTCGCTGGGATAGTTTAGCCGATCAACAGCTTAATCAACTTGCCGCCCTTAGTGATCAATCTCGTCGCCGGTTGGGCAGTTATACTCCAGCCGATATTGATCGATGGAAAACACAAATTAATCTGCGGCACTTGAGTAGTCGGGCGCTCAATGACTTAACAGATGCCAAGTTTTTCTATCTGTTTCCAGAGCAACCCAAAGGTCAGAATTTACTCGACAACCCTGTTGGTCAAGTTTGGCAAGCAATCGCGACCGACTTTGTGCAAGGTGTAGGAGATGGAACTGCTTTAGAAGAAATTAAATTTGATCGAGGTAGCACTAGCACGCAACTAGCCGGCAATCTTGAACCCGGTGCCGGTAAAGCTTATATTGCTAAATTGAGCAAAGATCAAGTGATGAAATTAACTTTAGACGCGCCGCCTCAATCAACCCGGCTGTCCCTCTACACTCCCAGCGGCAAGAACCCGCCTTTATTAGAAGATTCAAAACAAGTCACTTGGTCTAATAAACTTTCTGAAGCCGGTTACTATGAAATTGTCGTTGTTTCTGAGGCCACA
Source organism: Microcoleus sp. FACHB-672 (assembly GCF_014695725.1). NCBI lineage: Bacteria > Bacillati > Cyanobacteriota > Cyanophyceae > Oscillatoriales > Microcoleaceae > Microcoleus > Microcoleus sp. FACHB-672. Next base: position 42,166 of record NZ_JACJOU010000004.1, on the reverse strand, counting down.
GAGCCAATTTCCTACAATTTAACCCTGCAAATTAATTAGCTTTTTTTTCGCTGCCGATGCCCCACTCAACTGAATCTTCTACCCCTTACTCCGGGTAATATTCCTGAGCTTCAGATTATTAACAAAATCTGCATTAATCCGCATTTATCTGCGTTTATAGGCGGTTAAAAAATTCAAAAAATAATATTAAAGTTTACCCTCACCCCGTTAAAAATTACACTCATAGGTGAAGGCAAACCCAATCGTCACTCACAGCAAGCCGGCAGAATCCGAATCTAAAAATAACATAGCATTGGCTTGCCGGCGGAGAATAGAAGCAGGACAAACCGTACTAATCGCTTCATGTAACATCTTTTTCACCGGCAGCGCTTTGCGTTTTTCTGGCGCAAGGCACAATATTTTTTTTGCAGAGCAAATCATCGGCAGCGTCAGGGTAAACGCGTATTGCGGTACAGCTTCAAGATGGGGAAAATGACCTTCATCAACCTGCTGCTGACGTGTTGCAGTGTCCAACTTCACAAGTTTAATGTGATGCGGATCATTGAAATTAGCGACAGACGGATCATTAAACGCCAAATGTCCATTTTCTCCAATACCCAAACAGCAGAGATCAATCGGTTGCGCTTGCAAAAGTTTGGTGTAGCGTTCGCATTCATTCAGCGGTTGCATCGCATCACCTTCTATGTAGTGAAACGTACAGGACTTCACTTGATTTTCCACTCGCTGGAGTAAATAGCGGCGGAAACTAGCAGGATGATCGCGCTCAATTCCTAAATACTCATCCAGATGAAAAAACGTAATGCGTGACCAATCTACGCCTCCCAAAGAAATCAGCGTTTCAAGAAATTGGATTTGAGAGTTGCCGGTGGCTAAAATCACTGCAGCGCTTGCCTGTTGCGCGAGGCATTGCTGCAAATAGGTTTGGGCGATTTGGGCAGCGTCGTGAGCGATTTCGACGCTCGAGTTGTAGACTCGCACCGATAAGGCATCAATTGCAAACATTTGTACCGGCATCTTTCCTTTTGCAGTAATTGATGTGTTAAACATAGAGGCGTTGATTCCAACAGCGAAGCTGCCGGCACTCCTGACCCAGGATTTATAGCCGGCCTAAAATTTTTATCGCTTTCGGGCATCTCAACACAAACTTGCCATTTTGGCAACAATCATAGGATTTTATTACCTAAACTATTGAAAATACACAAGTCTCAGTATCGTCGGGCAACTAATTTTTCAAAAGAAACCGAACTCAACAGTTTGTGCCTAAAAACTGATTCTGCTGTTATTCAGTATCCTTCATCACAACTTCACGAAAAGTTTAAATTTAATGAAACCTTTAGCTCAGCAGGTTCAAGTTTTTAAAGATACAATAAAACTTAATGCAGACGCAGAATTAAGGGTTTAACATTTCATTAAGTGGGGTTGCGGTTGTCAATGTGTAACTGAAAGAACAACAACAGCAAGACAGGCCAGAAAATGAACAAAAGTGAACGTTGGTTTTAGGGGTGTAAATTATGCATAGTATTGATTTTACTAATTACGAAAGTGGCAGCAATTCTTTAGAAAACTTCCCGGTTATAAATTCTTACCAGCTTTCACCCCAGCAACAGAGCCGACTTTTTGCGAGTCTTACTACAGTGCAATCCGGAACGGATATTGAGCAGGTCATCGTCGTTTTGCGCGAAAGCTTGAACGTCTCGGCATTCCAGCAAGCATGGGCGCGAGTGGTAGACCGGCACCCAATTTTGAGAACAAGCTTCCATCACTTAGGCTCTAACGAAGCGTGTCAGGAAGTGCGTCAACAAGTTGCCCTTACCCTACAGCAGCAAGATTGGTGCGATCTGCCGGCGAACGAAATTGAAAGCCGGCTGGCAGCATTTCTAGAAGCAGATCGGCAAATTGGTTTTGAACTGAGCGCTGCACCCCTGATGCGCGTGGCAATTTTGCAAGTCGCCGCAGCTGAATACCGCGCGATCTGGAGCTTCCACCCCGTACTGCTCGATAATTGGTCTGTAGAAATCGCCCTCAAAGAAGTTTTTGCCTTTTACGAAGCATTCAGCGCCGGCTACGATTTATCACTCAAACAACCCCGTGCTTACGGAGATTACATCGAGTGGCTGCAACAGCAGGATTTCTCCCAAACAGAGGTATTTTGGCGGCAGCAATTGCAAGGCTTGACAGCACCCACGGCAGTCCTGCCAGCCATTCCCCCAGCAGCAGACAAAGCGCAACCAGAAATCGGCTTTGTCACGCAAGAAATTCGCCTATCGCCGGTTGATACCCTGCGCTTGCAGGCTTGGGCGCAACAACACCAACTAACCCTGGAAACCTTGCTACAAGGCGCTTGGGCGCTGCTGCTCAGCCGCTATAGTGGCCAGAGCGATGTGGTTTTTGGAGCCACTGTCACAGGCCGCCCGTCGGTTCCTGGGTTAGAGTCTGTAGTGGGACTTTTCAGCAACATCGTGCCGGTGCGCGTTCATGTCTCGCCGGCTCAGTCTCCGGTAAGCTGGCTGACAGAACTGCGGCAGACTTACAAAGCATTGCAAGCCTATCAACATACCCCCTTAACCCAGATCCAGCAGTGGAGTGAATTCCCATCAGAAACTCCGTTATTTGAAAGTATTCTGGTTTTTGAGAATTACCTATTAGATTCCTTCCTGTTAGATTCCGCTCTAGAATTACACGGAAGTAGCTGGGAAAATCGAGAGCTTCAGCACCGGCACCAGAGAAACTACCCTCTGACATTAACCGGCTACGCCCAGCCAGAATTTTTACTTAAACTCGAATACGACACCCAACGCATTGATGCCGGCACGATTAACCGGATGCTGGGACACCTGAAAACCTTGCTTGAAAGCTTGGCAGCCAATCCTGAAGGACAACTGAAGGACTTGCCAATGCTAACCGAGCAAGAGCTTCAGCAAATGCTGGTGGAGTGGAACAACACCGCCGCAGAATACCCCAAGGATGCGTGCATTCATCAACTATTTGAAGCTCAGGTAGAACGCACGCCCGATGCAGTTGCGGTTATTTTTGGAGACATAAAAATAACCTATCGGCAGCTTAATACCAGAGCGAATAAACTCGCCTACCACCTACAAACATTGGGTGTAAAACCAGAAGTTCGCGTAGGAATTTGCGCGGATCGTTCTTTGGAAGTTGTGGAAGCCTTGCTGGCAATTTTCAAAGCCGGCGGCGTGTATGTGCCATTAGATCCGACCTATCCCAAAGATCGTCTGGCATTTATGTTAGAAGATTCCGCGGTGCCGGTGTTATTAACGCAAACCCATTTGGTTGAGCAATTACCGGAACACAATGGACAAGTTGTGTGTTTGGATGCAGTGGGTGAAGAAGTCAGCCAGCAAAGCGATGAAAATCTAATTTCTCCCACAACGCAAGCCCATGCGGCTTATGTGATCTACACCTCCGGAACCACCGGCAAGCCGAAAGCCGTTGTCGCAGAACACGGCAATTTAATCAACTATATTTTGGCAACACAGGACAGATTCCAATTTGACACAACCGATGTCATGCCCTGTATTGCTCGCTTTTCCTTCAGCATTTCTCTGTTTGAATTATTAGCGCCGTTGATGGCCGGCGGAAGCGTCGTTGTTCTCTCACGAGAAAATGTGCTGGACATGAATAAACTGGTGGGCGGATTCGGCCAGTTAACCAATGTTCACCTTACCCCCAGCTTAATGCGGAAGGCCATTGATTTTATCAGAGCACAGGGATTGGAGGCGAAAGATTTTAAAAACATCCGCCGGGTCTTCATGGGAGGCGACACCGTAGCCCCGGATCTACTCGAAGATGTCAAACCTTTCTTCCAAGATGCACAAATCTATGTGATGTATGGGTGCAGTGAAGCAACAACCCTGTGTTTGAATTACAAACTTCCCACAGACATCAAAGCCGAAAAGAATATTGTAGGCCGCCCGTTTAATAATGTGCGGATACGCATCTATGACGAGCAGCAAAATTTAGTACCGGCCGGCGTTTCTGGGGAAATTTACGTCGGAGGTGCCGGCGTCACACGGGGCTATGCAAATCGGGAAGATTTGACCCAGGAAAAATATGTCTGGATCGACAATCAACGGTGGTATAAAACCGGCGATGTCGGGCGTTATCAATCCGATGGCAATATTGAATTACTGGGGCGCACAGACTTTCAAGTATCACTGCGCGGGTTCCGTATCGAAACGGGTGAAGTTGAATCTGTCCTGCGGCAGCATCCAGCCATTAAAGATGCAGTTGTGGCGGCAAAAGACGATGAGAGCGGTGAAACACGCCTCGTCGGCTATCTCGTCCTACAGCAAGAACCTGCCCCCGCCAGCCGTGCGCTGCGGCACTTCTTGGGGGAAAAACTGCCTGAATACATGGTTCCCTCGGTATTTGTGACGCTGGCAGCGCTGCCGGTGACACCGAACGGTAAGCAGGATCGCAAAGCCCTACCGGCACCCGAATGGACACGCCTCCCTCGCGAAACCGAGTATGTCGCACCTCGCAGCCTCCTTGAAGAAGAACTCGCCGGCATCTGGGGGGAAACCATCGGAGTTGAACAAGTTGGCATCCACGACAACTTCTTTGACTTGGGGGGGCATTCCTTGCACGCAACCCAAGTCCTCTCCCGCGTGCGCGAAAGCTTCGAGGTGAATCTGTCGATGCGCTCACTGTTTGAGTGCCCGACAGTCGCGGAATTGGGCGAGCAAATTAACGTATGGCTGCGGGGCGGGCAAATTCAGAAAACTGCCCCCATCGTGCCGGTTTCACGGGACACTAACCTCCCCCTGTCCTTTTCCCAGCAGCGGTTGTGGTTCCTCGAACAATTGGAGGCGGGTAACTCTGCTTATAATATCCCCGCCGCTGTGCAACTCAAAGGAACACTTAACACCGGCATCCTGAAGCGCAGCATCAACGAAATTGTGCGCCGGCACGAATCGCTGCGAACCACCTTTGGCAAGCAGGAAGACGGGCAGCCGTTTCAGGTCATTGCCCCAGCCTTAACCGTAGAGCTGCCGGTGGTAGACTTATCTGCGATTCCTGAACCTCAGCGATCTGAGGAGGCACAGCGGCTGGCATTGGCAGAAGCCGACACATCCTATGACTTCTTTACCAACGAGCCGTTAATTCGCGCTCAACTGGTGCGCCTGGCTGAAGACGAGCATTTATTCCTGCTGACGATCCACCACATCATCTCCGATGGTTGGTCATTTGGCTTGTTGATGCGGGAACTGGCAACGATTTACGAAGCCTTCAATGCGGGCAACCCTTCACCTCTGCCAGAATTGTCCGTACAATATGCAGACTTTGCCCATTGGCAGCGGCACTGGCTCCAAGATGAGGTTTTAGAGACCCAGCTTTCTTACTGGAAACAACAACTCGGCGGCAAGCTGCCGGTGTTGGAATTGCCCACTGATCGCCCGCGCCCGCCGTTGCAGACTTTTAACGGTGCCAAGGAATCTTTGGTGCTTTCTCAGGAACTGAGCGAGGAAATTAAGGCGCTGTCGCGTCGGGAAGGTGCCACCCTATTTATGACCTTGCTGGCAGCCTTCAATACCTTGCTGTGCCGGCATTCCGGACAGGAAGATATTATTGTCGGTTCCCCGATTGCCGGTCGCAACCGCGCTGAAATTGAACACTTAATTGGCTTCTTTGTCAATACCTTAGTGCTGCGTAACGATTTATCTGGCAATCCCAGTTTCCGGGAGCTACTGGAACGGGTGCGTGAGGTGGCTTTGGGAGCCTACGCTCACCAAGAGTTGCCGTTTGAGAAGTTGGTAGAAGCTGTGCAACCAGAGCGAGATCGCAGCCGCAACCCGATATTCCAGGTGTGGTTTAATTTGCTCAACTATGAAGACAACCAAATCGAAATACCGGGATTAACCCTCGATCATCTCTCGTTTACTGAACAAGCGTCGAAGTTCGATATCACGCTATATGCTCAGGAACAAAACGAGGGAACCAAGCTGGAATTGGTTTACAACACTGATTTGTTTGACCGGCAGAGAATGGTTGAGATGCTGGCACAACTCCAACATCTGCTTGAGCAAATTGTCAAGAATCCATCTGAACAAATTACTCATTTCTCCCTGGTTACTTCTCAAACTCAAGAACTTTTACCAAATCCAAATCAGGCAATTGAAGATTGCTGGGAAGGCGCTGTTCACACGCATTTTTCCCAACAGGCACAGCGAGTGGGAAATAGCACCGCTATAATTGATCGGCAAGGAAATCTGACTTATTCAGAATTGGATAAAATCAGTAACCAAGTTGCGGATTACCTGCACAAAAATGGCATTGGCTCTCAAGATGTTGTGGCGATTTACGCACATCGTAGCGCCCCAATCGTCGTGGCGTTGCTGGGAATTCTCAAAGCCGGTGCAGCCTTCACCATCTTAGATGCCAATTACCCTGCTGAGCGGTTAATTGATTGCCTTCAACTCACACAGCCTAAAGGTTGGCTGCAAATGTCAGCCGGTGGAAAGCTTCCTGAGAGTTTAGAAACCTTTGTCGGGGCATTATCAACGCAGTGCCGGCTGAGACTTCCCAGTGCTGCCGGTGAAATCGGTGAACTGTTAAAGGATTATTCAACAGAAAATCCCCACACAGAAATTAACCCCGATGACTTAGCCTATATCGCCTTCACCTCCGGCTCAACCGGCAAACCAAAAGGTATCTTAGGCACCCACAAACCGCTTTCTCACTTCCTGCAATGGCACGCACAAACCTTTAATTTAAATGAATCAGACCGATTCAGCGTGCTATCTGGACTCGCCCATGATCCCTTGCTGCGAGACATTTTCACACCTCTGTGGTTGGGCGCAACCCTCTGCATTCCCGCCCCAGAAGAAATTGGTACTCCAGGCAAGTTAAGTCAGTGGATGAAGCAACAGCAAATCACCATCAGCCACCTCACACCGGCAATGGGAGTGCTGTTAACAGAAACTTCCCAAACCCAACAACTAACTAACCTACGTTATGCCTTCTTCGGAGGTGACGTACTAACCACTCGTGATGTTGAAAAACTACAATTGCTTGCCCCGAACATCACTTGTGTCAACTTCTATGGAGCCACAGAAACCCCGCAAGCAATGGGGTATTATACGGTTCCAACTCAACAAGGAGAAAATTCCCCAACTTACCAAGGTCGAATCCCCTTGGGACGGGGCATCAAAGATGTGCAATTACTGGTGTTAAATTCTGCCCACCGGCTCGCAGGAATCGGTGAAATCGGAGAAATTTACATTCGCACATCTTATTTAGCCAAAGGCTATTTGGGTGATGAATCGATGACGGCTGAGCGATTCCTCACCAATCCATTTACTCAAAGCAGCGAAGACCGGCTCTATAAAACCGGCGACTTAGGCCGGTATTTACCCGACGGAAATATATCAGTCGTTGGTCGCGCTGATAATCAAGTGAAAATCCGGGGTTTCCGGATTGAACCCGGAGAAATTGAGGCAGTATTATGGCAGCATCCCAACGTGCGGCAAAGTGTCGTAATCGCCCGTGAGGATGTACCCGGAGAGAAACGTCTAGTCGCTTATGTCGTTCCGAAGGAACAACAAGCCGAACTCAAATCCAGTGAACTACGCGGTTTTGTTAAAGCAAAGCTGCCTGATTACATGGTGCCTTCAGCGTTTGTAATCCTGGAAAGCATCCCCCTAACGCCCAACGGGAAAATCGACCGCAAAGGATTGCCGGCACCCGACACTTCCCGCAGCGAATCAGAAGGTTCCTTCGTTGCACCCCGCGATGATTTGGAACTTCAGTTAACAAAAATTTGGGAAACGGTTATCGGTGTCACACCCATTGGCGTCAAGGACAACTTCTTTGAATTGGGAGGACACTCGCTGCTAGCGGTGCGCCTGTTCACTGAAATTGAGAAAATTTGCGGCAAAAATCTCCCCCTCGCAACCCTCTTCCAAGCACCAACGATTGAGCAACTGGCGAGTCTAATTCGCCAAGAACGATGGGCAGCCCCCACAGAATCCTTGGTGTTGCTAAGTCCGGGTGGCGACAAACCCCCACTGTTCTGTATTTACGGAATCTTGCTCTACCACGATTTAGCAAAGCATCTAGGCGGCGATCGGCCCGTGTATGGCATTTACCTCCAGGCTGAAGTTGACCTGCTCAAAGAGGATAACGTCAACAAAGAAGAGTCTCCTTTAAACAGTGTCCCTGGCGTTGCGAGTCTGTATCTCAAAGAAATCCGCAAGCGCCAACCTGTAGGGCCATATTATCTAGCCGGTGAATCGTTTGGCGGCTTAGTCGCCTTCGAGATGGCGCATCAGCTACGTGCGGAAGGTGAGACAGTCGAGTTAGTCGCCTTGTTTGATACCTTTGCGCCCGATGGGATGAAAGGGCTGCCTTTGGGGCGGCGGATGGCGATTCACTTAGAGACTTTCATGCAAAAAGGCCACACCTACATCTTCGATAGAATCCAGGCAAAGATTGCCTCAACCAAAGATAAAGTTCTCAGTCTCGTCGGCAAAATGTCCAGCAAGTTTGATCAGGGAAGCGAGCGATCCTTGTCTAAGTCCCTGCAAAAAATCACCAGCAATGATGCCCGCCGGACTGTGCGCCATCAGGCAGTCAGGAATTATGTACCGCAGCCCTACCCAGGTAAAGTGACGTTATTCCGGGCTATGCAGCGTAGTGAGTTTGAAAGCTATTACACTGACCCGAAAATCTGGACTCCCTTTACAGTTGGAGGGTTAGAGGTACACGATGTACCGGGCAACCATATCGGTATTCTCAAACAACCCAATGTACAGGTTCTAGCATCGAAGTTAAAGGCTTGCCTTGAGCAGGCATCAGCAGAAGATTAAGGACAAGTTTTTCAAGTGTCTCCTCTGTTTCTTTAACGCTTCTCCTAGGGCATTTTCTTCTTGGTTACGTTCGCACTCCGGTTACGTTTTAAGTACCTGAGTTCGCCGTAACAATCTCGAAGAAAATGCCTTTTTTTTCCTATCTTATCCCCATGTTAGAAAGGAATGCGAAAGATGAATCAGTTTGCGAAAGCAGTACAGAACTCAACGAATTTCTCTACTAAACTTACATGATGTAGCACAATTCAAGAATCTGATAAACTCATAATTAAATATATCAAATCCTTGATTTTATCTACTTTTATCTACGGTTAAAAAATATTTTAATTATTTTTTAAGTACATTATCGACCTTGTTCAGAATTCTCCCAGCTCAACAAATTAAAAATTAGGCAAAATTAAACTCGCAAAAACTTACTATTAAACTGATTATTGTTATTTTCCTGAGCTGCCGCCAAAGCCCAAGATTTTTTCTTTTACCCATTTCCTAAAATCACCTAAAAAACTAATACACAGCCTTAACTCGTCATTAATGATCGAGTCGTTGCTAGCGCCAAATCTTTCAATAAATAATACCTAAGATAGATGTACGGCAAGACAAACACCTATCAAAGTTGATAAAAAGAGCGGTGGCATAATTGTCAAAAACTTGCATAGCAAGGCGTTCAGCTTTTGCATCGTAACGCTCGGCAATGTTTTATTAATCGGGAAAAATCATGGATCTGCAAGCATCAGTATCAGCAGCCTGGACGAAAATTCAGGGGATGATCTCCGGCACGATTACGATGCTGCCAAATGTGATCTTGGCTTTAATCGTCTTTACGTTGTTCTTTTTTGCAGCAAGGACGATCAGAACCCTTGTCAGGCGTCTGACGAGCCGGCACCGGCAAGCGAGGAATTTAGGGCTGGTTCTGGGACGTTTAGCCCAAGGGACTGTCATTTTAGTCGGCTTATTTGTCGCTTTATCGATTGTTGTTCCTTCATTTAAGGCAGGAGATTTAGTTCAACTGTTGGGGATCAGTGGGGTAGCGGTTGGATTTGCTTTCCGCGATATTCTCCAAAATTTCCTCGCCGGCATCTTAATTCTTTTGACAGAACCGTTTCAAATTGAAGACCAAATCGTATTTAAAGATTTTGAAGGGACGGTTGAAAATATCCAGACACGCGCCACAATCATTAGAACTTACGATGGCCGTCGCATAGTGATTCCAAATGCTGAACTTTTCACGAATTCAGTAACCGTCAACACAGCATTTGAAAAACGGCGGAATGAATATGATGTTGGGATTGGATACGGGGATGATATTGATCGGGCGAAGCAACTCATATTGGAAGCACTCTACAGTGTGGATGGGGTTTTGCACGATCCCGCACCCGATGCCCTTGTAATGGAACTCGCAGAGAGTACGGTAAATATCCGCGCCCGGTGGTGGATAAAACCGCCGCGACGTGCGGATTCCCTTGATTCGCGAGATCAAGTTCTCATTGCGATTAAGAATAAGTTGGTTGCAAATGGCATCGATCTGCCCTTCCCAACGCAGCAAATTCTTTTCCACGATCAAACCGAAGAAACTGATGGTGATCGCGCTCGTCAGCGGGAAGGATGGCCGGCAGGAAACAATGAAGTCCCGAAACCGCGCAGCATCGGTGGTTCCCTCAGAAAGCTGGCTGAAATGCGTTCGCAACGAGATGGTAACGGTGGCGAATGAATATCAAGCTGAGCAAGCTTTGGGATTCGCTGCACTCTAGCTACTGGTTTGTACCGGCACTCATGTCAGGCAGTGCAATGGTGCTGGCGTTTGCGATGCTGGCGCTTGATCGGGCCGGCAAATCTGGCCCAGTTGAACAGCTCGCCTGGATCTATACCGGCGGCCCAGAAGGGGCGCGGACACTGCTTTCAACGGTTGCCGGTTCGATGATCACCGTTGCCGGTACTGCCTTCTCAATCGTCATCGTCGCCCTCACTCTGGCTTCTTCACAGTTTGGCCCGCGACTGCTACGAAACTTCATGCAGGACACCGGCAATCAAGTTGTGCTGGGCACATTTATCGGCACCTTTATTTACTGCTTACTTGTCCTGCGAACCATCAGGGGCGATGATTACAACCTATTTGTCCCGCAGATAGCCGTGACATTCGGCATCGTGTTAGCGATCGCCAGCATTGGGGTGTTAATCTACTTTATCCATCACGCCTCAACCTCTATTCAGTCGTGGCACGTGATCGGGGAAGTGAGTAAAGAATTAAACCATGCCATCGACCACTTATTTCCCCAAAAGATCGGACAGGGAAAACCAGAGCAAAAGCAGCAATGGGTTGACGAAATTCCGGTGAATTTTGATAAAGAAGCGTCGCCGGTTCTGGCAACTAAGAGTGGTTATTTGCAGGCGGTTGATGACAAGCGATTGATGAAAATTGCCAAGTCAAACAACCTTCTGCTGCGTCTCAAATACCGTCCTGGCAAGTTTATTGTGCAAGACAGCAAACTGGTGATGGTTTGGCCTGGGGAACGAATGAATGAAAAACTTTACCGGCAAATCGAGGAAGCATTTATTTTGGGTTTGCAGCGCACTGAGCAGCAGGATGTAGAATTTTGCATTAACCAATTGGTCGAGATTGCACTTCGGGCGATTTCCCCCGGCATCAACGATCCGTTTACGGCAATTCAGTGTATTGACCAGCTTAGCGCCGCGCTGTGCCGGCTGGCTCAAAGAGATTTCCCCTCGCCTTATCGCTACGATGACGAGCACAACCTAAAGCTGATCGCCAATTCCGTGACATTTCCGGGGCTAACTGATGACGCTTTTAACCAGATCCGGCAGTACGGGGGATCGGATGTGGCAGTAACAATCCGCTTACTAGAAGCAATTGCAGCGATCGCACAGTACACTCGCAACCGCAAGGATCGTGAGGCACTTTTGCATCATGCAACCATGATTGAGCGCGGCAGCCAAACGTTATCTGAGGAACATGATCGCAAGGATGTTGAGGAACAATACTTGGCGACGGTGAAATTGCTCTCTAATCCATCAAATTAAACCGGCAACCTGTCTACACGGCAGCAACAACTTTAAAAACCGATATCATCGTCGTCTTCTTCATAGTCTTCTTCCTCCATTGGGAATTCAATTAACTCATCCTCATTCAAAGCTGCCGGTGTGGGATTTTCCACCTTATTGCTCATTTCAATCTCTTCTCCGTTAAACGACTTAACAAGTATTTGAACGGCACTTTCTAACTCATCTTCAGGTGACTGCCGCAAGCGAGAAGCATCCGTCTGGAAGCCATTTGTCACAGATGCAGGCGGTTGTGTTGCAGCAGCTTGGTAATTATTCGTTGCCGGTGAATTGGCACTGGGAAAGTCTCTTTGTGGTTGTGCCGGCGGCTGCTGATATGTGTTGTTGTCTGCTGCCGGCGGGGGAATATTCTCGTTAAAACCTGCCGATTCTGTTTGTGTCGGCATTGCTATGGTTTGGTTGGCACCGGCAACTTCTAAAGTTACTTTGATCTTGTAATTAAAAAGCTTTAAAAAAGCTGCTTCAACATTCGGCATTTTTCCCTGCGCTAGCTTATACAGGGGATTAGAACTAATGCTAATCCGCGCAACCGTACCGTCAAAGCTGATCAATCGACAATGCTGGCGCAGCAGTTCTTTCGTTCCGAGTGGTTGTAGATTCCCCAATACGGCTTGCCAAACTTCTTGCGGATCGTACCCTTGTGCAGTTGCCTCGCTTGAAGGTGGGGGAAGGGGATCGGCTTGTGGTTGGGCTAACTGTACCGGCATCTCTGGTTTCGGTGTCTGAGAAGGTGCCGGTGAGGGATTTGGGGATTGAGGGATTTGAGCTTGTGGGGGTTGCTGTTGGGGTAGCGGGGAAGCTTTAGCAAAGGCAGTTGGCTGCGGGTTTGCCGGTGCCGGCTGGCTGTTGAAGGCTGCCGGTAATAATCCTAATAACGTGACTTCTAACCACAGGCGCGGCTGGGTGCTGTGTTTTAATTGCACTTCGCTGTCGCGCAGGTGTTTTTGGCCGGCTAATATGTTGCTGATTTCCCAACTTTGAACAAACTCACACATTTGTTTCCAAGTTTGGGGTGTTATGGCAACTAAATCGTTCCGCGCCGGCGCTGTCTTAGCAATGAGTAAATCCCGGTAAAAGCCGGCAAAATTTTGCAGTAAAACTAACGGTTCTCGCCCCCGGTTCATAATATGGCGGGTTTGGTCAAGAACCTCTGCGGGGTTATTATTATTAATCGCTTCTAGCAGTGTCATCAAATCTCGTTCCGGCACTGCGCCAACTAAATCCCAAACTTTTTCAACGCTAACCGGCGGTGCGAGCAAACTTAGTTGATCGAGCAAGCTTTCCGCATCTCTTAATCCCCCTTGAGCGATTTGAGCAACGAGGGTTATCGCATCGCTATTTATATTAATCGTTTCTTTTTCGGCAATGTATTTTAAATGCCCCACCATCGCCTCTAACGGAATGCGGCGGAAGTCAAACCGCTGACACCGAGAAATAATCGTTGGTAAAACCCGTTGAGGGTCGGTGGTTGCTAAGACAAATACAACGGTATTAGGCGGTTCTTCTAAAGTTTTGAGTAAGCAATTAAATGCTGCCGTGCTGAGCATATGGCAATTATGAGCTAAAAGCTCGTTTGCCACGAAGTTATGATTGTCTTCAACTTCAATATCATAAACACTTTCTACGCTACCAAGGGTTACAGTCTCGACTGTCTCCAAATTAGTCACAAATTGAATATTGTTAGCAGTCGGCCAACTCTTTTTGGCTAATGTATTAGACTTTGTTACTGTTAAAGTATGATTTTGTTGGTGATTAATCTCTCCTTTCCGTAAGCCAATTGGCAATAATTCAGGTATTTTTGCTGAAAACGTCGGCTCTAAGCTTACATTGTTTAAATTCTGCCAATCTGTTAAGCTTGTGCAAGCTAAAGGTGACAGAATTTTCATCCCTGATTGCAACTTAGCCGCTGCCACCCATCCTAGATCAGTCCGAATTAAGTGATTGCCGGTGCATTTAATTTCGCGGTTGGTTGTTTTAATGACCAAGGTTGGCTTTTCTCCTTGGTCTAACCATCTCAAAACTTTTTTGAATTCCCAAACTGCTAAAGGTTCGTTATAACTGAGAACTTCTTTCCCTTTAATGTTGGGATCATCAATGCGAATCAAACCTTCGCGGGTTTGTATAAGTGAGTCGCCGGTTAAGCATTCATCAATCACATAAACTTTATACCGGCACTGCACGGGCGCAAATTGCGCTCTTTCAATCAATTCACGGATATTATCAACGCCAGTGTTACTCGCTGCGTCAATTTCTATCACATCCAAAGATGAACCGTTGGTTACAGACCGGCACACATCACAAACGCCGCAAGGCTTATCTGTGGGGACGTTATTGGCCAAACAGTTAAGAGATTTGGCCAAAATCCGAGCGCTGGAGGTTTTGCCGGTGCCTCTTGGGCCGGTAAATAAGTATGCCGGCGCGATCTTATCAAGACGAATAGCGTTACTGAGGGTCGTGGCGATGGCGTCTTGACCCACTAGATCCCCAAAAGTTTGGGGTCTGTATTTGTGGTGGAGAGGTTCGTAGGACATGGAGGTGTAAGCGTTGCCTACAATCTAGAATATGTGACGCGCGGGTGCGGGAGATGCTAAAGGAAATGTGGCAGCGGTTTTTTGGCAGTGAAAAAAGGGAAATTGTAAAATCTCAGCCTATATCAGCCGGAATGAAACCGCCACCGGCATTGGAGGATGCAGATTATCAACTGCTATTCACCCAATTGTTGGAAGGGGTAAAACGAGGTTGGGATCGCGAACGAGTGTTGAAGTTTTTTGACGATCTCGGAGAACGCGGCAACCTGCAACTGTGGGCGGCTTGGCTGCGGCGCTATGGCGAACGCTTTTTGGCCACGCCGGCACCGAATCCTGAGTTAGCCAGACAGTTACTCGGTTTAGGACAAATGAATTGCGGGGACTTGGCAGATGTGGCATACGAACTGGGCAGCCAGTTGCTGGCGCGAGAACGGGGGGTGCCGGCACCGGCTGCTCCTAATGCCCCTGCAGCGCCTCCACCAGACAATGCTGAAGCTTGGTGGGAGCAAGGAAATCAGCAATTAGGAGTTGGGGATGTGTCAGGGGCAATTGCCTCTTATGACCAAGCTTTGCAACTCGATCCAGAGTTAACAGCGGCTTGGTTGAACCGGGGCGGAGCGCTATTCTACTTGGAAAGGTACGAAGAAGCAATCGCCTGCTTTGAGGCTGCGATTAAGGTTGAGCCTCACAATCCTAACACTTGGTATTTGCGAGGTTTAGCGTTTTCGGCTTTAGAGCAGCACGAAGAGGAACTCAACTCTTATGAAAAAGCGCTGCAAGTGAATCCAGAGTTCCCAGCGGCTTGGCACAACCGAGGGGTGGCGCTGACCAAACTCAACCGCTATGAAGAGGCCGTCAGTTGCTATCAGCAAGCGCTGCAACTACAGCCCGACCTCCCCCAAGGGTGGCATAGCCAAGGCGATGCGCTGATGGCTTTAGGCCGGCATGAGGAGGCTCTCAACGCGTATAACGAAGCCGTTGCCAGGGAACCGAGTGAAATTGAAACTTGGTTTAACCGGGGGTTGGCGCTGAGTTACTTACACCGGCATGAGGAGGCGCTGCAATCGTTTGATCGAGTGGTCTCCCTTGCCCCAGATTACGGGCCGGCTTGGGTTAACCGAGGCGTTGCCCTCACCAGTTTGCACCGGCACCAGGAAGCGATCACCTCCTTTGACAGAGCGCTGAGCGTTCAGCCGGAGGACTCCGTCGCCTTGGCCGGTCGGGAGGCTGCCCGTCTGCTACTAGAAGCCGAGGGAGATGCACCGGCTTCTGAGGGGCCTGCCTGGGGGTAGGTGAGCCGGTCAGGTTAATTAGTTGTTAGTAGATCGTAGATTTTTCTACTATCTACTTGCCTCTAATTAAGACTAAAATATAGCATTATTTTATTAATTCTTAAAAAAGATAATGTTCTAGAATTGATAGATTGATATAGCAATCCTAAATTATTTATGAGACTTTCCGGTAATACCAGTGTCTCGCTCGCGTTATATAGCAAGATGCCCGGACTTCAATTTTTTGCAATTCAAATAGGATTGCTCTACAGAATCTTTACACTTTTGTAAAAACAAGCAAACAGTAAGTTAAAAGTATGCTAAAAAAAATATGGAATCGGATTGTACAATTTTTCCAGCAGTTATTTAAAAATTTTACATCATCAAAAGAAGAGAAGAGAGATCAAACCCCAGTCCCCATTAATCCTTTGAGTGATGCCGGTTATGAAAACTTCTTTATGCAGCTCATGGATGGGATTGGAGAGGGTTGGCAGCAAGAGCCGATCTTAGAGCATTTGGGAAATCGCATTCACGACCAATTTTTTATCTCTTGGCTCAAGCGCTTTGGTCGAGATCGCCTGTTAAAATCTCCCGCACCTAACCATGAATTAGCAACGCGGATGGTGAAGCTGAGTGAGATAGGTTGCAAAGAAATTGGGGAAATTTCGGGAGAAATTGGCACTCAATTGCTGGCAAGGGAATCTCAAGCGCTGAGTGAGGAAGAATATGAATCTTTGTTTCGCCAACTGTTAGCTAAAGTGCCGTTTGGTGAAGCAACCGCCTTAAATTTTTGGCAGGATATGCAATACCGCGCCACTACAGAACAATGGGTGCAGTGGTTGCGCCGATTTGGCGAAACATTGCAGGAAGCACCGGATCGAGAGTTGGCAACTCGGATAATAGCGCTGAAAGAAATAGCCGATGGAGAACTCTCAGAAGAGGCGCTAACAATTGGGACGCAGTTATTAGAAAAACTTCCCCCAGTTTCTAAGTGGGAGGAGATTTGGACAGGACAAGTGATTGAAGCGGTATTTATTGGAAATGGATTAGATAATCCGCCAGAGGCAAAAGAGGAAGAAGAAAGTGCCGGTGAAGATGCAGTGGTATTTGTTGGAAATGGATTAGATAATCCGCCAGAGGCAAAAGAGGAACAGGAAGAAGAAAGTGCCGGTGAAGATGCAGCAGTATTTGTTGGAAATGGATTAGATAATCCGCCGAAGGCAAAGGAGAAAGAAGAAGAAGAAAGTGCCGGTGAAGATGCAAAGGCGGAGTTTAAGCGAGTTGATCAGTAATACATGAGAGGGGATTTTCGTGGCACAATTACCGCTTTGGACTGCGCTGTAGAGATTAATCCTAACTATGAAGAAGCCCGGTATAACCGGCGTGTTGCAGGAGAAATTTAACCCATTCTAAAAAAAATCAGGTAGGCAGTTGTCGTTGCAACCCAGCAGCCGTCTCCTCAAGACAGCTTTTCATGAAATCGCCGGCCTTGGTATGGAGTATTGTTCCCATAGCGATTGCCGTGATAATTTTGGGAATCCATCGCTTAATTCCTCGCTAATGTCTTCTAGCAAAATCCAAAGTATTTACACCGATGGCGCGTGCACCGGCAACCCCGGCCCAGGCGGCTGGGGAGTCGTTGTTTGCTACGCTGATGGTTCCACCCATGAACTCGGCGGGGGCGACTCCCAAACCACCAACAACCGCATGGAAATGCAAGCCGCCGTTGCTGCCTTAGAATTCCTCACAATTGCCAGTCAAGATGAACCCATCACTCTCTACACCGACAGCGAATACCTGAAAAACGGCATCACCCAATGGATTAAAGGCTGGAAAAAGAAAGGCTGGAAAACCTCCACCGGCAAACCCGTCCTCAATCAAGACATTTGGGAAGTGCTCGACAAACTCAACTGCCGGCAAGTCAACTGGCAACACGTCCGAGGACACTCCGGCAACTTTTACAATGATCGCTGCGACACCATTGCCCGCGCCTACGCTGCAGGTAAACCCGCTTCCTTGCAACAGATGCCGGTGAAACAGCTCATTAGTTCAGCCGCAACGAACGGCGGCGACACCATCGCCCCCACCTATGCTGCCGATAAACCCGCTTCTGTGCAACAGATGCCGGTGAAACAGGTAATTAGTTCAGCAGCAACTAACGATTTTGGAAACAAAACGATACAATCCAGTTCAGTACCCTCTGACCTTTCGACATCGGATGTTGCCATGACGGACTCGACTGCCCCTTTTGCTGCTGACTCCACCGAAACCCACTTACCTAGCGAATTCAGAGTCTCTCAACTGCGGGACTTAGTAGAAACCCTAAGGATCGCCGATGAAATCGCTGAGAAACGCTACCTAATCACCAGTTCCGAACTTGCCGACTTAATGGATGTCAACGCCAGCGCCGTTACCAGTCGAGGAGACAACTGGGTGTGGCGAAACTGGATTGTCTCACGAGTGCGGCGTGAGGGTAACCAAATCCTCTGGCAGCTAGAACGAGTGGACTAATAGAGAGGCTAGGGACTAGGGACTAGGGGCTAGGGAATAGTCGGAGAGTATTCTCTACTATTTATTACCGATGCCCATACCTTTAGGTTGGCGAAGCCTTGCCCTATGCCCCTCATCCCTCATGCCCACCCTAAGAAAGCTTTTAGCCACTCCCCAAGGTGACATCCAAAAACATCATCACCACAAAACCGATCATCACCCCAAAGGTTGCCTCTTTTTCAAAACCCAATTGGTGAGATTCGGGGATAATTTCATCGCTAATCACAAATAGCATTGCACCGGCAGCAAACGCCATTGCCCAAGGCATAAAAAATTGGGCCAGAGAAACCACTCCCGCCCCAATCACGCCGCCGATGGGTTCAACTAAGCCGGTAAACAGCGCAATTAAGAAAGCATTCCGTTTAGAATATCTTTCACCCAGCAAGGCTAAAGCGACGACAAGCCCTTCTGGTAAGTTTTGCAACCCGATGCCGGTGGCTAAGGCGATGCCATTGGCAACATTTCCCCCACCAAATCCGACACCCACGGCTAATCCTTCGGGAAAGTTATGAATCGCAATTGCGATCACAAATAGCCAAACTCTTTTTAAATTATTATTATCAGCTCCTTCATGCCCTTTAAAAAAGTGTTCGTGGGGAAGATATTGATTGCTATATAATAAAAAAACGCCGCCTAAAAGAATCCCTATTACTACAATCGTAGCAGCATGAGTCCGATTCCCGGTGTTATCTGAAGCTGCTTCTATTGCCGGAATAATTAGCGAAAATGAGGTGGCAGCTAGCATCACGCCAGCTCCAAACCCCATCATCATTCCTTGAATTCTTTTTGTTATATTAGGAATCAAAAAAATAGGAATTGCCCCAATCCCCGTTGCCAAGCCAGCAAACAGGCTGCCAATTAAGCCTAGATAAACAACGGGAATATCCTTAGAGATTTCAAACATCTTTTAATCTCAGCAAAAAATTGAGAGAGGGGCAGGTAATTGAAGAAAATCAGCAGGATTTTAGCGTCAAAACCAACCCCTATACCGGCACGTAGCCTTAGAAGTGCAAGATATCAGGCTTAGTCATATTTTCGCCCCCGCCATTGAGTGGGTCTTTGAATGGCTGAAAGAAAAATTCGCACGACAGCTAAAGGATCTGCCAACGGAGACAGCCAAAACATCCAGCCGGCAGATGCTTGTGAGCGATCATAAGAGGGGGCAATTGCAAAGTTTAAAGCAAACCGAATTGCCAGCAGAAACAAATTTAATCCCAACAGAGAAAGCGGCAGAGAGGGGGCAAGAGCAAGCGGGGGAGACAGAAACAGGTAGCCCAGTAAAATAGGCAGGGGTAAACCTTGAATGGCTAGCAGCAGCCACAAATCGCCCCAAATCTGACCCGATGAAGAAGCATCTTTGAGATCAAGCGATCTTCCCCACTCTCGCCAAGTTTCTGCCGCCCCTTCATACATCCGCACCTTCAACACCTTCGCCCCATCCCAGAAGCCTACTTTAAAGCCCTTGGCGGCGATGTTTCTGGCTAAGGTAACATCATCACAAAAGGAACTCCGGGCGCTGCTGTAGCCATCTAGCTGCTTTAAAACAGACCGCCGGCATAGAAAACACTGGCCGTTTGCCATCACTCGTTCTGCCGTATCTGCGCCGGTGCCAGTTGGGCCAAATCGGTAGACGAGGGTGAGTAAGAGTGCCGGCTGTAACCACAATTCCCCTGGATATTTCAGAATAAATTGCGGCGACAGAGACACCAGATCGTAACCCTCCGCCTCAGCCGTTGCCACTAAACCGGCAACCAAACCGGGACTGGGTTGGGTATCGGCATCCATTCCTAAAAACCATTCACTGCCATCAGAAGTGTGATAAAAGCCGGTGTGCAACGCCCAAGGACGCCCCACCCAGCCGGCAGGCAGCGGATCATCTGTAATCACACGAAATCGAGGATCTTGCTCGCCGGCAGCCTTCACCATTTCTGCTGTCCCATCCTGGGATCGGCTGTCAACCACAATAATTTCCCGAACTTCGTAACTCTGGCGAGTCAAGCCGGCTAAACATGGGCCAATTCGTTCTGCCTCATTCAGCGTCGGCACAACCACACTTACTTTTCCGAACAAATCTAGGGTTGCCGGTTGCGGTTCAATCGGCAGCTTGCGGGTTGGCCCTTTAATCAGACGCGACAGCAAAATCGCCACCGCCGGCACCTGAAACAGCAACAACCCCAATGACCAATAATTTATTGACAAATCAGTAGATATAGGGTTTGCGATAGAAAAAAAATTGGTAAGCACAAGAAAACCTTTCTCATCGTTAACAGGTCATTTGTCCGCACGCTCACACGGAGGACAAATAACAGACTAGAAGTTTAAAATTTTTTCATCAAACAGCAAAACTTTAGTGAGTTTGTATAGATGAACGACCTTCTTTATGATGCCGGCCAAGAATACGGAGGTTTGACACCCGTTACGAATGGCCATTTTGATCCAAGTGTGTTTGGTGTGTTGTTTTTCATACTTTTATTATGTTTTGCCGGCCTGATGCTACAGAATCAGAAAAGACGCTAACAGTAAGCTTTAAAAGCATACAACAGGCCAGAGAAACCCAACTGTGAAGGATCTAGTTTGCTTTTAACCAAATTCTTAAAATTGAACAAATCTACTTTAGAAGCAGAGGAACCCTCAAATTGAAAGTTCCCCTCATCTTTGGCGTGCGGTTTTGAGGAAAATTGAGTATTCTTACCTTTTGCCTGACGTGAGGGGAAAAAAACCAATCAAAGATTAAAGGAGTTGGGGGTTGGCAGCGTACCCCAAAACCGAAATGAAATTGCACTGGCCCTGCGCTGCCGGTCAAGTCTACCTCCCGCCTGATTTTGCGGCGACTTCCACAGGAGGAGCCGGCAGTTCAGCACGCTCGATAATCTGGGAATCTGCCTCAGAGGGGGCATCCTCCACGGTTTGCGTTGCCGGCGCAGCCATCCACCATAGAATCACAGCCGGCACAACACCCAGCAACACACTCAGCGACGTGGGAAGCAAGTACCGGGCATCTAAGGCACCCAAGGTAATAATCGCACCGAAGGCGAAGTTAACCACATAAACAATTAGAGGTAAACCCAGTTGTGAGCGCTGCAATGAAATCCGTGTATTTCCCCACAACAAAGCTGCCACAGACATAAACAGTGCGCCGGTGCCCATCCAACCGGCTAAGTTGCGGTAAGGCATCCCAAAGAAAGCGCCGACTTCCTGAAATTCCCAGAACGGAAAGGCTGTCTGGCTCATTGCCGGATCGAGAACAAAGTCCCAAGCCGTGAGTAACAGTGAACCCAAGGCAATCGCCGCGATGTGGCGAACCCAATTAGCCATGCCGATGCGTTCTAAGCCGGCACGTGCCAGTAGATAGGACACCAGCCCCATATAAAACCAAGACAAAGGAATTGTAAACGGCACCAAACCGGCTACTTTATAGCCCAAACCACTTAAGTATTGGTAATGGCCAAACGGGAAGCCGGTGCTGGTGCCCAGCAGCTCACTCCCCAAAGACAGAAATACAGATGGCAGCATAAACGCCAGCCACAGCCGCAGTCCTAGCTGCCGATAGGCATAAATCGCCACCGCAGCCGCTCCGAAGATGATATAAACCACCCCCCCACCGGCCATACTCCACTGGAAGATGCTTTGTCCGACAGACGATAAACTCAGAATTAATTCTGGATTGGGTAAAACCAGCAGCAGCCCTGCCAGTCCGAACGCCATCGCCCCAACATGGCCAATCAGGAAATAGCGCTCGGCAGTAATCAGTAGCTTCATGGAACTCCTTTAAGAAATGTAAACCTTAAAAAGCGCTTCTTAACAGTTTACAAATGTTTAACAAAAATCTTGCTATCGAGATAGGCTTTTCTCAAACTAATCCAAGGGCCTTACAATTCTGTAGGCTTTCTAACCCTCGTTACAGTCGTTATAGGATAAAAGGGGCATTGGGGATTGGGCATTGGGGATTGGGCATTGGGCATTGGGAAAATTAAGTGTTGTATTACTCTCTCCCACTCTCCCACCCTCCCACTCAAAAGCTCAGGACTCAGGAATCAGGACTCAGGACTCTTTATCCCCCTCGTTCTATCCCGTCCGCAGAAGGGTCAGCCTGAATAAACTCGCAGAACAAAAATTCGGAAACAATTGTGGTGATCGCAGAAAGCATAGGAATTGGTGTAGGAGTCGCGGCTCTGTTGCTAGGGTTCGCTGGGTTGGCGCTAGAGTTACAGTACCGGCGGCGTCCCGGCAATGATTTAAAGCTGTCGCAGGGAGATTGGAAGTTAGAAGTTGTGGAACCCAACCGCTATCTTTTGGTCGGCGAGATGGAGTTTCATAACCAGACGCATAGTTTAGAAATCATGCTGCCGGAAGTGCGTTCGGAAGTCAGCCTGTTGTCGAAAGGTAGCTTAGAAGGCATCACTTGCCGCAGCCAAGTAATTCCCCTACATCCAGACGCAACCGCACGGGATGATGGATATTGGTTTGGCTATATTGTCAAAACCGGCAAGAAAACGCGCATTAAAGTATCAATCGAGATTCAAGGGCCGGATCTGAGCCAACTGCAAACTGCCTGGATCAAAGTCAATTACATCACCTATGGCCCTCAGGGACGCATTCCCAAAGTCCGCCATGTAGTTGTGCCGCTGAAATATCCAGAACCCGGGGCAACGGCTGGAAGCTGGCGATCTACAACTGTGGCAGAAGTGCTGCCGGTGAAAACCCATATACTCACGCACCTCGACGATCCGGTAGAAATCGTTAAGCGTTACATCTTCCCCCACTCCCAAAAAGGAGACGTGGTGACGATTGGTGAAACTCCCATCGCCATCATGCAAGGCCGGTGGCACCATCCCACCGATATCAAACCTGGATTTGTGGCCAAGCGGCTGTGTTATTTCTTCATGCCCACCTCTAGTTTGGCCACCGCTTGCGGGATGCAAACCTTAGTGAATATCGTCGGGCCGGCACGGGTGGTCTTCGCCTTTGTCGTTGGGGCAATTGCTAAAGTATTTGGCAAGCCTGGGGTATTTTACCAACTTGCCGGTGAGCAAGCGCGGCTAATTGACGACGTAACCGGCACCTTGCCTCCTTATGACCAGTTCATCGTCCTCGGCCCTGAAGATCCTCAAAAAGTTGTAGAACGAATTCAACAGGAGACGGGATTATCAGCCGCCATTGTAGACGTGAACGACTTGAAAGCAGTTAAGATATTGGCAGCGACCCCCGATCTGTCAGCGGCTTTGTTAGAACAAGCCTTAAGAACTAACCCAGCCGGCAATGCTGATGAGCAAACTCCGCTGGTTTTGATTCGACCGAAAGCTCAGGGTTAATCGCTCATACAGGTTTTGCCCCGTTCCTGACTGGAGAAGCAACTTAAAAAATTGCCTCCCGCAAAAACAGGGTGAATCGTCGTATACATGGAGGGCACGGCTCCCCTGGAGAATGAAGAATGGAAAATGGAGAAAAGAGAAAAAACTCTAACCTCTACATTGTTCGTTCAAAAAGGATAGAGGCCGCGTAGAAGGTTTAATGGCTCCTGTCTCACCCCAGAACCCCAATACCACGATCCGCCCCATCCAGTACCGGGATCTGGAAGTGATGGAAAAACGCTGTGCGGAGGAGTTTGAAGCCGAAACACACAGCCGTTTAACTGACACTTGCCAGCAATTGTCACAAGCTCGGCGCTGGTTTGGTTGGCTAAAGCTGCTGAGCCTGTTTCCCAATCCTTACCAGTACCTCTTTTGCTGTCATGTTGCCGAGCAAGAAGGCAAGTTTCGGGGCATGATTCAAATCTCACCATTTAACCGCACGCGGAGCACTTGGCGAGTCGAGCGAGTAGTCATCGATCCAGCCGCCTCTAGTCAGGGAATTGGTTCGGTGCTGCTGCGCCACTGCTTAGAGGTGGTTTGGGAGGCTCGCACTTGGCTGCTAGAGGTGAATGTTAATGATAAAAACGCTCTAGCTCTCTACCGGCAAAATGGGTTTCAGCCCTTGGCCCAAATGACCTACTGGACAATCGGGCCGGCACTGCAAGAGCAATTGGCCAATCGGGAACCGGATCTGCCCACTTTGCTGCCGGTGAGCAATGCCGACGCTCAACTGTTGTGCCAGTTGGACACAGCGGCCATGCCGCCGTTGCTTCGCCAGGTGTTCGACCGCCACATCCAAGATTTTCAAACCGGCCTGGTCAGCGCTTTAATTGAAGGCTTTAGACAGTGGCTTGCTCACACCGAAGTCGTGAGCGGCTATGTGTTTGAACCGCAGCGAAAAGCAGCGATCGGCTACTTTCAAGTGCAGCTCAGTCGCGATGGCTCACAGCCTCATGTCGCTCAGTTGACCGTCCACCCGGCTTACACTTGGCTTTATCCAGAATTGCTGTCCCAAATGGCCCGCATTGCTAAGGATTTCCCGCCCCAATCCTTACATCTGGCTTCTGCAGATTATCAGCCAGAACGGGAAGAGTATTTAGAGCAAATCGGAGCCGAGCGTATTTCCCACACGCTGCTGATGTCTCGCTCAGTTTGGCACAAGTTGCGTGAGTCCAAACTCAACGCCCTGGAAGCTTTACAGCTTTCTGATGTGCTTCAGGGATTCCAGCCGGCACGCAAACCTGTACCGGGCCGGATGTCGTGGCTTAATCCGCTGCAAAAAAACAAGCCGGTTACTGAACCGCAGCCGGCACTCAATGTAGTCGTAAGCCCTGAAGAATGCGCGATCTGTAAAAAAACTGAGCCAGAACTTCATCCAGGAGACTCAGGACTGACAAACTGAGACATTAATTAATAACTATGGCAGCGAGAATTTCAGCTCTGGGTTTGGATCTTGGCAGCAAGCGCATCGGGGTGGCCGGCTGTGATGGCACAGGCTTAATTGCCACCGGACTGACGACCATCGAGCGCACCTCCTTTGACCGAGATGTGGCACAACTGCGTCAATTGGTCGAGGAAAGACAAGTGCAAGTGCTTGTTGTCGGTTTACCCTATTCCATGAATGGCGATGTGGGTTTCCAAGCCAAATCCGTGCAGAAATTTTCCAACCGCCTTTCTGAGGCACTGCAACTGCCGGTGGAATATGTGGATGAGCGCTTAACGTCATTTCAGGCGGAGCAAATGATCATTGCAGAAAATCGCTCTCCCTCGCGTAATAAAGGACTGATTGACCGCAAAGCAGCTGCCCTGATTTTACAGCAGTGGCTAGACGAGCGCCGACA
This sequence comes from Microcoleus sp. FACHB-672, assembly GCF_014695725.1. Taxonomy (NCBI): domain Bacteria; kingdom Bacillati; phylum Cyanobacteriota; class Cyanophyceae; order Oscillatoriales; family Microcoleaceae; genus Microcoleus; species Microcoleus sp. FACHB-672. The sequence goes on along the minus strand of NZ_JACJOU010000004.1, from coordinate 16,722 downwards.
GCCGAAGAGGGAAGGTACTCTACCGTGATATTCTGGTGAGTGCAATTTGCTATGCACTAGAGTCGTCCAATAGACGTTAAACCAACGGCGATTGCATTGAGCTTTCAGCGTTGGTTTATTCCCAGTGACCTTGGAAACTGCCCCAAACTGTCAACCTATCCACCCTGTTCTCATCCCCTAGGTCATTGCTCAGTGGGCTGCGCTCACTTGTCAGTCGCTCATAACTGCTGACAACTGGCCGCTGACACCTGGCAAAGGACAAAGGACAAATGACAAATGACAAAATCCCAATCCCCTAAAGAGAATGGGCGTCCTTCCTCAGATACCGTCACCTTGACGGATGAATCTGGACGGACGCTTACCTGTTCTATTGAGCATTCTTTGGAGTTAGAAGGTCAGGAATACGTTTTACTCCTGCCCATCGATTCTCCCGTCGAAATTTTTGCTTGGCAAGCAGAAGGGGATGACGAGGAAGCAGTCCCTATAGAAGACGAGGACGTTGATCCGCTCTTTTCGATAGCCAAAGCTGTTCTCGAAGAGCAAAACCTCACCCTCAAACGCACAGCCATCACCCTCACAGTTGAAGGTGACTTGCCGGATTTATCCTCCGAGGATATCGGGGAAGATGAAGATACAGAAGAGGGTGATTATGAAGAGCTACAGTGGCTAGCGAGCTTCTACCACGAAGAGCTAGAGTATGCCATTTATACGCCCCTCGATCCCTTCTTTGTTCTAGCTCGGATTAATGACGACGGTGAGCCTGAATTGCTCTCCCCTGAAGAGTTCCAAAAGCTAGAGCCAATGCTGCCAGCTCTAGAAGGACTGATCGAAGATCGGCTCTTTGACGAGGAACTAGAGGAGTAAGCCTGGAAAGTTTGGGTTTTGCCGCTTAAATATTCCCATCTCAAAATCCCGGCTTTCATCGCGCTCCTAAGGGCGAAGCTTGCTCTCTTAGCGCCTAGGGCTGACTTAATCAGGGGGCAGGCTATGCCGGCAAAGGCTGACGCCCCCACGCATTCACGACTTTTCTGTAGAAACTGATTGTTTAATAGCATTAAATATGAAAGTTGTCAAACGCATTTCCAAGTGGTCGTTGTTCCTCGCTATCATACTGACGACCCTAGGAGTCTGTGCTTGGCAGGGCTGGTCTTGGTGGAGTTGGGCCAGTGCGCCGCCGGCAGGCTCGGTTGCTTCGGGAAACTCACCCCAAGACAAAGCGGTTCAGCTGCAAATTCCGCCCGGAACATCGGCTCAACAAATTGGCCAGGATCTAGAGTCAGCCGGTTTGATCCGTTCCGCGTCTGCTTGGAAACTATGGGCGCGGTGGTTAATGCAACGCAATGGGGGTGGGGATTTTAAAGCCGGCACTTATAACATCGCCCCCACAGAATCGATGCAAGAGATTGCCAATAAAATTTGGGCTGGCGACGTTGTCAAGCTCAACTTCACCATTCCCGAAGGATGGTCACTCAAGCAAATGGCTGCCTACTTTGAGTCACAAGGGTTTTTTAAAGCCGAAGACTTTCTCAAAGCAGCTAGCGAAATTCCGCAAGCCCAGTACCCCTGGCTGCCCAATGGGTTACCCCATCTCGAAGGTTTCCTATACCCCGACACCTACGAGCTAGTCGGTGATGACATTACCCCGCAAGCAGTTTTAAAACAGATGCTCACTCGGTTTGAGCAGTTGGCACTTCCGATCTATCAAAAAGGAGATCAGCAGACCAAGATGAGCTTGCTTGAATGGGTGACACTCGCCAGCATCGTGGAAAAAGAGGCTGTCATTCCTGGGGAACGTGCCCGAATTGCCGGCGTGTTTACCAAGCGCTTACAAGAAGGAATGTCATTAGGTGCCGATCCCACCGTTGAATACGGCTTGGGAGTTACCCAAACACCCGATAAACCCCTAACCTTGGCCCAAGTTAATACGCCTTCTCCCTATAACACCTATATCAATGCCGGCTTGCCGCCAACCCCTATTGCCAGTCCCGGCGTTGAGAGCTTAAAAGCTACTCTCAATCCAGAAAACACAGAATTTCTCTATTTTGTGGCGCTATATGACGGAACTCACGTCTTTAGCCGCACCTTAGCCGAACACGAAGCCGCTCAAGCGAAAATTCGGGATGAGCGTTCGGCTACTGAAAAATCACCCAACTAACCATCAACAATTAACAATGTCTTGGGGCAAACTCTTACAGCCTGACTTAGTTTTAGGAGACTCAATTTTGAGTCTGACACCGACGATTGTGCAGCAATACCAGCTGAAAGGATTAGTCCTGGATGTGGATGAAACCTTGGTGCCTATGCGGGTTGCTGAAGCTTCTCCAGAAATGCGGCAGTGGGTAGATACTATTAGACCCCTGGCAAAGCTCTGGCTCGTCAGCAATAACCTCAGCGCCTATCGTATTCGCAGCATCGCCGAGTCCTTGAACGTGCCCTACATTATGGGAGCGGCTAAACCCTCCCGACGCAAGTTAAGGCAAGCGGTTGATGGCATGAACCTGCCGGTTGATCAGGTGGCGATGGTTGGGGATCGCCTTTTTACCGATGTCCTCGCCGGCAACCGCTTGGGAATGTTTACCATTTTGGTTGAGCCTGTCATCGATCCCACGGAAGCGATCCGCCGGTATCAGTGGCGTTCCTTTGAGGTGTGGTTTTCTCAAATCCTCGGAGCCACCCTCACGCCTCCAAAGCAATAAAACTTTACAAACCGTGATGAATCCTGACATCGCGAAATATAAAAAAAACATTATGAAACTGAAGACTTCGCTTTTTTCAGGCGATGATAGTTGTAGTTCAAATGGGGTCAGCAAATATAAAGACCCTAACCATAAAAAATAAATACCTTTGTAAAGCGCCAGTCTTCTCTGAGAAGGAGCTGGCGCTTTACAATTGATGGGCTAGGCATTAGGAGCTAGGGGAAAGATGCCCAATCCCCAATGCCCCAGGCCCTAATTCCCTAATGCCTCACCAAGTCCCCTGATCTCTTCTCATGCCGCAAACCATCGTTGTAAAAATAGGGACTTCTAGTTTGACGGTGCCGGCCACCGGCAACCTCGCCCTTTCCACCATTGCTACCCTCGTAGAAACCCTCACAGACCTACGTCGGCAAGGGCACCGAGTTGTTTTGGTTTCCTCTGGTGCCGTGGGGGTGGGTTGCGCTCGCCTGGGACTACAAGAACGACCTCGCAGCATTGCCCTGAAGCAGGCAGTCGCAGCAGTGGGCCAAGGCCGGCTAATCCGGGTATACGATGACTTTTTTACAACCCTGCAACAGCCAATCGCTCAAGTGCTACTGACTCGAACCGACTTGGTGCAGCGTAGCCGATATGTAAATGCTTACAACACCTTCCAAGAATTGTTGCGGTTGGGAGTGGTGCCGGTGGTCAATGAAAACGACACCGTAGCCGTTGAAGAACTCAAGTTTGGGGATAATGACACGCTTTCGGCACTGGTAGCCAGCTTGATCGAAGCTGACTGGCTATTTATACTCACCGATGTAGATCGGTTGTACTCCGCCGATCCGCGCGAAGTGCCAGACGCCCAACCGATTGCGTTAGTGCAGCGCTTGGAACAATTGACAGAGTTACAGGTACAAACCGGCGGCAGTGGCACCAGTTGGGGCACCGGCGGCATGGCAACCAAAATCGAAGCAGCACGCATTGCCACGGGTGCGGGGGTTCGTACGGTGATCACTGCCGGCGCTTATCCTAGAAATATTGACAAAATCTTGCAGGGAGAACCTATTGGCACTCAGTTTGAACCCCAACCCCGAACTGACAGCGCCCGCAAGCGCTGGATCGCTCACGGTTTGATTCCCGCGGGGAAGCTGTTTTTAGATGCCGGTGCCGTGGCAGCGATCTGTCAGCTGGGAAAATCGTTACTTCCTGCCGGCATCACCGGGATTGAAGGAGAATTCAATGCCTCAGATGCTGTGCAGCTATGTGATCTTAGCGGTCGGGAAATGGCGAGAGGATTGGTAAACTACAGCAGCCCGGAACTACAGCGAATTCGAGGGCGCAAGTCTGATGAAATTTCCCAGATTTTAGGTTATGCCGGCGCTGAAACCGTGGTTCACCGAGATAACCTGGTTTTGAGCAACTAGAAGCTACGAACTCGTTGAGGATGGAGGAAAGAGGAGCAAGGCTGCGCCACCCTAAAGGTATAGGCAGGGGTGATTCCAGCTTTTTCCTCCTCACTCCCTCTTCCCTAGCTAAAAAGCAAGCGCCTCCGGCGGTGCAATATCAGAGCCGGCAGCTACGCGATTTTTACCTGAAGTTAAACCGGGCGTTGCGGTTGGTTCCGCCGGCTTGATTGATTCAGAGACAGTTTTAGGAGATAAAGCAGCCGGATCAGGTTCAGCAATTGCTCCAGGTGTTGCTTGCCCAGACATCCAAGAAAGTCCGCCTACAGCACTTGCCATGAGGGCGGTATAACCAACGTACAAATGTCCTGTTCGCAATTGCATTCCAGATTCAGATAAAGGTCGCTGCCAGGACGGTACGACAGATTTTATAGGGTCGGGTGCGGGTAAAGAAGCAACCATACCGGCACCATCTAACCCCAGCGCATTCGCTAGCCGGCGGATAAAACCCCGAACAAAAACATCCTCTGGTAATTGCTCAATATGGCCTGTTTCTAACGCTTCTAGGTGAGCGAGTGGGACTAGAGTTTGACGGTGAAGTTGCTGGCGGGAAAGGAAACGAGCCTGACGTGCTTGTTCCAGTTCTTGGCCAATCTGGCGCAAACGCTCTTCCCGCTGTAGCTCGATTTTTTGGGCTGCCAGCTGAGCTTTCGAGAGTTTTTGAGTTCGACTCTTCATACCTGCTGAGGAGATTGCTTGAGACAGAACAGTGCCGGTTTGAGCAGACGGTTTGCCGGCATCGGCAACAGCAGACGGGTTAAGGGTATCTTGAGCGCTTGCGCCCTCACCTTTCTGGTTGGCGGCTGGCAGCGCTCGATAGTGTTTGATAAATTTTTTTAATGCCAGTCCAATTGCTTCTCTGGCCACTGCCTTGATCAGAATCTGGCTGCCCTGATCGTTTTCCCCTAGCAGCGTCTCAAAACTGGCTAAAGCGCGGCGATAGGTGTCACTCTGATAGAGTTCAGTTTCAATTTGACCCAGTAAAACTCGTAAGGCTTCTTGAGATGCTTCAAGGTTTGTCTGGCTAGTCACATTAGAGTGCGCCGCCGGTTTCAGTGCCATGATTGATATTGTCTCCGTGCTTGAGTGAAACAGCATCTCATACCAAGTCCGCAGTCCGCTTCCAGTCCTGAGTTCTGAGCCGTGAGTCTTAAGTCAGACAAACAGTGAGAAGGGGGCTTTAGTCTCAAGAAAAAGGGGGTTGTGGATACGGATTTGGTATGACTAACTAAGCCACACAGAAGTGGGATGGGAGACACACATCATATTTTTCATTTCAGCTAATTTTAAAAGAGAGCTTAGATTTTTGAATGTTTTTTAACCAACATCCAATATCTAAAATTCCAAATTTAGCTGCTGATAGAGTGTGGGCAATTGGTAACAGTATTGGGGAAAACTGTAACCATCCCTTTCTGTTGTGCCGGCTCACTAGCTGTTAGTGGTTAATTCACAGGATGCTTGAATTGTACTAAGTACGTCTTTCGCAAAATAGGCAGTGATTCCGGATCGCTAAGGTTTTAATCTGGGCAAAGATCGCGAGTTTTAAATATGCCCGAAGGCTGAGGGCCGGCTAATCTTTATTAACCCACTCAATCAACCACAGCACTGTAGCAATGCCGACAAAGTGCGCCACAATCGTGTGAGTGTTCCCCAACACCAGAAAGATATCTAGGGGTTGAATCAATCGACTCACTGCTGCCGGATCGGTGAAGAAAGCGCCTTGAGAACTGAATGACTTGGCCAATAGAGTCCCGTTAATCGCTTCTGCCCCTAGAAGGGTCAACAGCATCCCTACTAAATTTAGGAGCAATCCGCGCCGCAGAAGTTTCATGGCGTCTGCTTTTTTGGGGCGTAAGTTGGGATTGGCAGATTGAAGTTGGTTGGCAACGCGGGTGTATCGCCAAGACCAATAGATACTGATACCAAGGACGACTAATCCGCTAATCGCAAAAAATGTCCCTGGCCCAGTACCGGGGTTAGCTGTGTTGACGGCGTTGCCGCGCGGGATGGCCAGAGGGATACAAAATAAGAAAATTAGGCCGGCAACAACAGCTAGAACTAATTGCACCCAGAAGCTACTCCAGCCGGCATAGCGAAATACAGGGACAACTCGCTGAACAGATGGGGGAAGCGCAGGGCGATCTGATTTGTTTGACATACTAATTCCCAGTGGGCGTGGCTAGGATATATCCTTACGATACTTGTTTTGATGAACTACCCCACCCAATAGAGGGATGTGGAATGAGAAAACCCATCCGTCCTAAGGCTAGACTTTTAAAGCTGCATCTGTCCTAGTTGCTTGCTCGAGCCAATCTGCTTGCGCTTCCGGGTCGAATCCGTAGAGCTAAAACATCCGTAGTCTGCGAGGCTAGTTCCTATTTCCGCTAAAGCGACAGGAGTGGTTTGTCGTTGCACTTAGATTTTAAAGCTGGTGACAAGATTTGAACTTGCGACCGGCTGATTACAAATCAGCTGCTCTACCACTGAGCTACACCAGCAACAAAACGTATTATAGCAAAGCTTGGCTGACTTCCGCTACCCTGACTTACGATTTTTTTGGCTGCGAAATGCCGGCATCCCTCAGCAATTTAGCCCGCAACCTCTCATTTCCTGGACTACTGCTTGTGAGCTAGACAGTGATGTATGATGCTTGATTCAGTGCAGAGTCAGCCCGTCAGGCCGGCGCTGGCTACAGGAACCTGCGCCAATTCCCACCTTTCCCCTGAGAGAAACCGTGTGGGAAGCTGAAACCCGCCCTAATTTATCTGAGGGATGAAAGCAACTCAAGCACTTTTAACGGCTGTCAATCTTTGTGATGGACTTCTATGAGAATTTTACCTGGATGGGGATTAACTTTACATCATCGACATCCAGAGCCTTTTTTCTGATCGATCAATTAAAAAACCTTTAATATAATTAGACACTTTTTCGTATTTATTAAATGTGCATTCCTATTATGCAAATTTAGATAAAACTAAACTTTTAGTGATATTCATGCTAGCAGTTACTATTGAAATACTGAGTGGATGTTTTTTGTTTAAGTTCCGCAATTAAAACCATTATTCTTAAATTTTTGCATTATTTTGTTTTTTTAAACAGGCGTGATTAGACAGACCATGAGTTTAATATAAATAGTCAATTCCGCTTGCTTAAAATTTACCTGAAGCGAAGACGATGCAACTACATCCGGTAGAATCTAGCATGATTCAGGCTGCCGACTATGACGAAGCAACCGAGCCGTTGGAAGTTGTTTTTAATAGTGGCAAAAGCTACCGCTACTTTCAAGCCCCCAAGGATATGTGGCAGGGACTGCTGGAAGCTGGCTCTAAAGGTAGCTATATGGGCTAAGCCGTAATTCACTGCTATCCTTACGAACAGGTGAAGAAGGGCGGGCGATGAATCTGTTCTTATTAGATTAGGCCAAAAGACTTAATTTTTTTAAAAAAATTACCCAAATCTTGAACTGGGCGGTTGTTTTGCCGATATCTTTAAGAAATGTGTCGGTTCGTCGGAAGAAAATCAACCTATTGACACATTTGTGTTGCAAAAAGTTACACACATTGTTTATAATTCTAATAAATCACAACTAAGTGTCTGAGTCGGCTCTAAACGAGAGAGACACGTAAGCGATTTAACTTTCCAGCTAAAGACGATCAGCAAAGTGTGATTGACTTGGTTGTGCTGTAGTATGCTCAATCGGCACAGCTAAAAATATCCTGTCGTGCTAGCAAATTCAGCGTCTCTCGGAGACTGAAACTAAAGGACAGGTAAGCAATTTCAGCCAAAAAGTAGTATTTATACTACAAATAACGCAATTAAATCTTTTTGTCTTAAACACAAAGGGGGGTGAAGCCAGTGACCAAAACAATGAAGCCTTGCAATTATCCAGTGGTTGAGTTGGCAGAGGGAGTCTTCGTTCACACCGGCATCTCAGATGCTAATTTGCCGGCGTTGCGATCAGGATTCGCCGGCTACCCAGCTAACCCCCGGTGGAACCCGGTTAAGTTTCATGCGTGGAAAACAGGCCGGCACTTGCGGCAAGCCGTTGTTTGCGGAGAAATGGTGGTGCGTTCTACAGATTCAATGCTCGTGCCGGTTAATCACAAAGAAGAGACAACAGACTCTTCAGCCCAATCGCCGGTACATAAACGTTTGGTGCTTTCTCAACTGGTCTTTGCTTCTTAATAACCAGTTTGAATGATCTAGTTCATAGGAAATCAGAGCCGGTGGCAATATCCGAGTAAACCTGCGAGGATAATTGCCACCGCTTTTGCTTTACAGGCCATCACCATTAAATTTTTTGTGGATGCCGGCCTTAAGGGGTGAGAGCAGGCATTAAAAAATTTACACCACTGTATCCTGTACCATTGCTGAGTTTTTCGTAATTTCAGGTTGCCGGTTCGCGCAGATTGCTTGCTAGTAGTTAAAGATTTGACGAGCCAAGTCCGGAAAGATAAATAAAGCTAATGTATAACTACGCAAATCCGTAATATAATGTACTTACAATAAGATCCCTGTATTTCATACAAAAATTTGTTTTTTTAAGACTGATATCTGATAAATTAGTTACGGTTAATAGGGGGTATATTCCTGTGTTCTCATTAAATGAAGAAGTGGCAGAAATATCAGATTTTTATTCAGAAAAAGGAGGATATTTAGAGCAAAATGGGTTTAAAGCCTCGAATTTAGAAAGGCTGAAAATTGTTATATCTTACTTTTCTTACTTAAATGCTAAGGGCGAAATTAGCGACCAAGCGCTTAAGGCGCTGGTTCGTTACGCCTGCTCTATATTTATTGAAAATGAGGTGGAATCTAGAGTTGAAGCAGTTTTAGAACAAAAATTAAGTCAATTCTGGAATACAAATTTTTCTTCAAGTTTGGAAGATTTTCTTTCTAGAGAAATAGAGAAGTCTGAAACCTCACAAGTGACTAAAACTCTTAGCCTGAGATAGTATGTCTAATCAAGACCCAGAATCAAGAAAAAAATTGCAAGATGAAGAAGCTAAACAAGGTGAACAAGAAGTAGGGTCTATTGAAAAGTTTCCCGAAGAGCTAGAAAATCTTCCTCCAGAACTCAAGAGAGGTATAACGGCCCTATATTCGATGCAGCGTTTTTCTGGCCCAATCTCGCCTTTATCGCCAATTCGAGATAAAATTAACGAGCAGCATATTTCAAAAATACTTGAAATATCTGAGAAAGATGATGAAAGGGCTTTTGCAGATACCCAGTCAGCAAGAATATATGGTTTTTTAACATTTATCGTTGCGCTAGGATTTTTAGGATTTTTAACTGTTTTCTTGGTTAACAAAGATGTAGCAGTTTATCAGGACGTTTTAAAATTACTCATCATTTTTGGGGGTGGTTTTGGAAGCGGATTTGGCTATAAAGGATATTTAGATAGAAAGAAGAAATAAACAATCGCACCTTCTTACTGCTAACAGCATTCTATCGAGGCTTGACAGATTCAAACTGGTTAGAACCCCTCACCCTTGCCGCCGCCTCTGTTTTACAGACTATTACGCTCACAACCCAATTAAATTTTTAAGGGACATGGGCATTAGGGGATGAGAGCCGGCAGAGAAAAATTGACACCGCTGTGCCTTGACATACAATCACTGGGCTTTCCCGTAATTTCTGTAGGGCAAAGAAATAAGTGTCAAAACCGAAGAAATAAATGTCACAATCGCTTTGTGTCTCAAAGTTTTGCAAAATATGGCTTTGAGGTTTTTTAGTCATCAATTTTTAGAGAAAACGTAAGCGAAGAATTATGTGTCATACCAATTTAAATTGGTATAAAAACTGCGGTAAGGTTTGTAATGGGAGTGAGCGCCATAAGCAACAAAAAAGTAGGGTGATGTATGGAAGTCCAACACCACCCTACTTTTTGTGAGCGCTTTGACTGAATCGCTTCTGCTTAATGGTTCCTACATCATGACAAACGTAGTATCGGCTGTAGCAATGAGATCAGTGCTGTTGATGCCGCGAATCATCGCCAACATACTGTCATTAGCGGTGATAACCGTGCTGCCGCCGCTTTGAGAGAACACGAGCTGATCAAACGCAACTCCCTCCATCATGGCGATAAAGTCTTCACCAATACGGAAATCGTTAAGTGTATCGACATCGCCATTCTCACCGGAAGCGAGAACGAAGCGATCTTTGCCTTCTCCACCAACCAGGGAATCTTGACCCAGACCGCCAAAGAGCAGGTCATCGCCTGCATCGCCAAAGAGTTGGTCGTTGCCGTCACCGCCATAAAGCTGGTCATCGCCGCCCTGACCAAAGAGGAGATCGTCGCCTAAGCCCCCGCTGAGCAGGTCATCACCACCGGCACTGCCGCCCGCCTGAACCGTATTTAAGTCACCTCGGATCAGGTCATTGCCCTCCTCACCGTAGAGGAAGTCATCATTGACGGAGCCTGCGATTATGTCATCGCCCTCATTGCCGCGAACTAAGTCGCGATCAGGGCCACCCAGCAGGGTTTCTGATTGGGGAGTGCCTTCGATGAGTGTGGGCAGTGAGTTTTGACCAAACAGCGTCCGATACATCAGTTCATAGATGTAGGTGTTTTCGTGGGAGCTAGGCAAATCTCCCGCATTCAGACCATAAGTTTTGGTCAACACACCATCGGGAACGTCGTTTACTGTGGCGTAGGCGATCGCGAAGGGATACTCGTTGCCGTTGGCATCGGCAGCCGCAACAAAGGGTTCAGTGTTGCGACCATCTCGGCCATCGAGGGGCACCTCCACAGCATCGGAGTCATCCGGCAGCGTGGGATTGGTTTCAATTGTGCCAACGGGTTCATCGGCGTCCACATCATACACCTGAGGGCCACCGGCATTGCTATCTGCAGATGTAACCAGCAGCGTATTGGGGTCTTCGTTGTTGATGAAGTCCATTGCTACGCCAATCGCATCATCTGCTCGCTGGGTAGCCTCAATCAATCCCCGACCGTTGTTGTTATTACCAAAGTTATCGGTGCCTTCCTCTTCTAACACCACCATAAATCCCTGGGCGTCGCGATTGAGAATGGGCAGAGCTGCCTCCAACATTTCGGCAACCGTGGGTGGGTTTTCGTTGCCCATCTGCCCGTAGTTGTCCAATCCCGCTGCGGTGTTAGCCTCTTCGGTGGTGTCGTTGTAGGTGTCTTCCGCTGCAAAGATCCCCAAAACTTTGCTGGCGTCCTCAGGCAGATCTTGCAGTTGCTCGCGGTTGTAGACCACCGTGTAGCCCATCTCCTCGGCTTCCTCAATCAGGTTGCGTCCATCGGTGCGAGTACCTTCTTCGCCAAAAAAGCCGGTGGTGCCTTCTGGCAAATAGTCGGTTTCGCCACCGCCGAGGATGATATCAACACCAGACTCCAGCACTTCTGCCGTGATGGCTTCCGTCTGGTTGCGGTTTTCTACATCAGCCAGAAACACGCCTGTTCCAGGTTCGGCAATAAAGCCAGAGTTGATCACAGCGGTTGCCTTACCTGCCGCGATCGCCTCTTCCATGATGGTGACACCCTGCTTTCCAGAGCGAGAGATTACAGGATCACCATTTTCATCTAACCCGTAGGAATCAGCTTGAGGTTTGGTGCCCAGCGAGTGAACCACTGCCCCGGCGTTAGAGGTGGCGGTCATCTGGTCTTCGAGGCTATTAATGTAAACGCCCGCATCAGACATCATGTCCCAATTCAGGCGGCCATCTGGTCCCACTTCCTCTAGGCGAGCCAGCGTGAAATAAGCTGGGGTCGTGCCATCGGGGTGAATGAAGATAACGTTACCCTTGTCCTCAGTAGCAGGAGTCGCAGGAGTGGGTTCAGGAGCCGGGACGGGAGATGGCAGCGCTTCATTAAACAGCGTCTGATACATCAGCCGGTAAATCTCGGTGTTGTCGTGGGTGCTGGGTAACAGATCCGCGTTTAGACCATAGGCTTTGCTGACTACGTCAGAGCCAAAGTCAGGCAGCCCAGCATAGGAAATGCCGTAATCGTAGCGAAGGCCATTTTCATCAGGCCCAGTGATGAAGGGTTCAGTTGTACGTCCGTTCTGTCCATCCAGGGGGACGGCAACGGCATCAGAGCGGTTGGGCAGGGTGGGGTTGACTGGAGTGGTGCCAACGTTACCACCTGCTATGACATCGGTCTCATTCGCCTGTACACCGCCGGCATTGCTGTCGGCGGTGGTGATCAGTAATGTGTTGGGCCGCTCGTTGTCAATGAAATCTTGGGCAACGCCGATCGCCTCATCAGCGCGAATGGCGGCTTCCACCACGCCCCGACCATTGTTATTGTTGCCAAAGTTATCCGTGCCCTCTTCTTCGAGAACCACAAAGAAGCCATCTTCATCTTTTGCCAAAATCGGCAGAGCCGCCTCTAGCATTTCTCCAACCGTAGGCGGGTTAAGATTGCCCGGTTGACCGTAGTTGTCTAACCGATTCCCAGCGTTGTCTTCTTCCGTGGTGTCGTTGTAGGTGTCTTCTGCCGCAAAGATGCCCAAAACTTTGCTGGTGCCTTCGGGCAGGCTCTGCAACTGCTCACGAGTGTAGACTACTGTGTAGCCCATCTCCTCAGCTTCTTCGATCAGGTTGCGTCCATCGGTGCGAGTGCCCTCTTCACCAAAGAAGCCAACGGTACCTTCAGGTAGGTAATCGGTTTCGCCACCACCCAAGATGACATTAACGCCAGACTCCACCACTTCTGCTGTAATCGCTTCTGTCTGACTGCGACTTTCCACATCAGCCAGAAACACGCCTGTTCCAGGTTCGGCAATAAAGCCAGAGTTGATCACAGCGGTTGCTTTACCCGCCGCGATCGCCTCTTCCATAATGGTCGTTCCCTGATCAGCCAAGCCTTCTTGCGCCGACAAAGAAACGATGGGATTCCCTTCCTCATCCAATCCATAGGAATCTGCCTGGGGCTTCACGCCATAGGCATGAACCACTGCACCTGCGTTTGACGTGGCCGTGAGCTGATCTTTAATATGTGACAAATAGGAGCCGGCGCTATCCATTCTGTCCCAGTTAATGCGACCGTCAGGCCCTGCTGTCTCATAACGAGCCAGGGCATAGTGAGAGGGCGTCGTGCCATCGGGGTGAATGAAAATGACGCTGTTATTTTGGGGGGCGCTGTTGTCCGACGTGTTGTTGTTTGGCATGACGATTATTGATGAGTTGAACCGATAAGTTGAGCGGTGACAGTTGTCTGGGATGACACTTGTCCGTTGAGCAGTCATCAATGCCGTTGGTCATCTCCGCCTGAGAGAACGCTATAGCCAACACATCCCTTGAGATGGCGCAGGTACAAAGTCAGTTAATTGGAATTTTGCCTATCTTCAGAAGGGCGGTGTTGGAGGTGAACGATTTGGTTAGATACGCGACCAACACGTATAAGGATTACTTCGTTAAGTTAAGGCAAGTTAAGGAATACCCCCTCTACATCGTTAAGAATAAGTAAAGACGAGCAATATCTATCTAGCGAGCTAAAAAGTCAATGGATTTACAATCGTTTTCTCCGTCGTAGGGTAGTAATTTTATAGGGGCAAAATGACTAAACTACTCTTTTTACCCTCAGCGAAGGTTCTAATATTTCTGAATAGAGAATTAAAAATAAAAACCTCAATCAAGAACCGTACGTTTGAGACTACGTGGGCTGGATGGAGTGAGGTTATACTAATTTCAAAAGCAAAAATTACAGATATGACAAAACTGAGGACTGAGTCATTTCAAAACTCTCAGTTTTCATTCCTCAGCACTAAAAGAATTGATGTGTCGCGACCAAACCTTAAATCGCTATTACTCTGCCATAGAAACAAGGACAAAAACACTCCGCGATCACTTGCCAGTTACAAATTTTGGCAAACCTTCTATAAATGAAGTGAAGTGCGGTCGTAGTGACTTCGTAGGTTTAGTTGAACATCAGTTGGTCTAGATGTTTTTTAAAAGGCGGCACCCAGATTTGAACTGGGGGTGGAGGTTTTGCAGACCTCTGCCTTACCACTTGGCTATGCCGCCGCGCTGTAATTATCGCAGCGTTTATCATTATAGCAGGTTTTGCGCTTTACACAATCCTGCAGGCTTGGTTTCTTTGCAAAAAAATCTGTGCTGCCGGCTGCCTTAGTCTCCGCCAAGGCAAAACCCCAGAGGATATGTGATCGAAATCACACAGAAGACCCTCTCAGATCGCTAATTACAAACTTCGCTAAAGCTATTGTAAAAAGATATCAAATCGCGGGCGTTTAAAAAAAGCTTATTCCCAGCCCAAAATTTTTAGTCTAGAAACCATAAATTCCGCACTCCAGTTGAATAGCCAAGCCATGAGCCAAGTGACCCCTCTCCTCGTTGCTCAAGTCACTGATATCCACTTGTTTGCCGATGCTAAGCAGGAATTGCTGGGTCTGGCAACCTTATCGTCATTTCAAGCTGTTTTGGCACAACTGCAAGCGTTGCAGCCTCAGCCAGACTTGCTGCTACTCACCGGCGATCTGTCCCAAGATCAGACACCAGAATCTTACAAACTCCTGCTAAGTTTAGTCAGTCCTTTAGGAATTCCCACTTACTGGCTACCAGGCAACCATGACTGTCTGCCGGTGATGCAGCAAGTGTTAACTGAGCCTCCCATCTTTCCTCACAAAGCTTTTGACGTGGGCAACTGGAGCTTTTTACTGCTCAACTCCGGCGTACCGGGATACGTTCACGGTTTTCTGTCACCGGCAAGCTTAGATTGGTTAGACTGGCAGCTCAATCTCGTCGGCAACCGGCCCACCCTTGTCGCGTTACATCACCCACCCTTCGTGGTGAATTCACACTGGCTAGATGGCAGCACCCTGCAAAATCCAGAAGAGCTGTTTGCTGTTCTTGACCGGCACCCCCAAGTTAAACTCGTCTTATGCGGTCATATTCATCAAGAAATTGAACGGGAACGCCGGGGAGTTCGTTACTTAACTACCCCCTCGACTTGTATTCAGTTCAAACCGCAAAGCAACAAGTTTTCCCTCGATGAGGTGGAACCAGGATTCCGCCTATTGAAACTCTATCCCGACGGCAGATGTGAAACCAAGGTTGAGCGCGTTAATTATGCGTTTCAGCCTAATTTCGCGTCAACGGGTTATTAATTGCACTGCGCCACTGTTTGACGGCGTCCTGTAAGCGTCCTTGCAGCCAACTGTCATATTGAGGATAAACCGGCAAGCGTGGCACCAACTGCCATCCTGCCGGTTTTAAGATTTCTGAGAGTTGCTGATGGTGGGGATGGGGGTAGTCGGGGTTAACCTCATCACGCGGCCCAATTCCCCCTAAATCTCGCGCGCCGGCTTCTAAACAAGCGAGTAATGCTGCCGGTTCTTGCACTAAATTGGGGGGAATTTGCAAAACGACCTCCGCCGGGAGAATCTGACGGGCGATTTTAACCACTTCTATTAGCCGGTGAACACTAAACGCTGAACCTTCCCACGTCTGCTGAGTCCCTGGACTGTGGGGTTGCAGAATCACTTCTTGAATATGTCCCCATCGCCGGTGAATGTCTGCGATCGCTTGTAACGTTTCCTCGCAGTCGTCTAGAGTTTCCCCAATTCCTAATAAAAGGCCGGTGGTGAAAGGAATTTGCAGTTCTCCCGCCCATTGCAATTGTTGCAGCCGGCACTCTGGAACTTTGCTGGGTGCGTGCCGGTGAACCGTTTGCATCAGTTTGGGTGTCAGCTGCTCTAACATTAGCCCCATCGATACATTGACAGTTTTTAACGTTGCCATCTCTTCCAAACTGAGAGGGCCGGCATTTGTGTGTGGGAGAAAACCTAGTGATAAGGCGAGTTCACACAAATTGTAAATGCGCTCAAACCAGGCTTGCCGGCGAGAACTTTGCGAATGCACCTCACCACTGAGAATGAGAATTTCAATCATGCCGGTGCCGTGCAGCGACTTCAGCAACCTTTGGGCGTCGCTTAATTCCAGCCAGGGACTTTGCTGCGGGTCAACCCGAAAGTTGCAGTAGGTGCAACGGTTAAAGCATTCATAAGTCGGCACTACGGTGTAAGCAGAGCTGTATGTAACAATCCGTGACATAGTTTAAAGTCATTACTTTACTTGGCTCAGGCATCCTTATTCCGGGCTAGCGTAGCCTCCTCGCCTTTTTAGGCTGAGCCTGAAACCTAAAATGGCAAAAATATTTTGATTAAATTACTTTACAAAACTCAATATAGACAGTAATCTATATATTAAGGTAGAAAAAACACTACCGCGCACCTCGAAAAATCAATAGCAATCATAAACAAATGACCACAACTCTCCAACGCCGCGAAAGCGCCAACGTTTGGGAACGGTTCTGCGAGTGGGTCACATCAACCGAAAACCGGCTTTATGTCGGCTGGTTCGGCGTCCTAATGATCCCCACCCTCCTAACCGCAACCACCTGCTTCATCATCGCCTTCATCGCTGCTCCTCCCGTGGACATCGATGGCATCCGCGAACCCGTTGCCGGCTCCTTACTGTACGGCAACAACATCATCTCCGGCGCAGTCGTGCCCTCCTCTAACGCCATCGGCCTGCACTTCTACCCAATTTGGGAAGCAGCCAGCTTAGATGAATGGCTATACAACGGCGG